>NZ_NRGV01000050.1:195243-336145 GCF_002332385.1 Glutamicibacter sp. BW80 | reverse complement strand
TGCGGGTTAAGGGGGTGTCCGGGTTGCGGGTGGCCGATGCGTCGGTGATGCCGGAGTTGGTGACGGTGAATCCGAATCTCACGGTGATGATGATTGGTGAGCGCTGCGCCGAACTGATCCGCGGCAAGTAGCAAATGTCCCGTGCCCGGGCCCCGGTTCGCGATGAACCGGGGCCTGGGATGGGATTGTATTGCGTAATTCGGCTCAAGGTTACGGCCCAGCTGGTCGCCGATTCCTCGACGGCGTATTCTCACAGGGGTGACCACCGTGAATGAAAATGGCAAGCTGGCTTCCGTCCAACCGTGGACCGAGCCGCTGCTGCCTGCGCTGATCGACTTCCGCCGCGAGCTGCACCGCAACCCAGAACTGTCCTTCGCGGAGCACCAGAGCACCGCGCGGATTCTCGCGACGCTGCGTGCCGCCGGGCTCGAGCCGGTGGCCATGGAGCAGACCGGTGCATTCGTCGACGTGGGACCGGGGCCGATCCGGCTCGGGCTGCGCGCGGATATCGACGCTCTGCCCGTAGTGGAAGAAACCGGGCTGGATTTCGCCTCGCAGACCGACGGGGTGGCCCACGCTTGCGGCCACGACATCCACACCACCGTGATGCTCGGCGTCGCGCTGGCCTTGCAGCGGATGGACGAGGCCGGGGCGCTGCACGGAAAAATTCGGGTGATCTTCCAGCCTGCCGAGGAGAAACTGCCCGGCGGCGCGCTGTCCGTGATCGAGCAGGGGATCTTGGATGAGGTGCCGCGCGTGCTGGCGCTGCACTGCGATCCGCGGATCGACGTGGGCAAGATCGGTACCCGCATCGGCGCGATCACCTCGGCCAGCGATACCATTCGCATCGAGGTCAACGGCCGCGGCGGGCATACCTCACGTCCGCATTTGACCGAAGACATCGTCTTCGCAATGAGCCAGATCGCCACCCAGGTCCCGGCAGTGCTCGGACGCAAGGTGGATGTGCGCTCGGCCGTCTCGGTGGTGTGGGGGCAGATTCATGCCGGCAGCGCCCCGAATGCGATACCCGCTACCGGATACCTGGCCGGAACCATGCGTTGCCTCGATGGCGAGGTCTGGTACGCGGCCGGTGAGCTGCTCGATGCTACGGTCCGCCAGGTGGCAGCTCCCTATGGGGTGGAGATCAAGATGCAGCACACCCGCGGGGTGCCGCCGGTAATCAACGCTCCGAGCGAAACCGCATTGATCGAAGATGCGGCTCGCCGGGAATTTGGCGCGGCAGCGATCGAGCTGACCCCGCAGTCCATGGGCGGAGAAGATTTTGCCTGGATGACGCAGAAGGTACCGGGGGCAATGCTGCGCCTTGGCACCCGCACTCCGGGAGGCAAGACCTTCGACCTGCACCGCGGGGACTATAACCCAGATGAACGGTGCATCGGAACGGGCGTGCGCTTGATGGCCGCCGCGGCCGTGCAGGCCATCGACGAAGCGCTGGCCAACTAGGGGAAACCCAAAAAGTTTTAACACTTCTTTGAAGCTTTAACAAATCGTCATCTGACTTGGAGTTTGGCGTTAAGCGCTTGCCGTTACGTGTTCGGGAAGTTACCGGTTTGTAATCTTCCACGTCTTTACCTCTGTCGTATCTCCGATAGGCTATGGAAACGATGGGAAAGCTAGTACTTTTGTGCCGCTCGCGAAGGCCATCTTCGTGGGGTTACAGGTTCCTCGCCTCCCGGTAATCTCGCACTTCACTCATGGAGGTTTAGATGCGCTTCGTATCGCGCAAGACCGGTATGGCTGCGGCCATGCTCGGCATTTCGGCTTTGGCATTGAGCGCCTGTGGCGCTGCTCCAGAGGAAACCGGCGGAGCCGCCGGCAACTCTGACTACATTGGCTGCATCGTTTCCGACTCGGGCGGATTCGACGACCAGTCCTTCAACGAATCCTCGCACCGCGGCCTGCTGGCCGCTGCCGACGATATTGGCTTCACCCCGCGCGAGGCAGAGTCGAAGTCGAACGCCGACTTCGCCACCAACCTCACCGGCATGATGAACGCCGGCTGCAATCTGACGGTCACCGTCGGATTCCTGCTGGGCGACGCAACCGCCGAAGCCGCTGCCGCTAACCCGGAGAAGCACTTCGCGATCGTCGACTTCCAGTATGAGGAGCAGATCGAAAACGTCAAGCCGATCATCTATGACACGGCTCAGGCAGCCTACCTGGCCGGCTATGCGGCAGCTGCCGCCTCGGAGACCGGCACCGTGGCCACCTTCGGCGGCGTCAAGATTCCTACCGTCACCATCTTCATGGACGGTTTCGCCGACGGCGTTGACAAGTTCAACGAAGACAAGGGCGAGGACGTCAAGCTGCTGGGCTGGGACAAGGAGAAGCAGGACGGCACGTTCACCGGCGACTTCGAAAAGCAGGACAAGGGCAAGCAGGTGACCAAGAACTTCATCGACAACGGTGCAGACGTGGTCATGCCCGTGGCAGGTCCGGTAGGCAAGGGCGCCGGCGCTGCGGTGCAGGACGCCAACAAGGCCGGCAAGGACGTCAAGCTGGTATGGGTTGACTCCGATGGCTACGTGACCGCTCCGGACTACAAGGACGTCATGCTCACCTCGGTGGTCAAGACCATGGACAAGGCCGTCGAAGAGGTCATCGTCGCCGACGCGGCAGACAACTTCGATTCGACCCCATATGTCGGAACGCTGGAGAACGAGGGTGTTGCCCTGGCTCCATTCCACGACTTCGACTCCACGGTTTCCGATGAAACCAAGGCAGAGCTCGAGGCCCTGAAGGCCTCGATCATCTCCGGTGAGCTGAAGGTTGAATCGGCAGCCAGCCCTAAGTAGGGTTTGGCGCACCACAGAATAAGTCATCCGAGCGCGTCACCGCTCACCGCCTGAGCGGTGTGCAGGTGACGCGCTCTATGCCTGCCCACCTGCCAGTAACCGAATAACAAAGATGGTGGAATCGTGAAACTCGAACTACGAGGAATCTCGAAAGCCTTCGGTTCTTTCTACGCCAACAAAGACATCGACCTCGTCGTCGATGATGCCCAGATCCACTGCTTGCTCGGTGAGAACGGCGCGGGAAAGTCCACGCTAATGAACGTGCTCTACGGTCTGTACCAACCGACCGAGGGGCACATCCTGATCGACGACAAGCCGGTGGCATTCTCCGGCCCCGGCGATGCCATGGCCGCCGGCATCGGCATGGTGCACCAGCACTTCATGCTGATCCCGGTGTTCACCGTCGCCGAGAACATCGCCCTGGGCGCCGAAGCCACCAAGGCCGGCGGCGTGCTTGACCTGCAGGTCACACGCAAGAAGGTCCGCGAAATCTCCGACCGCTATGGGTTCAACGTCGACCCGGACGCGATCGTCGAGGATTTGCCCGTCGGCGTGCAGCAGCGCGTGGAAATCATCAAGGCACTGGTCCGCGAGGCGAAGGTGCTCATCCTCGATGAGCCAACCGCGGTGCTGACCCCGCAGGAGACCGACGAGCTGCTGGATATCATGCGCCAGCTCAAGGCCAACGGCACCTCGATCGTGTTCATCTCGCATAAGCTGCGCGAGGTGCGCGCGGTCTCCGATGTGATCACCGTGGTCCGCCGCGGACTGGTCGTCGACTCGGTCGCCCCCGAAACCTCCACCACCGAGCTGGCCAACCTGATGGTCGGACGCGCCGTGCAGCTGAACCTGAACAAGGAAGCGGGCACCCCGGGGGAGGCCAGCCTCGCGGTGCGCGAGCTGAGCGTCATCAATCCGGCCGGGACCACCACCTTGGACCGGGTCTCCTTCGACATCCACCGAGGCGAGATCCTCGCCGTGGCCGGGGTGCAAGGCAACGGGCAGACCGAACTGACCGAGGCGATCCTCGGCACCCAGCCGGTGAACGCCGGATCGATCAAGCTCGACGGTCAGGAACTGGTCGGCAAATCGGTCAAGGCGGTGCTGCGCTCGGGCGTGGGCTTTGTCCCCGAAGACCGCTCGGTGCACGGGCTGGTCACCCAGTTCTCCATCGAAGAGAACCTGATTCTGGACCTGTACGACCGAAAGCCCTTCGGCAAGGGGATTTCGATGAACCTGGAGGCGATGAAGAAGAACGCCACCAAGCAGATCGCCGACTTCGACGTGCGCACCGACAACCCGCTGAACCCGGCGTCCAGCCTCTCTGGCGGCAACCAGCAGAAGGTGGTGATGGCCCGCGAGCTGAGCCGCGATTTGAAGCTGTTCATCGCCTCGCAGCCCACCCGCGGCGTGGATGTGGGCTCCATCGAGTTCCTGCACCGGCGCATCGTCGCCGAACGCGACAAGGGCACTCCGGTGCTGATCGTGTCCACCGAGCTGGACGAGGTGATGGAGCTGGCGGACCGGATCGCGGTGCTCTACAAGGGCAAGATCAACGGCATCGTGCCGGGGGACACCTCCCGCGAGGTGCTCGGCCTGATGATGGCCGGCGTCTCCCAGGAGGATGCGATCAGCCAGGCCGGCCACGTGAAGGCCGACGCCGAACCCGTCGAGGCGGCCCCGGCACCGGCGGAAACCACTCAGCCCGGCAAAGCAGCGCCGGGCGACATGAACGCAGCGGAAGGAGAAGCGCAGTGAGCGAGAACCCCATCGGCGAGATGCCGGCCGCCGAGAAGCCGGCAGCGCCGCCCGAGGGCAAGCAGCCGGATAACGAGCTGTTCCGCAAGATCACCCAGGGCCCGGGCATCGTCTCGCTGCTCGGCGTGATCGTCGCCCTGGTCATCGGCGGCCTGCTGGTAGCGGTCACCGACAAGAAGGTCATCGAGACCTCCAGCTACATCTTCGCCCGACCCAGCGATTTCTTCTCCCAGCTGTGGCGCGCGGGCACCGAAAGCTACGTGGCGCTGTTCAACGGCTCCATCTACAACTCCGCACGGGGCTTCTCCCCGTTCCTGGAGACCCTGACGGTCTCCACCCCGCTGATCTGCGCGGGCCTGGGCGTTGCCCTGGCCTTCCGCGCGGGCATGTTCAACATCGGTGCCCAGGGGCAGATCATCATCGGCGCCACGATGGCCGGCTATGTCGGGTTCGCCTGGCATCTGCCGCTGGTGCTGCACCTGTTGCTGGTGATCATTTTCGGGCTGCTCGGCGGCGCGCTGTGGGGCGGGCTGGTGGGCCTGCTCAAGGCCCGCACCGGCGCGCACGAGGTGATCTTGACGATCATGTTCAACTACGTGGCGCTGTACCTGCTGTACTTCTTGATGAACACCACCGCCTTCCGCCGTCCCGGCGAGACGAACCCGATCTCCCCGATCCTCGACGCCAACGCGACCTTCCCGGCGATGCCCGGTTCCCGGTTGCACCTGGGCTTCGTCATGGCGATCGGGCTGACGGTGCTGGTGGCCTGGATGCTCAAGCGCTCCACCCTCGGCTTCGAATTCCGCGCGGTAGGGCATAACCCGCAGGCCGCACGGACCGCCGGGGTGAACGTCGCACGGACCACCATGCTGGCGATGGCCTTCGCCGGCGCGCTGGCCGGTGCCGCCGGCGTCGCCCAGGTGGCCGGCACCGAGAAGGTGCTCACCGCCGGTGTGGCCGGCTCGCTCGGCTTCGACGCGATCACCGTGGCGCTGCTGGGCCGCTCCACCCCGTGGGGGACCTTCTTCGCCGGGCTCTTGTTCGGTGCCTTCCGCGCCGGTGCGGTCAATATGCAGATCTCCACCGGCACCCCAATCGACATCGTGCTCGTGGTGCAGTCGCTGATCGTGCTGTTCATCGCCGCTCCGCCGCTGGTGAAATCGATCTTCGGCATGAACCCCAAGCGACGCGCGCGCGTCGCCGAAACCACCAAGGCAGGTGCCAAGTGACCACCATGACGACTCAAGGCCTGCAACCGTCGATCACGCTGTTGCCGAGCAAGAAAACCCCAATCGTGCTCAGCGTCATCGCACTGATCACGCTGATCAGCTTCGGCTTCCTAGGCAGCAGCCAGGCGGCGCATTTCTCGCTGAGCACCGCCACCGACGCGTTCACGATTCCGGACCTGGTCTTCCCGGGCATGGCCACGAATATCGTCTTCGGGGTGCTGCTGGTGGCCCTGGCGGCCTATTCCTGGAGGCTGCGCGCCAAGGGGCAGGCCCTGCCGACCTGGGCGGTGGTGATCGCCGCGGTGCTCTTCGTCCTGGGCTTCCTGATCTGGGTGGTCTCCGGGGCGAATATCAACAGCATTTCGCTGGCCAGCCTGCTGGCCGGCGCGGTGGTGCTCGCGGTGCCGCTGGTCTTCGGTTCGCTCTCCGGAGTGCTCTGCGAACGTGCCGGCGTGGTCAACATCGCCATCGAGGGCCAGCTGCTCGGTGGCGCGTTCACCGCGGCGATCGTCGCCTCGGTGACCAAAAACGCCTTCGCCGGGCTGATCGCCGCAGGCATCGCCGGCGCGCTGGTTTCCCTGGTGCTCGCGGTCTTCGCAATCAAGTACCTGGTCAACCAGATCATCGTCGGCGTGGTGCTCAACGTGCTGGTCTCGGGCATCACCGGGTTCCTCTTCACCACGGTGATGCAGGAAGATCCGGAACTGTTCAACTCGCCGGCCCACCTGCCGATCATCGCGATCCCCGGGTTGAGCGCCATCCCGGTGATCGGCCCGATCCTGTTCAAGCAGTCGCTGATCGGCTACCTGATGTACGTGGCGGTCTTCCTGGTCTGGTTCGGCCTGTTCAAAACCCGTTGGGGGCTGCGCGTGCGTGCGGTGGGCGAACACCCGAAGGCCGCGGACACCCTGGGCATCAAGGTCAACGCCACCCGCTTCTGGAACGTCACCCTTGGCGGCATCGTCGCCGGCATCGGCGGCTCGTTCTTCACCCTGGTGGCGATCGATTCCTTCACCAAGGAGATTTCCGGCGGCCGCGGCTTCATCGCGTTGGCCGCGGTGATCTTCGGACGCTGGAACCCGATCGGAGCCTTCGCCGCCGCGCTGCTCTTCGGCTTCGCGGATAACCTGCAGGTGATCTTGACGATTATCGGCACACCGGTGCCAAGCCAGTTCATGGCGATGATGCCGTATCTGGTCACGATCTTCGCCGTCGCCGGACTGGTGGGCCGCTCGCGTGGCCCGGCGGCCGTCGGCGAACCGTATGTGAAGGAATGACAATCCCCATGGAAAACAACACCGCGCCGTGGTCGCAGCTCGAAGCTGCGGCCGCGGCGGCGCTGTCCACGGCCTATGCACCCTACTCGAAGTTCCGGGTGGGCGCCGCGGCGCAAACCACCGATGGGCGAATCGTCTCGGGGTGCAATATCGAAAACGCCGCCTACGGGGTGACCCTGTGCGCCGAGTGCGCCATGGTCGGCGAAATGTTCGCCACCGGCGGCGGCCAGCTGGCGTACTTTGTCTGTTTCGGCCAGCTGGAGGCGGGCAAGGTCGAACTGATCACCCCCTGCGGGCGCTGCCGCCAACTGCTCTTCGAGCACCGGGGTGCCGACATGCTGATCAAAACCGATACCGGCATCCTCACCATGGAACAGCTGCTGCCCTACGCCTTTGGCCCGAACGATATTGCCTTGTGACCCGCGCGCTTTTGCGTAGCGAAGTCACCTCCGAGAAATTGACGAGTAAGGAACCCGATTATGGCTGCCGAAAAATTTAGTGCCGTCGATATCATCCGCACCAAACGCGATGGCGGGGAACTCAGCGGCGAGATGATCGACTGGACCATCGAGGCGTACACCCGCGGGGCCATCGCCGAAGAGCAGATGTCCGCGCTGAATATGGCGATCTTCTTCCGCGGCATGAACCGTTCGGAAATTTCGCGCTGGACCCACGCGATGATCAACTCGGGCGAACGCATGGACTTCTCCGGGTTGACCGATGCCAACGGCAAGCGGCTGGCCACCACCGACAAGCACTCCACCGGCGGGGTGGGGGATAAGATCACGCTGCCGCTGGCACCGCTGGTCGCCAGCTTCGGGGTGGCCGTCCCGCAGCTCTCCGGCCGCGGCCTGGGCCACACCGGAGGCACCCTGGATAAGCTCGAAGCCATCCCGGGGTGGCGTGCGGCATTGACCAACGAGGAGATGTTCGCCCAGCTTTCGGGTGCCGGCGCGGTGATCTGCGCCGCGGGCACCGGGCTGGCCCCGGCGGATAAGAAGCTGTACGCGCTGCGGGATGTGACCGCCACCGTGGACTCGCTGCCGCTGATCGCCTCCTCGATTATGAGCAAGAAGATCGCCGAAGGCACCGGCACGCTGATCCTGGATGTGAAGGTCGGTTCCGGCGCCTTCATGAAGGACGAGGCGATGGCCCGCGAGCTCGCCGAAACCATGGTCTACCTGGGCACCGATTCCGGGGTGAATACCGTCGCCTTGCTGACGAATATGGACACCCCGCTCGGGTTGACCGCCGGCAATGCGATCGAGGTCGAGGAATCCGTTGAGGTGCTCGCCGGCGGCGGGCCGGAGGACGTGGTCGAGCTGACCGTGGCCTTGGCCACCGAGATGCTCGCCGGTGCCGGGATCAAGGGCGTTGACGTGCGCGCCGCGCTGGGCAACGGCCAGGCGATGGACCGCTGGCGGCAGATGATCATCGCCCAGGGCGGCGACCCGGACGCGAAGCTTCCGGTGGCCACCGAATCGCATACCGTCTACGCGCCGGCCGAGGGCGCGCTGCTGAAGCTCGACGCGATGGATATCGGCTTGGCGGCCTGGTTCCTGGGCGCGGGGCGTGCCCGCAAGGAGGATTCGGTGCAGGCAGGTGCCGGCGTGCGCTTGCATGTGAAGCCCGGCGCCTTGGTGCGCCGCGGGCAGCCGATCGCGACGCTGCTGACCGATACCCCGCAGAAGCTGCCGCGCGCCATCGAACTGGTGGAAAAGTCGATCCTGATCGGTTCGGATACCGACCGGGCGGACACCCGCCTGATCTTCGATCGGATTGCCGCGAAGTAGCCGAACTTCCGCGAGCGCGCCGGAATCCCTGCAGCGCGAAGCGGCACCCGACCCACGCCGTGGTCGGGTGCCGCTGTCGTTTCTTCGCGTTGGCCGTGAACCGCTGCTCCGCGCGCGGCTCTAGCTCCCGGCAAACTCCCGGGAACCGGAAGGCGGTGTTCAATCGTTGGACAGATGTCTCCACCCGTGGGTGTGGATGGATAAAATTCATTATGCGACGACGGTCGGATGCATCGGTGCGAGTTCTCGAGTGAGAATGGAATCACGGCGCGTCAGGCGCAAGCCCGGGGGAAGAAGCAGAGATTAATGGAACTGGTCAACGAGGCGATCACGCAGGCAGCAAGCGCATGGTGGGTGCTCCCGCTGTTGTTTCTGTTCTGCATGATCGATGCGTTTTTCCCGATCGTGCCCTCCGAGTCCTTTCTGGTCTCGCTGGCCGCCGTGGGCGTGAACACCGGATCGCCCAACCTGGTATTGATTGCAGTGCTTGGCATTTCCGGGGCCATCGTGGGGGACCAGATCACCTTCCTGATCGGCCGCAAGCTCGGGGCGCGCGGCTTCGCGTGGATGCGCGGAAAGCGGGCGCAACGCGTGCTGAATTTTTCCGCGCGCAAGCTCCAGACCTCAGGGGCGCTGCTGATTTTCACCGCACGCTATATCCCCGTGGGCCGCGTCGCGGTGAATTTGACGGCGGGCGCCACGGGCTTCAGCCACCGCCGCTTCACCCTCTTCGACATCATCGGCTGCGTCACCTGGGGCGCCTATTCGGTGGGCATCGGAGCGTTGGCGGGCAATTGGCTGGCGCATAACAAACTGCTGGGAATCATCGTCTCGGTGGTGCTCGCGGTGCTGCTGGGCTACCTCATCGACCTGTTGGTCAATCGGGTGTTTGCCCGGTACAAGCGGCGCACGCAGAACGGCGCACCGGCCGAAACCTCCGGGGCGCTGGAGCTGGTCCCGCCCGAGCGCGAACAGGGTTAACCCGCCGGCTTGACGATGGTCACATAGCGGCTCGCAGATCTTTACCCAGCAGAACTATCTGTGCGGAGGAATTGCGACTAGGCTCGACCTGTGACTGAAGAAATGATTCATCTTGCCTATGATCCCGAGTTCGACTTCCGGGATCTGCCCAAAGTTTCGCTGCATGACCACCTTGACGGTGGCTTGCGCCCGCAAACCATCATCGACTTGGCAGCGGAGGGCGGCCACGAGCTGCCGGCCACCGACGCCGAAGCCTTGGGTGAATGGTTCCGTGAATCGGCCGACTCCGGTTCGCTGCCACGCTACCTGGAAACCTTTGACCACACCCTGGCCGTAATGCAGACCCGCGATGCGCTGATCCGCGTGGCTCGCGAATTCGTCGAAGACCTCGCGGCCGACGGCGTGATCTACGGCGAGGTGCGCTACGCACCCGAGCAGCACCTGCGCGAGGGGCTGAGCCTGGACGACGTCGTCGACGCCGTGCAGGAAGGGCTGGATCAGGCCTGCGAGACGCTGAACAACGAGGGCCACCCGATTCAGGTTGGCCAGCTGCTCTCCGCCATGCGCCAAGCAGACCGCGGCCTGGAGATCGCCCAGCTGGCCTTGCGCCACCGCGGACGGGGCGTGGTCGGATTCGACATCGCCGGACCCGAGGATGGGTTCCCGCCTTCGCGCATGAAGGACGCCTTCGACCTGCTGGCCGAGAATCTCTTCCCCGCCACCGTGCACGCAGGCGAGGCCGCCGGGCTGGACTCGATCAAGGATGCAATCCTGGTCGGCCGCGCCACCCGCTTGGGCCACGGCGTACGCGTCGCGGAAGATATCGAAATCGAGTTCGGCGGCGTGGACGACGACGGGGAAACCCTGGACCAGGACACCGGACTGGTTTCCTTGGGCCCGGTAGCCAACTGGGTGCGCGAACGCGGCATTCCGCTGGAAATCTGCCCGTCCTCGAACCTGCAGACCGGCGCCACCGCCGGATTCGGCGAGGGAATCGAATCCCACCCGATCGACCTGCTGGTGCAGACCGGGTTCAACGTCACCATCTCCCCGGACAACCGGCTGATGAGCGGCACGGGCCTGTCCGATGAATTCGAATTGCTGGTCGAGGCCTTCGACTACGATCTCGAAGACCTGCTGGATCTGACGCTGAACGCCGCCGAGGCGGCCTTCGTGCCGCTGGAAATGCGTGAACTGCTGGTCGAATACATCAACGACTACTACGCCGACCTGCTCGACGAAGACGACGATGAGGACGACGACGAGGATTACGAAGAGATCTAGTTCTCGACGCAATCATTCGCGCAAGGGCCACCGAACCGGTGGCCCTTGCGACGTTTAACCCTGCCCGAGGCAGGGTGGCGGGAGCCGAAATCGATGCACTATGCTCGAATTTGTGGGCAAAATCTTTGAGGGCATAGACGAGAACCTGAAGACCTGGATTCAACGGCAGCCGATGTGGTTCGTGGCCACCGCGCCGCTATCGGACCAAGGGCATGTGAACATCTCCCCGCGCGGGCATGACTCCTTTTCGGTGCTGGGCCCGAACCAGGTGGCCTGGGTGGACTACACCGGCAGCGGGGTGGAAACCATCGCGCATATCCGGGAAAACGCCCGGGTGTGCCTGATGTTCAATTCCTTCGACGACCGGCCACGCATCGTGCGCCTGCACGGGCGCGGGGCGGTTCACCTGCCGGGCGAGGAAATCTTCGAGAAGGTTGTTGCCTTGCACCCGGAGCATCCAAGCACCCGCGCGGTGATTTCGGTTCAGCTCACCCGGATCAGCGACTCCTGCGGTTGGGGAGTACCGGTGATGGAGCTCGCCGGGGAACGGGAGCTGCTGCGCCTGCAGGCCGAGAAAAAAGGCGCCGCGGGCATGGAAGAGTACCGCACGCAGAAGAATTCGCTGAGCATCGATGGTCTGCCCGGGCTGCCCGCATCCATGTGATTAGCTTGTAGGCATGCAAAGCGAGAGCGAATTAGACCGGCTGATCTGGATCGTCGGGACCTTGCGGGAGCGCTGCGCCTGGACCGGCGCGTTGACCCATGAGTCCCTGCGCACCTACCTGATCGAGGAATCCTATGAGGTGCTCGACGCGATTGGCGCGCAGGATGCGCAGCTATTGTGCGAGGAGCTCGGGGACTTGCTCTTCCAGATCCTGCTCCATGCGCGGATCGCCGAGGAACGGGAGCACTTCGGCCTGCAGGAGGTGGCCAAGGCGTTGGCCGACAAGCTGCAACGCCGCAACCGGCATGTCTTCGATGCCCAGGGTGGGCTCGAACCGGTGATCACCACGGACATCGCTGAGATCATCCGGATTTGGGATGCGGCCAAGCAGTCCGAACGCGCCGGGGCGCCGCGGCGTAAGAATGCCGGGCTTCCCGCCGGTCTTCCCTCGCTGGCGCTGGCGCAAAAGCTGCTGGACCGGCACCGGCGTGCGGGGGCCGCGAAACTGCCGGAGCCCACCATCGAAATCCGGGGGCGGGTGCATGACGCGCAGAGCCTTAGTTCCGAACTGCTGGCCCTCTCGGCGCGGGCCGAGGAGCTTGGCTTGGATGCCGAAACGGTGCTGCGCGACGCGCTGGCGAAAAATTATGCTGGAACGAAGCGCGAAACAACGTCGCCCTAACAAGGGGTGAAGCGCTAGGCTAGGGAACAGGCAATGGTGCCAACGGTCGATCGGACCGCTGGATCGACCAGCCCTTAGACAACCCCTTTATACAAGGAGTCCTTACTCATGGCATTGATTGACGCCATTCACGCGCGCGAAATTCTTGATTCCCGCGGAAATCCGACCGTTGAGGTCGAGGTCCTACTTACCGATGGTGCCCATGGCCGCGCCGCGGTTCCATCCGGTGCTTCCACCGGCCAGTTCGAAGCCGCGGAACGTCGCGACGGAGACAAGAAGCGCTACCTCGGCAAGGGCGTCTTGGGCGCCGTTGGGTCGGTAATCGAAGAGATCGCCGATGAGTTGGAGGGCCTGGACGCCACAGACCAGCGCTCCATCGACCAGGCGATGATCGAGTTGGACGGCACCGACAACAAGTCGAAGCTCGGCGCCAACGCCATCTTGGGCGTTTCCCTGGCCGTGGCCAACGCCGCGGCCGCCAGCGCCAACCTGCCACTGTTCAAGTACCTGGGCGGCCCGAACGCCCACGTGCTGCCGGTGCCATTGATGAACATCCTCAACGGCGGCTCGCACGCCGACTCCGATGTGGACATCCAGGAATTCATGATCGCTCCGCTGGGCGCCGATACCTTCTCCGAAGGCCTGCGCTGGGGCGTCGAGGTCTACCACAACCTCAAGTCGGTACTGCAGGAAAAGAAGCTGTCCACCGGGCTGGGCGACGAGGGCGGCTTCGCGCCGAACCTGCCAAGCAACCGCGCGGCGCTGGAACTGATCACCGAAGCCATCAAGCGCGCCGGCTACACCCCGGGCAAGGACATTGCCCTGGCGCTGGACGTGGCCTCCTCGGAGTTCTACGAGAACGGCGCCTACCAGTTCGAAGGCGAAGCGCGCAGCGCACAGCAGATGAGCGATTACTACGCCTCGCTGGTTGCCGACTTCCCGCTGGTATCCATCGAGGATCCGCTGGATGAGAACGACTGGGAAGGGTGGAAGACCCTGACCGACAACATCGGCGACAAGGTGCAGCTGGTCGGCGATGACCTCTTCGTCACCAACCCGGAACGCCTGGCTCAGGGCATCAAGACCAATACGGCGAACTCGCTGCTGGTCAAGGTGAACCAGATCGGCACCCTCACCGAGACCCTGGACGCCATCTCGATGGCCCAGCGTGCCGGCTACACCACCATCACCTCGCACCGTTCGGGCGAGACCGAAGATGTCACCATCGCCGAGATCTGCGTGGCCACCAACGCCGGCCAGATCAAGACCGGTGCCCCGGCCCGAAGCGAGCGCGTAGCAAAGTACAACCAGCTGCTGCGCATCGAAGAGGACCTGGGCGAGGCAGCAGTTTACGCAGGAACCAGTGCGTTCCCGCGTTTCAACAGCTAATCTTCAGATAAAACGAATAAGCTCGTCGGTAGTTGGATACCGACGGGCTTATCGTTATTTAATGGAGATACCGTTGGAAGTACGAGTTTGAATGGGGGAGTATGGCGCAGCGACCACCGCGCATGCCGCGACGAAACACCCCAGCAAGCACCGGGAAACCGGAAGCTGACTCCGGTGAGCGTAGCGAAATAGACGAAGCACCGGAAGCCGGCGCGCGCAGTGAAACCAGTGGGGCCCACCAGGCGGAGCCAGCCACCGACGCGTTGCACGTGGTACCCAGCGCGAAAAGGAATGCTCCGGCGGCGCGCAGGGCGCGGACGGCTCCATCCCCGGAACGCAAAACAGCTGGCACCGGTTCTTCTGGCGCGCCCGCGGCGCCGCGGCCAGCCAAGCCCGCCGCGGGGAAACCGAAGGCGCCGCTGCGCGAACGTGCCAAGGAGAAGCAGAGCGAACGCCGCCGCGATGACCGGGTGAAGTTCTCCGCCGCAGTCCGCCGCAAGCCGGGGGAGAAGGCCGAGGCACACAGCCAGCTGCCAGCCGGCGAACCGGTGGCGGCCCATCGCTTCTCCGGACGCGTGGCCGCACTGCTGGTAGTGCTCGCGTTCTTCGCCGTGATGCTGGTGCCCACGGTGAACTTCTACCGCACCCAAATGACCGAAATCAACGAACTGCGTGCCTCGATCAGCGCGAAGGAGCAGCAGCGCGACGATCTGAAGGCCGAGATCGCACGTTGGGACGACCCGCTGTATATCAAGCAGCAGGCCCGCGAACGGATAAACTTGGTGATGCCGGGCGAAAAGCTGTACAAGGTGGTGGGCGAACTTCCAGCTGAGGAAGAAGTCCAAACAAGCAATGGCAGCACCTATGAGGTGCGCGCCGATCTTCCATGGGTTGATGCGCTGCTCGATTCGGTGCATCGCTCGGCGACCGACTGATAACTTACCGGCTCCCTGCACCAGGGACGAACCACACGACGCGAAAAGACGATAACTTGACTGATAAGCCAATCCGCGAAGCCCTCGATGCCGCCGGACGTGTTCCCAGCGAGCAGGACCTGGATACGCTCAGCCGCCAGCTGAACCGTCCGGTACGCGATGTGGTGGAGATCGGTGCACGCTGCGTGTGCGGCAATCCGCTGGTGGCGACCACCGCCCCGCGGCTTTCCAGCGGCATCCCCTTCCCGACCACCTACTACCTGGCGCATCCGGTCATCACCGCCGCGGTGTCCCGGTTGGAAGCCGCCGGGCTGATGGGCGCCATGAACGATCGCTTGGGCGAGGATTCGCAGCTGGCCGCCGACTATGTGTCGGCGCACGAGTCCTATCTGGCGAACCGCGAGGCGATCGGCGAGCGTTCGGGCACCGGGGCGGTCCCGGAGATCGACGGCGTCTCGGCCGGCGGCATGCCGAGCCGGGTGAAGTGCCTGCATGTGCTCGTGGGGCATTCGCTGGCGGCCGGCGAGGGCGTGAACCCGCTGGGTGACGAGGCCATCGCGGGGATCGCGGAATGGTGGACCAAGGACAAATGCTTCTGCGAAGGCGCCTGGGATACCACCGGCGCGGCTCCGAGCCTGGATCGATCGCGCCATGTGAAGACCCAGGAGCGGGTTGACCCGGCAGTGAAACGCGCCGAGCGCGCACGCAAGCGTGCCGAGCGCGAAGCCACCGAAGCGGATCAAGCCTGATGCGCGTAGCGGGAATCGACTGCGGGACGAACTCCATCCGCCTGCTGATTGCGGATGCCACCGTTGAGGCCGACGGCGTGCAGTTGCGTGACGTCGTGCGCACCATGCGCGTGGTTCGGCTGGGCCAGGACGTGGACGCCACCGGCGGGTTCGCTCCCGAAGCTTTGGAACGTACCTTCGCCGCGGTGCGCGAGTACAAGGCATTGTGCGATGAGCATTCAGTCCAGCAGATCCGTTTTGCGGCGACCAGCGCGGCGCGTGATGCCTCGAACCGCGAGGTCTTCCTGTCCACCGTCACCGGCATCCTGGGCGTGAGCCCCGAGGTGATCACCGGAGATGAAGAAGCGAGCCTGTCCTTTACCGGCGCGGCCTCGGTGCGCCACGCCAAGGACGGCCAGCTGCTGGTCATTGATCTTGGCGGCGGTTCCACCGAATTTGTCCTCGGCGACGATTCCGGACCGCTGGCCGCGGCCTCGCTGGATATGGGTTGCGTGCGGGTGACCGAACGCTTTGCCGACCGCGACGGGGCGATCGAGTTCATCGATGACACGCTGGCCACGCTGGACGGCCGAGTCGATGTGTCCCAGGTGGATACGGTGATCGTGGTGGCCGGTACCTTTACCACCCTCACCGCGCAGGCGCTGAAGTTGAGCGCCTATGATTCGGCAGCCATCCACGGCGCCCAGCTTTCTTTCCCGCAGATGCGCCGAGCCACCGGTGAAATGCTCTCCTATAGCCGTGCGGAACGCGAAGCGTTGGGCTTCATACATCCGGGACGCGTGGATGTGATTCAGGCCGGCGCGTTGATCGTGGAACGCATTCTGGGTTACCTCGAACGAACCAGCCAAAACCGTCCGATGACGTTGATCGCCTCGGAGCACGATATTCTCGATGGAATCACGGCCTCGGCCGCGCGTAACTAGCCAACTGCAGTTCTAGCCCTACTGGCCCGGCATGCCGGAGCCCCTTGCGAGGAGATGATCGTGGGTCACTTGACTACCGGCAAGCCCGTCGCGGCGCGTACCTTGTTGGCTGCCGTGTTGGCGGCGCTACTGGCCGGGGCTACGGTGCTTGGCGCCGCTCCGGCCCATGCGGACGATATCCGCAGCAGCGAATACTGGTTGGCGGCCCAGGGCATTACCGAGGCGCACAAGGTCACCAAGGGCAAAGGCGTCAAGGTCGCTATCATCGATACCGGCATCGATACCAGCCACCCTGATCTGAAGGGCGCGATCGCCGGCGGGGCGGACATGTCTGGTTCCGGCGGGCCTAAGGGCGATAGGCCGATCGGTGTGATGAGCGAGCACGGAACCCTGGTGGCCACCTTGCTGGGCGGGCGCGGCAACAATAAGCAAGAGATTGAGCGGATCAAGTCCGAGAACGAACGGCTGAAGGCCGCGTGGGAACGCGCGAAGAAGAACGCCGAAGAAAAAAATGAAGACAAAGCGGACGACGAAGAGCCGGTAGAAGTCCCCGAAGAACCCGAATACGAGAAGGTGCCGCCCCTGCGTGCGGGCAATGACGGAGTGCTCGGCGTCGCTCCGGAGGCCGATCTGCTTTCGGTGTCCTTGTGGATGGGCGGGGAAAACCCTTCGGGCATTCCCGTCGAGGAGCAGATCCCCAAGGCGGTGCGCTGGGCAGTTGATTCCGGCGCCAAGGTGATCAACATGTCCCTTGGCTCCACCTCGCCGGCGTGGCCCGAAAGCTGGGATGACGCGTTCAAGTACGCGGAGGACAAGGACGTGGTCATCGTGGCCGCCGCGGGCAACCGTTCGGGCGGGATGAGCCAGGTCGGTGCCCCGGCAACGATCCCCGGCGTGCTGACGGTCGCCGGGGTCGATGAGTCGGGCAAGGCTTCGAAGGATTCCTCCACCGAGGGTATCTCCATCGGTGTCGCCGCTCCCGCCGAACAGCTGGTCGGAGGCCTGCCCGGCGGCGGATACGCCCGCTGGTCCGGTACCTCGGGCGCTGCGCCGCTGGTCGCCGGCGTGGCCGCGCTGATTCGCGCCGAGCATCCGGAGATGAAAGCGCCACAGGTGATCAACCGAATCCTGCAGACCGCCAAGGACACCGGCGCGGCCGGTGTGGACAATCTGTACGGTTACGGCATTATCGATGCGCACGCGGCGCTGACCGCAAATGTGCCGGTGGCCGAGACTAATCCGATGAACACCATTACCGAGTGGATTCGGATCCATCGCCGAAATTCAGATGAAAAGACCGAGGCGCCGGATCCAGGGGTCTCCATGGAGAAGTCGACGCTGGATCCCGTAGCGGCTCCCGAACCGATCCTTCCCGATGACTCGGCCCCGGCACTGCAGCCGGTGATTGTGCTCGGCGGTGGAATCCTGCTGGTGCTGGTACTCCTCGGCGGGGGAGCGCAGGTAGGAATTCGTGCCCGACGGCAAAAGAAAATCCGTGAAGCCGAGCTCGCGGCCCTGAGTAAATTGCAGGTCGGCAAGTCGGGCGATGGGCGCGATCTATTCGACGAAATCCCGGAAGACGATAAGTAGCCGAAACTTGTTGCTGGCGGTGAGCCAAAGGAGATAGAACTCCTTTGGCTCACCGCCAGTTCGGGTTAACCCGTGGCGGTAGGCGCCCGGTGTCCGATGACCGTTTCCAGGGCAGGTTTTCAGCTGGAAAGCGCGGAATTCTCCCGGTGCGCTCCGCCGCGGCAGGAACTTGTGCGGGCGGAGAGACGAAGGCAACAGAGAAAGTTAGTGAATGTTTTCACTAACTCCGATATTCCGCGTAGAATCAAGAGTATGTCGATCATCGAAAGCTCCCAGAAGCGTCCGCGCATTCTTGTCGTTGGCGGTGGCTATGTTGGCCTTTACGTCGCGATGAAGTTGCAGAAGAAGGTCAAGGACCACGGTGGCATCGTCACCGTCGTAGACCCGAACCCATACATGACTTACCAGCCATTCCTGCCAGAAGTTGCAGGTGGCAATATCGAACCACGCCACGCGGTGGTCTCCCACCGTGCGCACCTGAAGCACTCCGAGCTGGTTAATGGCCGTGTGCTGAGCATTGACCACGCTAGCAAGAAGGCTGTTGTCGCACCGGTCAGCGGTGAAGAATTCGAGCTGGAATACACCGATATCGTGATGTCCGCTGGCGCCATCACCCGCACCTTCCCGATTCCGGGACTGGGCGATGCAGGCATCGGACTGAAGACCATCGAAGAAGCGGTAGCACTGCGCAACAAGGTTGCCGAACGCATAGAGTCCGCAGCGAATATGACCGATCCGGTTGCACGCAAGCGCGCGCTGACCTTCGTTGTGGTTGGTGGCGGCTTCGCTGGCATCGAAACCATTGCCGAGCTTGAAGACATGGCTCGTCACCTGGTCAAGCTCAACGACCGCGTCGATGAGAAGGAAGTCCGCTTTGTTCTCGTTGAGGCGATGGGCCGCATCATGCCGGAAGTTACCGAAGAGCAGGCCTTGTGGGTTGTTGACCACTTGCGCAGCCGCGGTATCGAGGTCCTGCTGAACACCTCGCTGGCAGATGCCACCGACGGAAACCTGCAGCTGATCAATATGGCAGACAAGTCCCCAGCCGGCGAATTCGGCACAGACACCTTGATCTGGTGCGCCGGTGTCATGGCGAACCCGATGGTGCGCTCCACCGATTTCCCAATCGAACAGCGCGGCCGCATCGAGACCCGCACCGATTTGCGGATCAAGGATGAGAACGGCAACCCGCTGGACGGAGCCTGGGCTGCCGGCGATATCTCGGCCGTGAAGGACGTCACCGGCGGTCTGCCGGATGGCACCTGCGTGCCGAACGCACAGCACGCAGTGCGCCAGGCCAAGCTGCTGGCGAAGAACCTGTATGCATCGCGCTACGGCGTAGGCACCATCAAGGAATACAAGCACAAGAACCTCGGCGCAGTTGCAGGCTTCGGCCAGAACAAGGGCGTCGCCAAGGTAGTTGGCCTGAAGCTCAAGGGCTGGCCAGCTTGGATGGCACACCGCGGATACCACGGTATGGCCATGCCAACCTTCGAGCGCAAGTTCCGCGTCCTGGGCGACTGGATGGTTGCTTGGTTCTTCTCGCGCGACGCGGTGCAGCTGAACAACTTGGAGACCCCTCGCGCGGCCTTCGAAGAATCGGCTAATCCCAAGAAGGCTGCTTCAGCGAAGTAAGCTGCTTTGATCGACGAATGACCGCCACAGGGGCCGGAAGTGACTTCTGGCCCCTGTGGCACTGATCGATGCGGGAATTTCAGATTTTACGATCTGATCGCGTAAGATTTTAGAGTCTTGCCCTCATGGTGGAATTGGCATACACGGCTGACTTAAAATCAGCTGCCGAAAGGCTTGTGGGTTCGAGTCCCACTGGGGGCACCTGTGAAAGGGCCGCTACTTACCTGTAAACACGGGGAAGTAGCGGCCCTTGCTTTGCTTGAATACTGGTGCTTTGCAGTTGACTTGTCGATTCTGGCGAAGCGGATCTACATCAGTCCTTCGGCCACCGACCGAGTGCAGGCGACGCTGAAGCGTCCTGGTTCCGCGGAGCTCAGGAACAAATTCCAGAGCTGGATTCTGCCACTTGGATTGGCTCATGAGGCCCCAAGCAACTAGTTCCAACGGACTGTACGTCCCGGCCCCGGATTGCTATGGCGACGTCGAGCATGCCGGGTATTGGCGAACTCCAGGATTCAATTTCCCCCGCAGCCCAGCCCTCGAAAAAACTCGTTGGAATTCTCTGCGCCATTGCCAATGCAGAAAAATGGATCACATCAAGAGCTCATGAATCGCGCGGAAGCAAGCCAGGACGGCCTAGTTTTCCGCATCGGACGGTACTGAAACCACACAAGGCCATTGCTATCGGCGGGGCCACCACTTGCAGGAGGCCATCACCACGAGGCGATTCCCTCTGGCTCTGCATTGCGACGCTGCATGCAAAAATTCCCCCATGCTGCCGGGGTCAAAGGGGATGGGATCGAAGTTCTGTCGCTCGCAATTAACGTGGCTAGCGGCCTAACGATGAAGCGAAGCGGAAAATGCACACGCTCTAGGCATAATTCAGGCTAAATATATCGATATCATCCCTATGGCTGAGCCGATTCACAGCAAACCCAAATAAGATCGGTAGCAGGACACAGGCGATGGGCTTGTGCTTGAACAAACGACTTATGGGGGAATTCAGGTTGAGCGGTAACCCGATCTTCGGTTCCAAGAACCAGTCTGCAAACTGGGGCACTGGCTCCAATGCAGGCAGTCCGGTCGGATTCCACGAATCCGGCAACCTCAGCGCCGATCAGTTGCAGGGCATGTACCAGCAGCCATCGGCCACTAGCCACGACACCGGTCGCATGACGGTCGGTGACACCATCAACAAGACCATCCTTACCTTGGGACTTGTTGTGCTTGGCGCCGCAGCGGGCTGGGCAGTGCCAATCCTGATGTTGCCAGGCGCACTGGTCGGTTTTGTGCTGGGCCTGGTCAACGTGTTCAAGAAGAAGCCATCGCCGGCACTCATTCTTTTGTACGCAGTAGCCCAGGGCTTGTTCCTCGGCGGCTTGTCGCAGTTCCTGAACGGGCTATACCCGGGTGTCGCAATCCAGGCGGTCGTCGCGACCTTCTGCGTCGCCGGCGTGACCTTGGCGCTGTACCGCTCGGGCAAGTACCGGATGAGCCCGAAGCTGAACAAGATGTTCATGATCGCGATGATCGGCATGGTGGTCTTCTCGCTGGTCAATATGGTCATGATGATGACCGGTACGGTTGACGGCATGTTCGGCATGCGCAGCGGTATGCTCGGCGTCATCATCGGTGTCGTTGCGGTCCTGCTTGCGACCTACGCGCTGGTTTCCGACTTCACCATGATCGAGGAGCTTTCCCGCCAGGGTGCCCCGGCAATCATGGCTTGGCGCGGTGCCTTCGGCCTGACCATGACCCTGGTCTGGCTCTACACCGAGATTCTGCGCATTCTGGCTATTCTGCGCGAAGAGTAATAACCATATTGGAATAGATTTTGAGAACCAGTGCCCAATACGGGCACTGGTTCTGTTTTTTGTGTCACAATACCGACATGGATCCCGGTGCGGCGCGGAACTCACGGTAACTTAGAGAAATGAAGAGTAACCGGCTGTCGCGACTGCGCCGGTTCCGGGTGGTGCTACCAGCTAAAACCAGCCCGGGACCGACTCCACGCTCAGCGAACGTGGATTTCCATGATGCGGATGACATGCCCTATGGGGTGCGGCTAGCGGCCTGGTGGTCCTGGCGTTTCCTCGTAGTGGCCGCCGCCGTAGGCGTGATTGTCTGGCTCCTATCGCAGCTGTCTTTGCTGCTGATCCCGGTGATGATCGCCGCACTGATCAGCGGTCTGCTTTCCCCTATCGTCAACGTGCTGAATCGTAAGTTGGCGGTGCCGCGCGGATTGGCCGTGGGATTCACCGTGCTTGGCTTCCTCGCGTTGGTGGTGAGCGGATTATCGATGGCCGGCCAGCGCCTTTCCGCCGGGTTCGCAGCACTGTGGAACCAGTCGATCGCAGGGCTGGAACAGGTCCAGGATTGGCTTTTTAATGGCCCCCTGCAGCTAACCAATGACGACCTGCAAAACGTCATCGATGACGCGTTAGGCCAGCTACGCTCGAACGCCACGAATATCTTGAGCGAAGCGATCAGCTGGGGTTCGGCGCTCGGCCAGATCGTCACCGGAGTCCTGCTGGCCCTGTTCACGCTGATCTTCCTGCTCCTCGATGGACGGAAGATCGGCCTGTTCCTGATCAACCTGCTGCCTCTTCGCGCCCGTCCCGCCATGGACGGCGCGATGAGCCGCGGCTGGTTCTCTCTGGTGCGCTACGTGCGCGTGCAGCTGCTGGTGGCTTTCATTGACGCGGTGGGCATTGGCTTTGGCGCGTTCTTCCTGGGCGTTCCGTTAGCGATGCCACTGGGCGTGATCGTCTTCGTTGGCTCCTTCATCCCGATCATCGGCGCGCTGGTTACCGGCGCATTGGCGGTGCTCCTGGCGCTGGTCGCCAACGGTTGGATCAACGCGCTGATCATGCTTGGCGTGGTGTTGCTGGTTCAGCAGGCCGAATCGAACATCCTGCAACCGCTGATCATGGGCAAGGCGGTGAGCCTGCATCCGCTGGCAGTGGTGCTCGCAGTCGCCGGCGGAGCCATGGTGGCTGGCATCCCCGGAGCGCTGTTCGCCGTACCGATCATGGCCGTATTGAATTCGGTGGTGAAATACCTAGCTCGGCGCGGATGGGACGATGACCCGTTCGTCCGCGAACAATATGGGGTTGGCGAGGATCCTCACGCCCCTCCAGAGCAGCCCACCGAAACTTCCCCCGAACAACCGCCGGTGAGCCGGCGCACCGAGAACTTCGCAAATGAGGAATAGATGAGCAGCAAGCCAGAACTACCTGTCACCTTGGCGGATATCGAGCACGCAGCACAGGTGCTCGAACCGGTGATCGCCCGCACCCCGATCGAACACTCTCGGGTACTTTCCTTGCATGCAGGCGCCGAGGTGTTCTTGAAGTGCGAGAACCTGCAACGCGCGGGTTCCTTCAAGGTCCGTGGCGCCTACGTGCGCATGTCAAAGCTCAGCGCCGAAGAGAAAGCCCGCGGAGTGGTGGCCGCTTCGGCAGGCAACCATGCGCAGGGTGTGGCCCAAGCGGCGGCGCATCTAGGAATTAAAGCACGCATCTACATGCCGCGCGGGGTGGCGCTGCCGAAGCTTGCGGCCACCCAAGACCACGGCGCGCAAGTGGTGCTGCATGGGGACACCGTCGATCAGGCGCTGGCCGAGGCGCAACGTTTTGCCGATGAAACCGGTGCGGTGTTTGTGCACCCCTTCGACCACCCCGACATCATTGCCGGCCAAGGAACTATTGGCCTGGAAATCCTGGAGCAGCTTCCGGAAGTGGAGACCGTGCTGATGGGCGTGGGCGGCGGCGGCCTGCTGGCAGGCGTGGCCATTGCATTGAAGGAGAAAGCTCGTCAGCTGGGCCGCGACATCAAGGTGATCGGCGTGCAGGCAGAAAATGCCGCCGCGTACCCTCCGTCGCTGGCCGCGGATGCACTGGTGCCCTTGGACACGGTGCACACCATCGCTGATGGCATCGCGGTGGGCAAGCCGGGGCAGTTGCCGTTTGCCATCATCAAGGAACTCGTTGATGACGTGGTGACGGTCTCCGAAGATGCGCTGGCGCAGGCGCTGGTAGTGCTGCTGGAGCGCAATAAGCTGGTGGTGGAGCCGGCTGGTGCCGTAGGCGTCGCGGCCCTGCTGGAGGACCGATTGAAAGCCCATGGAATTGACCCGGCGACTACCGTGGTGATCCTCTCGGGCGGAAATATCGATCCGTTGCTGATGCTCAAGGTGATCCAGCGTGGTCTAAACGCAGCCGGTCGTTTCCTGACCGTGCGCATCATGCTGCCGGACCGTCCAGGTGCGTTGGCGACCATCTCGCGGGTCATCGCCGAATCGGATGCAAATGTGACTCGTCTGGACCACACGCGCATCGGCGGTTCGCTGTCCATGGGCGATGTAGCGATCACCATCGATTTGGAAACCAAGGGCCATAAGCATTCCGAGCATGTGCTGGATAATCTGCGTGCCGAGGGCTTTGACCCGCACATCACGAATAGCGCTGGCGGCTCGGTAGCCTGATTTCGAAATTACAGATGAAAAGCAGCTGGCCTGACACNNGTGTCAGGCCAGCTGCTTTTGATGCGTAGGGGACTAGCCCTCGTATGGCGTGGCGGAGATGATCTCCACGGCGATATCGCGGCCGTTGGGCGCGGTGTAGGTCAGCTTGTCGCCAACCTTCTTGCCATGCACTGCCTTGCCGATTGGGGACTGCTCCGAGTACACCTCAAGGTCGCTGTCGCCGGCAACCTCACGGGAACCGAACAGGAAAGTGGTCTCATCACCAGCGATGGTGGCACCCACCAGCATGCCTGGTTCGACCACTCCGTCATCTGCGGGCGCTTCGCCCACGTGGGCGCGGCGCAGAAGGTCCTTGAGATAAAGGATGCGGGCCTCGGCCTTGCCTTGCTCCTCACGAGCAGCGTGGTAGCCGCCGTTCTCCTTGAGGTCACCCTCCGAACGTGCCTGCTCGATGCGGGCAACGATTTCGGTGCGGCCTGGGCCGGAGAGGAAGGTCAGTTCGTTCTGAAGGCGGTCGAAGGCCTCCTGAGTCAGCCACACGACAGGTTCGTTGCTGTTGGTGCTCACGTTGTACTTCCTTTGGTCTGTCAGGGACTTCTTCTGTTAACCGTCCGAGGTGGACGGCAAAGCCGAACGCCACCATGCGGTGGCGTTGAAGAAGTCAGATTCGGTACGAATTGGCGATCTGTCGAATTTCGGCGGATGCAAGCAAAGACCCCGCTAGGCTCCTGTCCCAGTTGCTTTTCAACTAGGCGCACAAACCGATGCGGGGTTAAACGTACTTTCCAACGATAATAGTCGTGTTTGGGAAATAATCCCAATAGATTCAGCTCTGAGGGAAGAAGAACGAGCTAATTGTTACTCGGAGAAATCGTTCGGGACCTTGTAGCAAGCCTCTACCCCAGCGGTGACGGCCAGGTTATCGGTACGCAGCGGCACCGTGATGCGCTGGGTAGTCAGCTGACCTGGATCGGCGGATTCAAGCGCGATGCTGGTAAAGCCAACGGTAGCCTTGGACTCGTTCAGCGCTCTCACATCGCACTGCACACGGTGCTTGGAGTTGTATTCGACCTCGATCACCGCGGTTGCCTGAGCTGGCGAGGCAACCGAAAATTCGATGTCCTGCGCGGTTATGGCACTGAAGTTTGCGAATCCGATATACGCCGCACCGGCGACGCCGACGGTCAGCGCGCCACCGATGAGCAGGAAGCGGGTGCGCTTGGACAGCGGGCGTTTCTTGGGGTTGTTGTATCGAGCCGTTAAGCTTGGATCAGACATCGCTTACCCTGTACCACTCTCTGCCGCTATCTATGAGGTATCTCTTAGTCTACCGGCAGGGGGTTCAGGGAATAACTCGGGTCTACGTGAGAGTTGTCATTGATGGTATGCCATGACGGCATACCGGCCTGTTCACAGTGCAGAAGGAAGATTTTACGTGGAGATTCACGACGTGAAGAAGTTAGCGCCGTCCCAGGGGCTGCGTCTCATGGCAATTCATGCCCACCCGGACGACGAGTCTTCAAAGGGGGCTGCCACCATGGCCGCCTATGTTGAAGCCGGCGCCGAGGTCATGGTCGTCAGCTGCACCGGCGGTGAACGCGGTGACATTCTCAACGCTGCGGTCGGGGAACTGGCCCACGCGCATCGTGACCTGCCCGGCGTGCGCCGCACGGAGATGGCTGAAGCCGCCGCGGTACTCGGGGTTAAACACCGCTGGCTAGGATACGTCGACTCGGGCCTGCCCGAGGGAGAGCCGTTGCCGGAACTGCCTTTCGGCGCGTTCGCACTGCAGCCGGTGGAAATCGCGGCAGCTGGTGTCATCAAGCTGATCCGCGAATTCCGTCCGCACGTGATTACCACCTACGACGAGAATGGCGGATACCCGCACCCGGACCACATCCAAAGCCACAAGGTCGCCACCTTCGCTTTCGAACAAGCCGGAAACCCGGAGATGTACCCCGAGCTCGGTGAACCTTGGGAAGTGGACAAGCTCTACTTCGACCGTGCGTTCTCCTCTGACCGCTTCCGCACCTTGCACTACGCAATGCTGGAAGCTGGCTACGAATCTCCGTACACCGAACGTGTTGCCATGTGGGAAAACGACGAAGAGAACGAAATGTTCAAGTGGGTTTCGCCACATACGACCACCACCCAGGTGCACTGCGCAGACTACTTCACGCTGCGCGATCAGGCCTTGCTAGCGCACCGAACCCAGATTGACCCGGAAGGTTTCTTCTTCGCGGTCCCCGAGCACATCTATGCCGAGTCATGGCCGTGGGAGGACTACACGCTGATCTCCTCGAAGGTTGCCACCGAGTTGCCCGAAACAGATCTGTTTGCCGGACTAAGATAGAGCTAAGTACCAACCAGTCCCAGAAAAGAGTTGTCCCCACACCGTGAATGCGATCTACGCGACCATGCTGGTTGCGAGCACCAAAGTGCAGAACGAAAACTTGGACGAGAACAGTTATGGCCCGGGTTTCCTCGGGTTCGTGTTCACCGCGTTTCTGGCACTGGCAGTAATCTTCCTCATTCGCGACATGGTGCGCCGCGTACGCCGCGTGCGCTACGCCTCGGAAGCCGAGGCTAAGCAGAATGAGCTGATGCTTAAGGGCGAGAACCAGCCACGCCAAGAATCTACCGATCCGGTAGATCCGAAAACTTCCGAAGACAGCTAAGCTTCACGGCAGTTGGATCAAGGCCTCGTGCCGTGTTCGCCAAATTTTTGGTGCGCCCGGCACGAGGCTTTCCGTTTCTGATCAGGCGGGCCATGCGGGAACGCAGTGTGGCCTAGCAAACCGATTTTGCCTTTGGCCACGTTTGCAGGTGAGCTCTAATCCTCATGGGGCAGAATGGCGCTATGGGACAACGAATCGCCACAAGCTCCTCTGCCTACCTGCGTCAGCACTCGCACCAGCTCGTTGACTGGTGGCCCTACGGTGATGAGGCTTTTGAGCAGGCCCGGCTGCGGGATGTTCCGGTAATGCTCTCCATCGGCTATGCGGCCTGCCACTGGTGCCACGTGATGAGCCACGAATCCTTTGATGACCCTGGGATCGCTGGAAAATTGAATGACCGATTTGTCTCGATCAAGGTGGACCGCGAGGAACACCCGTTGGTGGATGACACCTATATGATGGCCACTCAAGCCTTGACGGGTTCCGGCGGCTGGCCCATGACGATCTTCACCCTGCCCGACGGGAGGGCCTTCCACGCCGGCACCTACTACCCCCGCGAACCCCGGGGGAAGATTCCATCCTTCACCCAGCTGCTCGACGCGGTGCATCAGGCCTGGGAGGAACGCCGCGAAGGGCTGGAAGAACAGGCCGATATGCTCGCCAACCATCTGGCCGAACTTGGCTCCCGGCAAGGGACATTATTGACCCTGCCGAGCACCTCTCCGGTAGCCGAGGCGCTTGCGGTCGCGAGCACGCATTGGATTACCGCGACCAAACCCGAAGGTGGATTCACCCCGGCGCCCAAGTTCCCACCGAGCTGGGCGCTAAAAACCCTGTGGCGCACGGTGATGCTGAACCCCGAGCGCAGCGCTGAAGGGTTCAATGCGCTGGCGACTACCATCGAGGCAATGCTGCTTGGCGGTCTGCGCGATCATCTGGCCGGCGGGTTCGCCCGCTACTGCGTGGATGAGCACTGGGCGGTCCCGCACTTTGAAAAAATGCTCTACGACAATGCGGGTTTGCTCTCCCTGTGTGCGCGCACCGCGGTCTTTGCCGAAGAGTTGGCGGCACAGGACACCGCGGAGTCGGTACGTGCAGCGCAGCTTGCGCAGCTGTCCCGGCAGGCGGCGCTGGATACGGCGCAATTCTTGTCCGCCGAGCTGCTGACCGGAGCGGAAGGCGAAGCGCATCGTGCGTTGGCCGCCTCGTTGGATGCGGATTCAATGCGTGCCGGAAAAAGTGTCGAGGGTGCGGCCTACACCTTCACCCGGGAAGAATGCGCCGAGGCGCTGCGCCGGGCGGGAGTGGAGCTGCCTGCGGGTCTGGTGCGGCTCGCGGCGGTGGCCGAAGATCCCGGCTACTTCCACCTGTCGTTGACCGAGGCGCCGGCAAACGACCAGGTCGAGATCTGGGAGGCCTTCAAGGAGCAGCTGCGCATCCTGCGGGCCGCTCGCGAACGTCCGGGGCGAGATGAGAAAATCATTGCCGGATGGAACGGGCTGGCGATCGAGGCCCTCGCGGAGGCGGGCGAACTGCTCGCCGACCCGTGGCTCGGAGAACTTGCCGAGCAGGTGGCGACCACGCTCTGGGAGGTTCACTGGGACGCGCAGACTAGGACCCTTGCCCGAGTCAGCTTCGCCGGTCAGCCGGCGGCCGGCAACGAGGGGACCTTGCAGGACTATGCTGCCCTCGCCCTGGGGTTTCTGGCGCTGGGCCAAAGCCCTAAGCGTGCCACATGGCAAGAGCGCGCCGGGGTGCTGCTTGAGCGTGCTGCGAGCTTCCTCGATCCCGAAACCGGGATCCCACGAGATACCGTCAGCCTAGATGCACGGCTGAGCAAGCAGCGCGCAAATATCGCACCGGTCACGGTACTCGATGATGCCATCCCCGCCGCCGGGGCGCTCTACGCCAAGGCCATGGCGCGCCAGGCGCTGCAGAGCATGGCGGACGGGAGCTTCGATGCGCTGGGCGCCGACCGGCTTGAGCAGGCAGGCAAGCTCAGTGCGCACGCTTCGGCGCTCGCCGGCGAAGCGCCCACCCAGGTGGCAACCGCGCTAGAGGTGCAAGCGGTGCTCGACGCGACGGTGCATTATGTGAATTTCACCGGAGGCAGCAACGCGGAACGCGTGAGATTACGGGCGCTTTGCAGGGGACTGGGGATCGAAGCCAGGAGCGCCGGCGAAGCGTCCAAGGACGTGCAGAGCCTGCAAATCCAGCCCTGCAGGCTCCAATTGTGCAACCTTCCGGTGACCGGAGTAGACGCATTCTTGCGGATGCTGCGTGGTCAATAACCCTTGAGCCGGCCCGGTTGGATGCACCGGGCACGCGGCGAAACACGATAGATTTAGTTAGAAGAATTCTTTGATTGTGTGCGAAAGCGAGGAACCAGGTGCGATTTCCCTCTCTGGTGTACCGTTTCTACGAACGGCGCCTAGCGAAGTCGTTGCCCAGTGACAAGCTTCCGCACCACATTGGGGTGATGGTTGACGGTAATCGCCGGTGGGCAAAGCTTGCCGGAAGCCCGACCCTTGCCGGCCATCAGGCCGGAGCAGACAAGATCCTTGAATTCCTTGAATGGTGCGAGGACCTGGGAATCAAGGTCGTCACCCTCTACATGCTCTCCACCGACAATCTGAACCGCGAACCCAGCGAACTGCGCGACCTGCTCAAGGTCATCGGCAACACCCTGGATCGGCTGGGGGAGACCAACCAGGTCAAGGTGCAGCAAGTCGGTGCGCTGGATCTGTTGCCCGAAGAACTTGCCACGAAGCTATCGGCCCTGGAAACGATCACGGCACACCGCACCGGGGTGCACGTGAATGTCGCTATCGGCTATGGCGGCCGGCGGGAAATTATCGACGCGATCAAGTCATTGCTGCACGATGCAGCGGAGCACGGACGTTCGCTGGAATCGGTAAGCGAGTCGCTATGCATCGATGAGCTGGAGTCATACCTGTACACCAAGGGGCAGCCGGATCCCGACCTGGTGATACGCACCAGCGGTGAACAACGGCTCAGCGGATTCTTGACCTGGCAGAGTGCCTACTCCGAGTTTTATTTCTGCGAAGCGTTGTGGCCGGACTTCAGGCGCGTCGATTTCCTCCGCGCGCTACGCGACTTCGCAGACCGCCAGCGCCGGTTCGGCGCTTAGTAGCCCAGTGAAATGCCAAGTATCTAGCGTTCAAAAAAATGATACTTGCGCTTAACCTACTGGAGCCCTTTGCGGTCTATGGTGAGAATATGGCGGGATGACACAGTCCCGGCTGACCGAAAGGTTCCTCACTAGATGACCAGATGCGGCGTTTCCCCGGAGCAATTCGTGGGTCACCCTCGGCATCCGGTGGCGGAACTTCCCACTGAAGCGTGGGGAGATTCCCCCACGCCGGATTCGAGAATGGGTGCGCTGCTATGACCCGAACTACCGACTCGGTTGTCCGAACTTACGTCATCGACACCTCGGTGTTGCTGTCGGACCCGAAAGCGATGTTCCACTTCGAGGAACACCATGTGGTGATCCCGTTGACAGTCATTACCGAGCTGGAACACAAGCGCAAGGATCCTGACCTGGGCTTCTTCGCCCGCCAAGCGTTGCGCCTGCTCGACGAGCTGATCGCCAGCCATGGCGGCTTGGCGGATGCGGTTCCGGTTTCCGATGCCGGAGGTACCTTGCGCATCGAGCTGAATAACATCGCCTCCGAGGTGCTTCCCTTGGGGATGCGCTCGGGAGACAACGACACCCGCATCCTGGCGGTAGCCAAGCACCTGCTCGACCAAGGCCAGGACGTGGCCTTGGTGACCAAGGACCTGCCGATGCGCATCAAGGCTTCGGCCATCGGTATCCACGCCGAGGTGTACCGCAACGAGCTGATCGCTTCCTCGGAATGGAGCGGGGTGGAATCACTGGAACTCGATGAATCGAAGATGGCAAGGCTCTACGACACCGAGCGGCTCACCGATCTTCCCGAGGGGAAAGATTCTCCGGTGAACACCGGCTACGTGATTACCTCGCCGCGCGGCAGTGCGCTGGCCCGCAAGGTCTCGGCCGACACGGTCAAGCTGGTGCGCGGGGACCAGCAGGCCTTCGGGCTGCATGGGCGCAGCGCCGAACAACGCATCGCACTGGATTTATTGATGGATCCGAATGTCGGAATCGTATCGATGGGCGGCAGCGCAGGCACCGGCAAGTCCGCGCTGGCCTTGTGCGCGGGGATGGAAGCGGTGCTCGAACGCCGGGAACACCGCAAGATCACCGTGTTTCGACCGCTCTATGCGGTGGGCGGCCAGGAACTTGGCTATCTGCCGGGCTCCGAGGGAGAGAAGATGGGACCGTGGGCTCAGGCGGTCTTCGATACCCTGGGCTCCATCGTGTCCAAGAACGTGATCGACGAGGTTCTCGAGCGGGGGATGCTCGAAGTCTTGCCGCTGACCCACATCCGCGGGCGTTCGCTGCATGACTCCTTTGTGATCGTGGACGAGGCGCAGTCCTTGGAGCGCAACGTGCTGCTTACGGTGCTCTCGCGTATCGGACAGAACTCGAAGGTGGTGCTCACCCACGACGTGGCCCAGCGCGACAACCTCCACGTGGGACGCCATGACGGTGTCGCCGCGGTGGTTGAGCAGCTCAAGGGGCATGCGCTCTTCGGGCACGTGACGCTGATGCGTTCGGAGCGCTCGGCGATCGCGGCGCTGGTCACCGAGATGCTCGAGGGGCCGCTGGTCTAGCGCTGTGCGCGCACCGTCCACGGGATGTGTGCGCGCACATCAGTCATGGTGGGTGTGGCTACGGTGAACAGCGAGTCGATGTAGTACTCGTTCTTCGCCAGCACCGCGATGCGCAGCGGCGGTTCGCTCCCATCCAGCAGCCGGCGCTCGACGCAGATTCCGGTATCCAAATCCAAGACAAGCAGCGCAGCAGTTCCGGCTGGGACCAAGGTAAATGAGTCGCTACTGGGCTGGTAGCTGTGGCCTGCGGTGAGCACCGCGGAGAGCTGCGCGCGACCGTGCTCGCTGCGCGTGGGAGCCAGCTCGTGGATGTACGTGGGATGTTCAAAGGCGAGGTCCAAAGATGCCGGCTCGGTACCCGCCAGCTCAAAGGGATCGAGCATGCTCGCCAAGAAATCCAAGGGCAAGAGGTCCTGGTAGCCGTCGATGTCCGGCCGCCGGGCGATCAGGTGGTCATTTGTGTAGACCGGATAGGTGAGCGAGGCCGGCAGCTTCCAGGAGGACTCGGTCGCAGCCACGTAGTCGCGCCCCCGGTCCGCGGTGAACAACTCGCGCTGATAGCGCAAGGTATCGGATTCGTCGCTGATGGCGATAGCCTCACGGCCGCGCAGGATCATGCCCAGCGTGCCCGATAGCGAGTGCTGGGCGAAGGCCGGCGGGACATCGAGTTCCAGCCGCAGCGAGGTGCTCAGCCATGGCGCCGAGCGGGCCAGTGCACGGAAACGCCGGCGCGCCGCGGAATCGGGTGCCGGATGTTCGGGGAACAACTGCGGTGCTGCTGGCTGGGTCATAATTCAAGTGTAGAAGCGCTCAAGTTATTCACAACCCCACAAGCACCACTAGAGTCCAAGTCCCCGCCCGCTTATGCTCTAACCATGATCGGTATCTGGCAGGAATCGGTGGGTGCGGCGTTGCTGCTCATGCTGTTCTGCGCCTGCTTTCTGGGCTTCGGGGTGTCGCTGGCGGTGGCCGATGTGAAAAGCCACCGGTTGCCGAACCGCTGGCTGCTGCGTTGGGCCGCGGCCAGTGCGCTGCTCTTGCTGGGGCTCAGCGCGGTGCGGGCAGCCTACATGCCTTTGCTCTGGGCGCTGCTCGGCGCCGTCATTCTGGGCGGGGCCTACTTGGTGCTCGCGCTGGTCTCGCGCGGGTCAATGGGCATGGGCGACGTGAAGTTGGCCGCGGTGCTCGGCTTGAACCTCGGCTACTTCTCGCTGCCCGCGTTATTCGTGGGCAGCGTATTTGCCTTTGTGCTCGCCAGCCTGGTGGTGCTGGCGGGAATTATCGCGCGGAAGCTCACTGCCAAGTCGGCGGTGGCCTTCGGCCCGTTCATGATCCTCGGTGCGGCCCTGGCCCTGCTTATGACACGATAGGCCCATGGCAACTCCGGAATTCATCACCGAACTGCGTACCCATATCGGCCATGACATGCTCTGGCTCAGCGGGGTGAAGGTCGTCGTGCTGGACGGAACTAAGGTCTTGCTGGTTCGCCGGGCAGATAACGGGCTGTGGACCCTGCCGGCAGGAATTATCGATCCCGGCGAAGAAGCCTCGCACACCGCGGTGCGCGAGGTCCACGAAGAGACCGGCATCGACTGCGAGCTGACCCACCTGCTGGGCATCGGTGTCACCGCGCCGGCGACCTATCCGAACGGGGACCACGCCCAGTATCTTGATGTGGTCTTCCGGGCGAGGCATCTGGGCGGCACTGCGGAAATAAATGATGATGAAAACGTGGAAGTCGGCTACTTCGAACTCGATGACCGCCCGCGGCTGCCGCCGCTGCACGAGCGGGCCATCGACTGGGCGCTGAATCCGCGCCCCGGAGGGTATTTCGCCGCCTAGAGCAAGGTGTAGTTTGCGATTCCCCGGAAGCGCATAAGTCGTTTGCCTGCCCTTCGCTTGGTAAACAAGAAGACTTTGGAAAACGACAACGCCCCGCACGAGCGATTCCTCATCTCCCAGCAGGCTGGGGAAAGGAATCGCAGGTGCGGGGCGGCGCCTAGCACGAGGCTAGCTACACCCTAGGGCGTTCGTCGCTTTTCGGGGCGGTAGCTGCATCCTGCTCCGACTCACCTTGCGGAGGCTGATTCACCAACCTTGCTTGTCGTTCTGCATCTTCAAGTAGCTTGGCTTCCTCGCCACCAATCGCCTCGCCACGTGCCACCATGCCAGCGGTGTCCGAGAGCGGAACCTGCTTGAGCAGCAAGGCCAAGACGAAGGCGATGAGGATGAACGGGATCAGGTACCAGAACACCGGGGCCAGCGAATCGGCATAGGCGGTCACGATCCCATCGCGCATTTGCTCCGGCAGCTTGGCCAGGGTCTGCGGATCCAGAGTCGCGGTCGCATTGCCGGCGTCCGTGGCGCTTGCCCCGGAAGCGGTGAACACCTCGGTGAGCTTCTCGGAGAGTCGGTTGGTGAACATGGCACCGAAGATCGCCACGCCCAACGAGGCACCGACCTCGCGGAAGTAGTTGTTCGTCGACGTGGCGGTGCCGACCATTATCGGGTCCACCGCATTCTGCACCACAAGCACAACAACCTGCATGATCAGGCCAAGGCCCGCGCCGAAGACGAACAGGTACACGCAGATCAGCCACAACGGGGTGCTGGCGCTCAGCGAGGTGAACGCGAGCATCGCCAGCGCGGTGACCAGGGCACCGGCGATCGGGTAGCCCTTGTACCTGCCGGACTTCGTGATTGCGATACCCGAGAAGATGCTGGTACCCATCATGCCGATCATCATCGGGACCATGAGCAGCCCCGAGACCGCGGCGGAGGTGCCAGAGGACATCTGCAGGAAGGTCGGAACGAAGGCAATCGCCGCGAACATGCCCAGGCCCAGGGTGAATCCGATGGCGGTGGCGTTGATGAAGATCCGGTTCTTGAACAGCGAGAGCGGAATGATCGGGTCTTCCGCACGGGCTTCGACGACCACGAACAGCACGGCGGCTGCCAGCATGCCAAGGCCCCAACCCCAGGTTTCCAGGGCTGCCCAGCCATGGTTCTTCGAGCCGCCGAAGTCGGTGAAGAAGATCAGGCAGGTGGTGGCGGCCGAGAGCAGCAGCACGCCCAAGACGTCGATCTTCTTGGTGGATTTCTTGTTCGGGATGGTCAGCGCGAACCAGGCGATCAGGAACGCGGCGATCCCGATTGGGATGTTGATGTAGAAGGCCCACTGCCAGGTCAGGTGATCTACGAAGAATCCACCAAGCAGGGGACCTGCGACGGCCGAGATGCCGAAGATCGCGCCCAGCGGACCCATGTATTTGCCGCGTTCGGAGGCCGGGACGATATCCGCGATGATGGCCTGCGAAAGGATCATCAGCCCGCCGCCGCCCAGGCCCTGCATGGCGCGGAAGAAGACGAACATCCAGAAGGTGTCGGCAAACGCGGCACCCACCGAGGCCAGAGTGAACAGCGCGATGGCGATCAAAAACAGGTTGCGCCGGCCGAGCACGTCACCGAATTTGCCGTAGATCGGCATCACGATGGTGGTGGCCAGCAGGTAGGCGGTGGTGATCCAGGCCTGGTGCTCGACGCCGCCGAGCTGCCCCACGATGGTTGGCATGGCGGTGGAAACAATGGTCTGGTCGAGGGAGGAGAGCATCATTCCGGCGATCAGCGCGGAGAAGATGATCCAGATACGCCGTTGCGTCAGGAGCAGCGGCGCCGGTTCCGGGATTTTCCGGGACTCGGTGGTCGTTGACATGCGTGGGTCCTTGCGAGATTTATAGGTGGCTGGTGGTTCTGGCGTCCGGCTAGGAACGAGTTAAGGGCTGGCAATACAATTCCCGAGCCAGCTCGATGACTATGAGGAATTCTTCGGCCAGGCTTCGTTCGCGCTCGGATTCGAGGAAACGGTCGATGGCTTTGAACGTGGCGAACTGCAATGAATGAACAAGCAGCGCGAGACCCGGATGGTCCGCCTCGACACCTTCGCGCTGGGCGATAAGCTTCATGAATTCGGCTTGCCGCTCGGGGCCCACCTGCATCATGCGTTCTAGCAATTCGGGTTCGCGATGCACGGCTGCGAAGAATCCCTGGGTGCTGCGGATAGCCTGCTCGTCGCGGTTCAGCTGTTCGATGATCAGTGCGACGAGATCCGCCTGCAGGGTGGGGGAGATCCCGGTGATTCCTGCCGGCCGGGCGGCCATAAACCGATCCATTGCGCCGTGCGGCACCCCGTCATCAACGTGCCCGAAGACCGCGTCGATCTTTGTGGCGAAGTAGTTGAAAAAAGTGCGGCGCGAAATGCCCACCGCCGCGCAGAGCTGATCCACGGTGAAACCGGCAAAGCCGTATTCGGCGGTGAGCTCACGTGCGTGCTGGGTGATCGAAAGGCGCGTTTTTTGCATGCGTGCGCTGAGCCCGGCAGGTGCTGCAGCCGGTTCGGAATCGTTCGTTGCACTTTTATTCACAAGATGCAGTTTTGCACTCAAGGTGCAGGCAGTGCAACTTAAGTAATCGGGAACACAGGACGGCATCTGCCGGCAATGGCGGGGGACGGCCAGAAACCACTAGGATCGGCCCTATGACTTTGCTACAGCTGCTCGAACCGAGCACGCATCTTCACGAATCATGGCTCGCGAGCAACCGGGAATGGAACGGCGAGGACCAGCAGGGAGCCTCGGTATTCTTTGCCGAAAGGTTCGGGTGGGATTTGGAGAAGCCCGAGGATTTTGCCAGCTGGGTACGGCTGCTCAAGGACCTCAGCGACGACTCAATCCTCCCGCCGCAAGGCTTCGTCAACCAGAGCACTCTCTGGCTGGAACGCGAGGGCGAATACCTCGGTGCGGTCAGCCTGCGCCACGCATTGATCAACGAATCCCTCAAACAGGTCGGAGGGCATATCGGCTACGGGCTGCGCCCCAGTGCACGCGGAGCCGGCCTGGCCAAGCGGGCGCTCGCCGAAATGCTCGAGATTTCTCGCCAACGTGGCCTCGAAGAGGTGCTGCTTACCTGTGCCGACTCGAATATCGCTTCGGCGCGAACCATCGAGGCCTGCGGCGGGGTGCTGGAACGTGTCTGCCCGGTAGCCGAGATCGCCGAACCGTTCGGGCTTCAGGAGCCGCAACGCCGTTATTGGATCAAGCTCTAAGTTCACTGCCCCGGCGAATGCACGCGGGCGGCCACCGGGAATCTCCGGTGGCCGCCCGCGTCGGGACCTGGATCGCCACGAAGGGGCTGGCCTTCGCTCCTAGTATTTGCCCGTCATCGTGGAAACATCCAGCAACTCATCAAGCTGTGCTTCGGTGACTTCGCCACGCCCCACAAAACCCAGCGCAACGGTTGCTTCGCGGACCGTCAGGCCCTCGGCGACCGCTTTCTTGGCGATCTTCGCAGCATTTTCGTAGCCGATGAGCTTATTCAGCGGAGTCACGATCGAGGGGGAAGCCTCGGCGAGGAATCGCGCACGTTCCACATTCGCGGTAATCCCATCGATCATCTTCTCGGCCATCACCGTCGAGACGTTGGCCAGCAACCGAATGGATTCAAGCAGGTTCGAAGCCATCACCGGGATGCCGACATTGAGCTCGAAGGCGCCGTTGGTGCCGGCCCAAGCGATCGCGGTGTCATTGCCGATGACCTGGGCTGCAACCTGAATGGCTGCCTCGGAGATCACCGGGTTGACCTTCCCGGGCATGATCGAGGAGCCGGGCTGCAGATCAGGAATCGCGATCTCGCCCAAGCCGGTGTTCGGGCCCGAACCCATCCAACGCAGGTCGTTGGCGATCTTGATGATCGAGATCGCGATGGTGCGCAATGCGGCGGAACCCTCGACCAGGCCATCGCGGTTCGCTTGGGCCTCGAAGTGGTTGCGCGCCTCGGTGATCGGCAGGCCGGTATCTTCACGCAGGAATTCCAGGACGCGCTGCGGGAAGCCGTCCGGGGTGTTGATGCCGGTACCCACCGCGGTGCCGCCTAGCGGGACCTCGGCCACGCGCGGCAGGGCAGCCTCGACGCGTTCGATACCGTAGCGGATCTGTGCCGCGTATCCGCCGAATTCCTGGCCTAGGGTGACCGGGGTGGCGTCCATCAGGTGGGTGCGCCCGGACTTCACCACGTCCTTGAACTCGGACTTCTTTGCCTCCAGCGAAGTGGCAAGCGTTGCCAGGGCCGGGAGCAGGTCGTTGAGCAGCGCGTTGGTGGCCGCTACGTGCACCGAAGTGGGGAAGACGTCATTGGAAGACTGCGAGGCGTTGACGTGGTCGTTCGGGTGGACTTCCGTTTCGCTTCCCGACTCCTTCAGCGCACGTGTCGCCAATTCGGCCAGGACTTCGTTGGTATTCATATTCGAGCTGGTGCCGGAACCGGTCTGGAAGACGTCGATCGGGAAGTGGGCATCAAATTTTCCGGCGGCCACCTGGTCAGCGGCCGCTACGATGGCGTTTGCGCGTTCGGAGTCCAGCACCTGCAAGGCTTCATTGGCGCGTGCGGCGGCCTTCTTGACCTGCGCGAGCGCCTTGATGTGGGCAGACTCCAGCGTCTTGCCCGAGATCGGGAAGTTTTCTACGGCACGCTGGGTCTGGGCACGGTACAGGGCCTGGGCCGGGACTCGGACCTCGCCCATGGTGTCATGTTCAATTCGGAATTCTTCGCTGTTGCTCATGAGGCTCACCATACGCCTGGAACGAGTGCCGGAACAGGGATCTGCCTCAAAGATCACAGTCATCAGTGAGGTTAACGAAAACCGGGAATAAGCTCGGGATTAAATGCAGCGACCCGCGGAAAATCCGCGGGTCGCTTCGATTATTTCAGGCCCATATTGGAGACCAGCTGCGCTTCGCCTTCGGCTAGCTTGTAGGCAACGCCGGCCACTGCGGTACGTCCTTCGGCGATCGCGGTTTCGATGATGCTCGACAGATCAACCAACCTGGCGGTGGTCTGCTTGACGTGCTCGACGACGGTGCCGTTGACATCGGTAATGTTGGCGCTTTCGGCGGCGAAGACCGATGGGATGATGTGTTCGACCAGGTCGCGCACGAAGCCCTTGGGCATAATGCCCGATTCCTTGGCCTTGATCGCGCTGGTCACGGCACCGCAGCTGTCATGTCCGAGAATCACGATCAGCGGGATGTTGAGGATGTCCACGGCGAATTCCAGCGAGCCGAGGCTTGCCGGGTCCAGCACGTGGCCGGCGGTGCGCACCACGAAGACGTCGCCCAGTCCCACATCAAAAATGATCTCCGCAGCAAGGCGGGAGTCGGAGCAACCGAAAATGACGGCGAAAGGTTCTTGTCCCGTCACGAGGGACTGACGTCGAGCACCGTCCTGATTGGGGTGCTCTGTGGCGCCTTGGATGAATCGACTGTTGCCTTCGGTGAGCTTTTTCCAAGCTTCTTGAGGGGTCAACGGTGTCTGGCTGTGTTCAGAATCCATAACTGAAATTCTACGCTTGAGGTCCAGAGTTAGGTCGCACTGATGTCCACGGTGAAGCGAAAATTACGAGATCTGCGCCTCGGCCGCCTGCACAATTGCCATAATTTCTTCTTCGCCGGTGTCGCTGGAGACGATCAGCGTGGACGCTTCGCGTTCCGAAATCATGTAGGTGGTCTCGTCCTTAACTCGGACCTCCCACTTCGAGCCGTCGACTATGCGTTCGTCGGTGGGGGCAGCATTATCGGTGACCAGCGCAATCCATGTGGGATTCGCGTCGGCAGTCTGGCGAACGTAGACAAAGTTCGTTTCGCTCATCACCAGTCCGAACTCCCAGTAAGAGATGTCTTGCACCTGGTTGCTCTTCCAGCGGGCGAAATTCGCGTAATCCTCGCCGGAAACCTGCGGGGCGAATACCTCGAATTCTGCAATGCCGGAAGCGTCGCTAGCCACCTTTTGCAGGTCAACCGCGTGCTGGAAATTTTCTTCCTTGGTGCCAGGGTTCAGCAGCAGCAACGGAATGAGCACCGCGACGGTGAAGCCAATGGACAGGACCATGCCCTTGAATGTCTGGTTGGCGCGCTTCGACTGCTTCTCGGTGAGTACCGGGGTGAACGGAAGATCCTCAAAGGTTGCTTTGGGGTCGTTCAGGTCGCGGCGGACCGGCTGCGCGCCGGTCTGGGCGTCATTCTGGGGAGTGTTCTCTGGCTGCACGAGTCCATTCTCCCCGATGTTCCTGTGCAAATCGAACCGAGGTGCCCAAACACACGTTGTCTGCGCTCCGGCGCGCACGACATGAATTACATGCTGAAAATCGATGGGGATATGATGGAGTTGTTTGCATAGGCGCAATGACTACGACTCAGTGATGGGATCTTTCGTGACCGAAAACAACAATTATGCCCACCTTTCTCCCCGACTGTCGGTAACCGACTCGGAGCCGGACCGCAACCTTGCCTTGGAGCTGGTGCGTGCCACGGAAGCGGCAGCCATTGCTTCATCCCCTTGGGTTGGCTTCGGTGACAAGAACGCAGCCGACGGCGCCGCAGTGGACGCCATGCGCGGCCTGCTCTCCTCCGTGAACTTCAACGGCGTGGTAGTCATCGGCGAAGGCGAAAAAGATGAAGCCCCGATGCTTTTCAACGGTGAACAGGTCGGCAACGGCTCGGGAGCCGAATGCGACGTCGCGGTAGACCCGATCGACGGCACTCGCCTGACCGCCCTGGGCCTGAACAACGCCCTGTCCGTGCTGGCCGTGGCCGACCGAGGCTCGATGTTCGACCCTTCGGCAGTGTTCTACATGGAGAAGCTGGTGACCGGCCCGGAAGCCGCGGACCTCGTTGACCTGCGTTTGCCGGTGAAGCAGAATCTGCACCTGATCGCCAAGGCCAAGGGCAAGAAGATCAGCCAGATCACCGTGACCCTGCTCGACCGCCCACGTCATGCCGGGCTGATCGAGGAGATCCGTGCCGCTGGCGCCCGCACCAAGCTGCTGATGGACGGCGACGTCGCCGGCGCCATCGCGGCCACTCGCGAGGGCACCGGCGTGGACGCGCTGATGGGTATCGGCGGCACTCCAGAGGGCATCGTCACCGCATGCGCCATCAAGGCCATGGGCGGCGTGATCCAGGGCCGCTTGTGGCCAACCGATGACGATGAGAAGCAGAAGGCCATCGACGCGGGCCACGAGCTGGGCCGCGTGCTGACCACCAACGACCTGGTTACTAGCGATAACTGCTACTTCGCAGCCACCGGCATCACCGATGGCGACCTGCTGCGCGGCGTCCGCTACAAGAACGGGCGCATCCACACCCAGTCGATCGTGACGCGTGCCAAATCCGGCACCATCCGTTTCGTCGATGGTGAGCACCAGCAGGACAAGTGGGAAGCCTACACCCGCTAAAAATCATTAAACGAGTCGAGCCGCAGANNTCTGCGGCTCGACTCGTTTATGGGCTAGTTGGCGCTATTTGCCCTGTGCGCTGGCGGCAAAGAGCGTGGCCGCGCCCGGGGACGCGGATACCGCGGTCACCGGCAACTCATGGGCGGCAATGAACACCGACCCGCCACGGGAGACCTGGAGGGTCTGGGATGAGGTTTCCAGGCTGAACTCACCTGCCGTGCACAGCACCAGCGCGGCGCCGTGCAATTGCAGCTCGGTGCGAATCTGCGGCGCCGCGGTGTCCACCACCTGGAGCTGGAATTCGTCGAAGGCCGGCTGGAAGAGCTGGGAGTGCTCCGAAACCGCAGTGCCCTGCAAGAGCGGTGCCGCGGAGGACTCGGCGATGGTCACCTCGAGCAGTTCCGGAACATCGATATGCTTGCTGGTCAGCCCGCCGCGCAGCACGTTGTCCGAGTTGGCCATCACCTCGATGCCAAGCCCGCGCAGGTAGGCGTGGACGTTTCCGGCACCCAGGCTAATCGCTTCGCCGGGCTTCAAGAACACCAGATTCAGCAGCAAGGCGACGAGGACCCCGGGGTCCGCAGGATAGATCTCGTTGATCCGCACCAGCTCGGCGAACTGCACATTTTCCTGCAGGACCGGGTCCGCGGTAATGGTCCCGCAGAGCGTGAGCACCAGATCGCTGATACCGGTGCCCGAGGTGAGCACGAGATTCAGCGCCCGTGCCAGCGGGTCGGCGGACTGCAAAGCCGCAATCAGGTCTGCGGCCAGGGCCGTCTCCGTGGTGGATAGCCGGGGCAGGAAGAGGCGCAAATCCGCGATGATCTCCTCGGGCACGCGAAATCCGGAGAGCGCCACGAAATCGGTGAGCGCATAGAGCATCTCGGGCTTGTGGTTGTCGTCCTTGTAGTTGCGTTCTGCCGCATCACGGGGGACACCGGCGGCATCTTCCTTGGCGAAACGTTCCCGCGCCTGCTCCAGGGTCGGGTGCACCTGGATCGATAGGGGCTGAGCGGCGGAGAGCACCTTGAATAAGAATGGCAGGCGGCCATAGCGCTCATTGACCTGCTCGCCGAGCGTATTCACCGGATCCGCCGCAATGACTTCGTGCAGCGGCTGACCGGTGTCGACGAGCATGCTCGGGCATCCGGGATGGGCGCCGAGCCACATCTCGGCCTGGGGGCTGAGCCGTGCCGGCTGGCCGAGCAACTCGGTTATGTCCTGCTTCGAACCCCAGTGATAGTCCCGAATGGAATTTTTCAACTCAAACACGTTTTGCACCCTTCAACTTTCACAAACGATAGTGGTTTCAAAACGGTCGGGGGGTCTTAACCGCGGGTGAAACCTGGAATGCTGGTTAAGGCACCGAGCATTCGTCGTTGTTTGCGGCGATCTGCGCCAGGCGAGTCGTTTGGCCAATCATCTCAAGTTCCACCAGGTACTGCTCGTCGATCGGGCTGCCGTCGCGCTGCGTGAAGACTTCTTGTTCACCGTTGGACAGCTTCGGAGCGTCGTTGATGCTAGTGGATTCTTCCTCGGCGCTTTCGGATGGTTCGGCTGAACCGCCGGCCTCGGTGGTGTCCTTTGACTTGGCAGGTTCCTCGGATTTCTTGGATTCCTTGGGCTTCTCCGGAGCGTTCTGCTTTTCAATGATCTTAGTGATGCGATCATCGATCTTGCCGAAGTCAGGGTAGGTGGAGAACGAACGCTCGAAGTCCGGCGCTCCCAGGGTCAAGCGGCTGAACGGAGTGCCCGATACCTTGTCCGCCACGGACACGAAGGAGCTGAGCTGGCTGGCGGGAATGTTCGTCTCGACCAGCTGCTCTCCGGCCTGCATGATGCTGCTGAAGTTGCTCAGAATGGTCTGCGGGGTGAACTGCTTGATGATTGCCTGCTGCAGGCATTGCTGCCGCTTGATGCGGTGGTAGTCATCGGTGAAGTCACGCGAACGCGCGAACCAGAGCGCGTCCTTGCCGTTGAAGGTTTGCTCGCCCGGGGCGAACCAATGGGTATTGACCAGCGAGCCTTCCCACTTCTTGCCGTTGTGCGGGACCCAACCGCCAGAATTGATGGTGACGCCACCGAGGGCGTCAACGAAGTTTTCGAAGCCTGCCATGTCGACCATGACATAGCCTTGGACCTCGAGCCCGGTGGTCCCGGTCAAGGCATCCATGGCGGCCTGCGCGCCGACGTTCTTCACCGAATCCGGGAACCGATCCGCGTGGTTATCTACCGCGTCGCGGTAGATCGCGTTGAACAGGCACTCGTCCCCGCAGCTGTACCCGTCGGGGTAGACCTCGGCCATGGGCGTACCCTCGGCGAAGCGGGCATTCTGGAAGTTACGCGGCACCGAGATCATCAGTGACTTGCCGGTTTTGGCATCCACCGAAAGCAGAGCGATGGAGTCGGTACGCACGCCATCTCGGTTCGAGCCGGAGTCGGCGCCGAAAACCGCGATGTTGTAGCGTCCATCCACCGGGTCAAAGGCAGGACCCGCATCGAAGACCTTGACGATGGTCTCGCGTCCGGTGTTCAGGATCGAGGCACCGTAGACGAAGATGCCGCTGGTTGCGATGACCGCAGCCAAGGTGAAAATGGAGACGATTGCGCGCATTCCGGGTGCCAGCATTCGGGGCCGGATGATGAACAGCGTATTCAGGAACATGATCAGCCAGCCGACGGCCAGCACCGAAAGCACGACGATCAAGAACAACTGGAAGTTCGGGTGCGCTACCCAACCCAGGATGATCGAACGGTCAATGAAGTAGATGACTGCGAGCCCAATGAGCGCGGCCCAGCAGAGCATGGTGATCGTGACCGCGATGCGTCCCAGCTTGCGGTTACCCGCAATCAGCTGAGCGCTACCCGGGAAAATAATGGTCAAGACGACCAGTATCAGGGCGCGTTTGCTCCGGGCCGGAGAGGAAATCGTCTCCGGGTTCCTGAGCGGACTTGGAGCGCGGTGGCTGGCAGAACCCATGTACTTTGTGACTTTCCTTAGGAAGAGAAGTTCTCGTTTGCTACTTCGGCACGCAACGCGGCGCCCTTGGCATATGCAGAATCGCGCAGCGAATCTGCGAAGGCTAGCAACTTAACCTGTAACGACTTGGCAAGCTCGTCGGTTCCCGATGCCAGCATACGCACAGCTAACAGGCCGGCATTGCGGGCACCGCCAATGGAGACGGTAGCCACTGGCACGCCGGCAGGCATCTGCACGATCGACAAGAGGGAATCCATTCCATCGAGCTTGGCTAATGGTACCGGAACACCCACCACCGGAAGCGGCGTCACCGAGGCGAGCATGCCCGGCAGATGCGCGGCGCCACCGGCGCCGGCGATGATCACGCGCAGGCCACGGGTGTGGGCGCGCTGGCCGTACTCGATCATTTCGGTGGGCATACGGTGCGCCGAAACGACGTCGGCCTCGAAGGGGATGCCGAATTCGGTAAGCGCCTCGGCGGCCAGCCGCATAACCGGCCAGTCGGAGTCCGAACCCATGACGAGTCCGACAAGTGGTGCTGTTTCAGTCATTAGAATCTATGTCCTTGAAGATCGTGGCCCAAAATGAGCGGGTCTTGCTGAAAGCCTAGGCGGTCGGGGTGATGCCATCACGGATTAAGCCCGCGACCCGGTCGGCGCGTTCACGTAGTTCTTCTACGCGTTGGCCTTCCTCGGCCACCACATTAACGTGTCCGATCTTGCGTCCGGGGCGCACCGATTTTCCGTAGGCGTGTACCTTGACTTCCGGCGCGGCAGCCAACGCGGCCTGGAATGCGGAGAACAGATCCTGGTTGGCCCCGCCGAGGAAATTCTTCATCACGGTCACTCCAAGTTCGCGGGTTTCACCCAGCGGCAAGTCCAAGACTGCACGAAGGTGCTGTTCGAACTGGCTGGTGACCGAACCGTTCATGGTCCAGTGCCCGGTGTTGTGCGGGCGCATGGCAAGTTCGTTGATGACGAAACCGGCACCCCGTCCCGGGGTTTCGAAAAGCTCAGCTGCCATGACGCCGGTGACACCGAACTCTTCGGCGATGCGCATGGCAGCATTTGATGCGGTAGCCGCGGTTTCCGCCGAGATGTCTTGGGCCGGTGCAATTACCTCGTCGCAGACGCCGGCGACCTGGATGGTGTGCACTACCGGCCAGGCTTTCGTCTCGCCGGAAGGAGTGCGCGCGACCATGGCCGAAAGCTCGCGGGTGAAATCCACTTTGTCCTCGGCCAGCAGGGCTCCGTTGGCAAACCATTCTTCGGCTTCTCGGGCCTGCTCAGCGTTCTCCAGCATGCGTACGCCCTTGCCGTCGTAGCCGCCGCGCGGGGTTTTGAGCACGATCGGCCATCCGGTCTGCTCACCGAAGGCAATCAGTTCGGCTACGTTCTCCACCTTGGCCCACGCCGGGTTTGGAAGTCCGAGCTTCTCAATCGCGGCACGCATCACCAGCTTGTCTTGCGCGTGGATCAGGGCCTCTGGGCGAGGCTGGACATTGATTCCCTCATTGATGAGTGTGGTGAGGAACTCATTGGGGACATGCTCGTGGTCGAAGGTCACCACGTCCTTACCCTGGGCGAAGGCGCGCAGGGTCGCTAGGTCCTTGTAGTCGCCAATGGGCGCATCGGGCACACAACGTGCCGCCGATACGTCCGGGCCTTCGGCGAGAACATGCAGTTCAAATCCGAGGTTCAGGGCCTCTGGGGCCATCATTCGGGCTAGTTGCCCGCCGCCAATCACACCAATTTTAGGGAAGCTCACCCCTCTAGGTTATCGAAATTGTTCCGGCTTCCCGTCCTCGCGGTGACTGATTACTCACCAAATTCGGGGAATTGTCAGGAAAAGCGGATAAAATAGCAAGATGTGCCCTCATGCCATTGCGTATTCGGGGCAACACTAAACCGATAACCGAGGGAACTGAACTTCCCGGGATTCTGACGATCTTTAGGTCTAGATGATTCGAAATTGGATCAGCAAGAGCGCAGATACGTCTGGAGGAAAATGTTCGAGCGCATCTCACGAAAACTAGCTGGACTCATTTCGCTGCTCTGGCGCGAAGTGGCGAAGTTCGGCGTTGTCGGTGGTATTGCGTTCATCATCGACTCCGGCATCTATGTGTGGTTGCTGCATGGACCGATGAGCGATTCGCAGGTCAAGGCCAAGATCATCGCCGGCATCGTCGCGACCTTGTTCTCGTGGGTGGCCAATCGCTTTTGGACCTTCCGCCATCGCCGCCAGGCAAATGTCGCTCGTGAACTGGTGATGTTCCTGATCATGAACGCTATCGGCCTGGGTATCGCCGCCGCCTGCGTTTGGTTCACCAAGTACGTGTTGAACCTGACCGACCCGACCAGCGTATTTATTGCCGGCTCCGTGGTTGGCCTGGTGCTGGGCACCATCTTCCGTTTCTTCGCCTACCGTTTCTGGGTCTTCGGCGCCGAGATGGATCAGGAAGAAAAGTTCGCCCACGACCATGAGCTTTTGGTCCATCACGACAAAGGTGCCGGCGCCCAGGCCGTTTCCCCGGACACCGGCACTATCCCCACTGGGAAGAGCTAATCAGCCAGTTAGGTAGTCGTGGCTGATTTTTTCGCCCTCGCGAAGCCGGTCGCTCACCTCCATGGCTTCATCGATCAATACGATCGTGTCGCCGGCCTTCCACTGCGCCACCGCGTAAGGCAATAGATCAAGAACCGGGATATCTGCGCGCACCAAGATGGTGCCGCGGGCCGGTGCCTCGGCGGCAAATAATTGTGCGCTAGACAGCTCTTGGCCGCCGGGGGTGATGAGGCTGATGCGTGAGCCGGATACCGCTGATGGGTAGAACTGGTCCCCGTAGGTGCGCACATTGGCGTTGTAGTCTTCGGCGACCGGGCCTAGATCGGCGCCGAAGGACAGCGCCATGGCTGCGGGGTTGACCGCCAGGATTTCCGCTGCGCCGGGAATGCGCTCATCCGTTGGGTTGCTGGTGATCCAAAGTTGCGCCTCGGCCGCCTGGTCATGTTCGGCGGAAACCAAGGTGGCTCCGTGATGCAGGGAGGCAAGCGCCAGGACCAGGGATTTCCAGTGCGCACTGAGATCCAAGACCACTACCGATGCTTCGTCGAGGTCGAAAGTTTCGCCCAGAAGGTTTGCGCTCTTGGCGACCCAATTGTCAAAGACCCTGCCCGACAGCTCGATCCTCTCACCGGAAGTCGAGTACCAGGTGAGCCATGGAGTGGCCGAGGCACGGCGCGGTGCGAGCAGACCTTCGGCAAAGGCTCCCTTAGCGGAGTTGAACGGCATTTTCCACCTTAAATAATTTACTGAGAATTTACCGACAATTCGCGGAAGTTGCGACTCGCCGGATTCATTGGTGTCTTTCGCGGCGTGTTGTGCCGAGAGTTTCCTGAGAACTCTCCATAGAATATCCTCCCCGCTTGACTATGACCGAGTTACACGGCTGTAATTAGATGGTGAGTTCGGCTCGTCCATCGTTTCACTATTTCGATGGAATAAATAGAGACGTATGGATCGGGAGCAAGGATGGCTCGATCTTCTCAAACCAATCGAAAGGCCAACATCAACATGACGAAGCTGGAGCAGGGGTACTCCGATTTTTCGACATCGGCTGTAGCGTCCGCCCAATACGGGGTTGAGGGTGCACCATCGGACTGGTTTGTCGATCCACAAGCTGGTGACTCCGCACGCGTTGCGGTTGCCGCTGATCTGGAGAACGCCGCAGAAGACTTCCTACGGGAGCATGCGCCAGCGGAAACCGAAGGCGGATCGACCGCAGGGTCGTGGGCTCCGGAGCTGGATGAAGACGAACAGGTTCGCGAAAGCATCAAGGCCGTTTGGCTCGGCGTCGGCGGGGAAGTCGACGAAGGCGAGCTCGGTTGGCAGGCCCGCGCATTGTGCGCGCAGACCGACCCCGAAGCATTTTTCCCAGAAAAGGGCGGTTCGACCCGCGACGCTAAGCGTGTCTGCGGTGCCTGTGTTGTACGTTCAGAATGTTTGGAATACGCGCTGAGCAACGACGAGCGCTTCGGCATTTGGGGAGGGCTCTCCGAGCGCGAACGCCGCCGACTACGGAAACGAGCAATCTAATTCGACCGCCAATTCATGTCACCGCCATCGTTGCCGCGCACGATGGCGCTGACTTTTTACCCCGAACTTTAGCCGCACTGCGAAACCAGTCACGGCCGATCGAACGGTACCTCGGGGTCGATGCGTCGTCCCAAGACGCTTCCCGGCAGGTATTAAAAGCAAATCTTCCTTCCAACGCGACCCTGCTCGCGGCCCCGGCTGGGTCATTGGGACTTTCCGTTCAAGAAGCGGTTGATTCATTGCCCGAAGCTCGTGCAGATCGCGACGAGTGGCTGTGGATCATCCACGACGATTCGATGCCGGCTCCCGACGCGCTAGAACAACTGACGCGTACGGTCGAAGCCTCCGAGTCCGTGACCATTGCAGGTTGCAAGATCCTGGACATTGACAATCCTCGCCGCTTGGCCGAAGTCGGGCTCAGCGTGGACCGCAAGGCGCAGCGCCTGACGATGATCGATATCGACGAAGTCGACCAGGGTCAGTACGACGGCCGAAGCGACTACTTCGCCGTATCCTCGGCAGGAATGTTCATCCGCCGCGACGTCTTTGAAGAATTAGGCGGTTTCGATCCGGCGCTGCCAGGCCGCGGCGACGACGTGGATCTATGCTGGCGCAACCGCTTAGCCGGACACCGTGTGGTGGTCGTTCCCTCCGCGAAGGTCTACCATCAGGTCGACGTGGTCGACTCGCTGGCTGGACCGGGCGAAGCACGACGCTCTGAGGTCTTTCAGCGGCTGAAGTTCGCACCGACCTTGGGACTCCCATTTCTTTGGCTAGGCCTCCTTTTGGGCGGCATCGGGCACTTCCTTTTGGCTCTTTTAGCCAAGGATCCGGGCCATGGGTTCAGCCATTTGGGCTCGACCCTGCGCGGCTTGTTCTCGCCGGTGAAGTTGGTGTCCTCGCGCCGTGGGATCAAGCAAATCCGCAAGGTGCCGCGCGGCCAGGTACGCAAGCTGATGACTTCGAATAGCGCCGTGCGCGAGTACCGGCGAAACTTGTCAAACAGCACGGATGACTCGCAGGTCTACGGCGACGGCTCCGGCGCAGAGGGCATGGTGGAGCCAAGCGGCGAGAACTTCTCGGACTTTGTCCGAATTGCTCGGCCGCCGCGGACCACTGCGGTGCTGTCGCTGATTCTCGCATTGCTCATCACGACCGCGGCCTCGCTGATCGCCTGGCGTTCACTGATCGGTGCCAACGCCCTGAGCGGCGGTTCCATGCGTCCGCTGTCGCGCACGCTGAATGAGATCGGAGCCAACGCCACCTCGTGGTGGCAGAACGCGGGCACCGGCTTCAGCGCTGCTCCAGATAACACAGACATCATGTACTGGCTGCTTTCGGTGCTCAGCTTCAACCACGCGAACCAGGCTTCGGTGATCTTGTTCCTGGCGGCCATGCCGTTGGCGGCTCTCACCGCTTGGTGGGGCGTGGGCGTAGTGAGCCGTTCGCGTGCGGTACGTTTCTTCGCCGCGGTGATCTGGGCTTTGCAGCCTGCCCTTATTTCGGCCCTGGCCAGCGGCCGGGTGGGCTCGGTACTTATCCACGTCCTACTGCCGTTGTTCTTCCTGGCCATGCTTCGTGCGCTCAACGCGCACGTGCGCCCGGAGGGCAAACCGGCAACAAGCGCGCAATCCAAAAAGACTTCGGCCTGGACCGCTTCGGCCTGCGCGGCACTGATCCTGTGGGTAATTTCTACCGGCTCAATGCCTTTCTTCTTGGCACTTGTGGTGCTGATCTACGTTTTGGCGCTTTCGGCTCCGCGCCGGGCGCGCACGCTGTGGTGGGTTCCGCTTCCTGCAGTGGTGTGGAACTTGCCCTTGCTTTTCGAAGCACTGGGCAACCCACGGCTGCTGTTAACCGAACCTGGTGCACCGCTGGCATTCAACCCGGCGCCGCTGTGGCAGATGCTTTTGGGCTTCCCCGAGGCCTTTGACGCAATGCTCACCCCGCTTGGTTGGGGAATACTGCCTGCCGGACCGTGGGCATTGGTCGCAGGGGCTCTTGTGGGCGCACCTGTGGTGATTTTGGCGGTACTGGGCGCACTCGGGTCATCCTTTAGCCTGGACTCCACCATGCGTCGAAATTCCCGCAAACTCGTCTGGGCCGCAGCCCTGTCCTTGGTGGCCGGCTGGGGAATCGGTTTCATTTCGGTCTCCCTGGACTCGTCCAGGACGGTCAGCGCATACACCGCGCCATTTGTTTCCTTCGCGGTCTTCGCGATGCTCGCCGCCGCCGCCAACGCGCTGGCAGCATTACGCCATGAGGAGCAGCCACGCACACTTCGCCGTCCGGCGAATCGGGCAGTTTTGAGCCTGATGGCAACGCTGAGCGTGATTAGCGTGTTGGCCGCCGGTTCGGTGGCACTCGGCGCGCAACTGAATTCGCAGAATCCAGATGGCGCCATGACCGCGCTGAACGCCGCCCAGCGGGTGTCGCCCTCGCAGGAACGGACGATTCCGGCCACCGCGGCGGACGCCGGCCGCGCGGAATCCGCAGAGCGCACCTTGGTGCTGACCCCACGGGCTTCGGGCGAGATCGACAGCCAGCTGCTGACCGGGGCCGGCGAAACGCTTGACGCCATCAGCCGTTCTTCGCAGGTGTCGCAACTGAGCGGATCGCTGCTGAATCCGGCACGAAACGAGGCTTCGGCCACGGGAAGCGTGCAGCGGGAAGCCGTGGCAATGCTTTTGTCTGAATCAGCACTCGACTCCCGCGAAGCCTTGCGAGACCTGGGTGTTGGGTTTGTAGTGCTCAACGAGACCGGTGAATCAGTCTCGGCCACCGTGCGTGTGCTGGATGCTGCGACCGGCCTGGCCTCCGTGGGGCAGACCGACAACGGATGGCTGTGGCGCGTCAATTATGAAAGCTCCACGCCAAATGCGGGCGCAGGATTTGCGCGCTTGATCGACAAGTCGGACCGGGTGCAGGTACTGGCCACCAATCGCGGGCGAATTCAGGATACTGAGATACCCGCAGCCGACGGACCGCGCACTCTTGTGTTGGCGACCGCGCAGGATCCAAAACTGCGTGCCACTATCGATGGCGCGCCGTTGCGTGCGGTAGCTTACCCCCGGGATTCGGATACCCGCTGGGCGCAGGCCTATGAAGTGCCGGCCGAAGGCGGCAAGCTGACGCTGACCCACTTCGAACCATTGGCATTGCCCACGCTGATCCTCGGTAGCGTCGTATTGCTTATCGCGGTATTGCTAGCGATCCCGGTACCCAGTACCCGTCGCCTCGCTAGCTACCGAAATAGCGAATATCGTTTCCGCGCAGTCGAGGAATCGGACGACGGGCAAGACGAAGTGGCCAGCGAGCCGGCAGAACCAGCTTTCGAACCGGAACCCGAGACGAGCTCAACACCGTTGAGCCGTCGAGAGGCTCGCGAACGGACGCACGAGATCCGTGACACCTTGGCCCCGAAGCTCGGTGACCGTATTTCGGACACCGACACCGAGCAGGAGAAAAAGTAGTGAGTGATGAGAAGAAGCCCGCTTCGGATGACGCAAAAAACGAGCATGCCGGTCACCCTGCGCACGCTGCGGAACCACGCAAGGATCAAGGATCACCGGTAGCCGGCAATGCCTCCGCGGATGGCAGCGACGAGCCAGCCGTGGACGATGCAAAAAACGAGCATGCCGGTCACCCCGCGCACGCTGCGGAACCATCTAAGGATCAAGGATCACCGGTAGCCGGCAATGCCTCCGCGGACGGCAGTGGCAAGCCCGCTGCCAAACCGGTCACAGCGGACACCGGCTCCTCTGCCGAGCCGGCTAAGCCAGCGCCGCAACCGGTGGCTGCGACGAAGCCGGAATCGGCTCCGACTGTGCGGCCTTCGGCAAGCGAGCGGCCAATAAAGAGCAAGTCCGAATTGCGTGCCGAGGCCAAAGCCGAGAAGGAAGCCAAGGCAGAGGCCAAGGCAACGGCGAAGGCTACTGCGAAAGCCGAGGCGAAAGCAGCGGCCGAGGCCAAAGCCACCGCAAAGGCCGAAGCCAAGGACCGGGCAAAGGCCCAGCCGCTAGCTAAGCCGGAGCCAAAGCGTCAGGCGGAGCCGGAGAACAAGGCTGAGCCGGAAGCCAAGGACGAGAAGATGGCTGCAGCCCTAGCACAGCCGGTTATCGCAGGCGCCGCGGAAAACAGCGAGGCCTCGGCGCCCGCAGATCCGATTGCGAGTCGACGCCGACGCAAACTAGACGACGCAAATAAGGCGGCACGTAAGGATCAGGAAGCTGCTCCGGTGCGTCGTCGTGCGGGCGCCGTGCTGCTCAGCCTGGTGGCCATCATTGCCGCCGGTGGCGTGGTCGCCGCGGCTTCGGTGCTTGCACCGCAACCGTCCAATACGGCGCTCCCCGCGGCGGTGACCAGTCTTCCGGCCGGCGATGCCCAGTCCGTCTGTACCGGAACTCCGCAACTTCTCAAGGGCGTGGACGGTACCGATCCACAGTTCGCCGCCGGTGCAAAACAAATCTCAAGCAATATTCGCACAGCCCTGGTCTCAGACTTGGGTAAACGAATTCCCGGTGCCACACTCCGGGACCTGGGCAGTTCAGATCCGGCCCAGCTCAGCGAACGCATTCCGGATGCTGAAGCGGCGCAGTCTCTGGGTGCGGATGACGAGGGGTTGACCGGTCGTGTTGGAAAGGTAAACACCACCAACGGCCGAGACAAGGCGCAAGTCTTCTCCCTGCAACCCTTGGGCGAACTACCTTCCTGGGGTAGCGCCATGCGCAGTTTCTTGGCCAAGGATGGAGATCTCGCGGGACTGGCCGCGGCGACCTGCCAGGCTCCAGCCTCCAGCTGGCGCTTCACCGGGCTGATGACGAATACCGGTGCGACCAGCGTGCTTCACCTGTCGAACCCGACCCACACCACCGCCCAGGTCTCTATCGATCTGCGCGGTCCGGAGGGTCTGATCGACACCTCAACGCTGCAGAATGTCGTGCTTGCGCCGGGATCCTCGCGAGCGTTGGTGCTTGGCGGCTACGCCCAGAATTTGGATTCGGTGTCCGCCGATATCACCAGTCTCGGCGGAAAGATCACCGCATCAGTTCAACAGGCAGCGTTGCGCGGCCTGACACCTTCCGGGGTAGACCTAGTGGCTGCAAATGCTTCGGCAGCCAATACGCAGGTGATTCCGGGCGTTTGGCTTGGCAACAAGAATGACCGAAACGAACTAAGCAAAGATGACAAGAAACTGGTGCCGCAGCTTCATGTTTCGGCCACAGGTGCGCAGGGTGCAGGTTTCAAGGTGAAGATCTTGGGTGCCGAGGGCGAAGTCAAGGCGGATCTTGGCTCGAACCTCGCGGTAGCCTCCGACGCAACTAGCGTCATCGACCTCAACGGTCTCGAAGCGGGCGCTTACACCGTAGTCGTGGAAGCTGATGCTCCGGTGACCAGCAGTGTGCGCATGGTGCGCGGCGCGGATCCCAAGGATTCCTCGGACAACGCCTGGGCCGCCAGCTCCATGCCACTGGCGGGAAAGCAGGTTGCGCCTATTTCAGCGAACGGCACCGGTGAATTCAGCATTGCCGCGCCATCGGCCGATGCCTCTGTCGAAGCAGTTGTGGTCGACAAGGATGGGAAGCTTTCAAAGCCGACCAAACTCGAGGTGAAGACCGGGCAGAACATGGTGTTCAAACCGAAGGAAATCACCGAAGAAGCCCAAGCCGTGATCTTCTCTGCAGATGCAAACGCCTATATTGGCCAGTTGATCTTCGGGTCGGATCGTTCGCTGGCCTGGGCTGCCATGCCTCAAGCCAATGTCGGACGTGACGGTATCGTCGTCAACGTCGGCGGCTAGCAGGACTAAAAATCCGGGTTTTCCGGGAAATATTCGGGATCAACTTCGTGGGGCGAAAGCATCCACAAATTAGCGACCTCGTGCACCACACACTGGTGTACGAGGTCGACTAATTCCGTGTGGCTATGACTAGCTTGCTCCAAAGGCAGCCGATAAATGGAAATCCGGGCACGGCGCTTAGCCGTTGCCGGTCGAGCAGAGGACAGCGGCATGCGGTCTCCGGCGGCCGCGGCCTGAGTCATGACCTTGTCGCCGGGTACCGGGACGATGCGAAAATCGATGATCGCGAGTTTTTGGCCCCAGCGTTCGCCTAATCGTTGGGCGCTGGCCATCACCGCGTCATCAAAGCGTTCTGGTCGCGTGCGGAAGGCGGGCAGGTGCATTGGCATCAACGGACCACGCCGTCCGCGTCCATGACGGTTGCGGCGCGAGCGCTGCTGCGGACTCTGGGGATTATGCTCCATGGCTCCACAGTAAACGTTTGCGCGAGCGAACGTGGCCGTTCGGGCCAGATTACCGGGCTAGGACGGCTAGCACGAGTAGACTGGAAGCCGTGGAAAGTCTTCGTCTTTGCTCTCGCCCCGCGTGCCGTGAATCGGCCCGCGCAACCCTCACCTACAACTACGCCGATTCGACCGCCGTACTCGGGCCATTGGCGCAGTACCCCGAGCCGCATTGCTATGACCTGTGCGCCCGGCACGCCAACCGGCTCACGGTGCCCAGCGGGTGGAACCTGCTGCGCGGCGCCCTGCCAGAGGTCATTGAAAACGAAGATGAATTGCACGCACTGATGAATGCCGTGCGTGAAGAGCGTAAACCCAAGCACTCTGTCGAAACACCTGCACCCCGTGAGGTGCGCGGCACCCGTTTCGATTCTCGTCCACGGTTGGCAGTGCTTCCGCCGGAGGCCGAAGAAATCTAAGAATTGCCACCGAGGTTATTTAGCTTCGCGCGGGATCTAGCCTCCCGCTGCACCGTGGGGTGCGCCGCAGTCGACAGTTCCGCATTCCTACTAATCGGATGGGAATGGCTGGCTTTACCGTTTCCCGCACCACGGTCCTAATTTAGGTGTGGTAATGCGCGGATTGGCGCGGTCGGCTGGATAAGCTGAAACCGCGGGGCCTGTTGTGCAGGTTTCGTCTATTTATGATGGTCAGAGATCGCGCGATTTGCAGGAGGACTCCTCATGGCTGAGGCGGCGAAGAACACCCCCGGTGGTAAGGGCCCAGAAGGCCCGGACACGCCCATCGCGGCCACCAATGCTGAATCGAACGAGTCGGTCACCAAGGCCACGCTCAGCCAGCGAGCCGACGAATTGTCGGCACGCCTTGAGGAGCATAAAAAACAAGCCAAAGCTCAGCAGGACGCTCGTGCTGCAAAGGCGGCGGCCGCTGCGAAAGCAGCGTTCTTGAACCCATCAGGGGCCAAAGCAGCAGCATCCAAGCCTGCCGAGGCGAAGCCGGCAGCTCCTGAAACTTCAGATACCAAGCCCGCAGCGAATCCAACCACGGTGCAGCCGGCCACGACGCCTGCGACGGCCAAGCCAGCAGCTACCAAACCCGTCGCGAATCCTGCGCCAGCCAAACCTGTGGCGACTAAGCCGGCAGCATCCAAACCAGCAGCAGCCAAGCCGGCAACAGCAGCCAAGCCGGCAGCAGCAGCCAAATCGGCCGCAGCTAAGCCAGCAGTGAGCAAGCCAGCTACGAGTGCAGCCAAGCCGAAAACCGACGAGCCGGTAGAGGACATCATTCGAGCGATTAAACTTCCGCATGAACTCGACGCGGAACAGCAGCAGCCGAAGGCCTCCACAAAAGCCGAGGTACCTGCCAAATCTGATGCGCCGCTCAACGAAGCCAAACAGACGGTGCCACCGGTCAGCGCTGCACCAAATAAAGACAACCCAGAGACTACGTCCGCCGCAGTTGCCCAGGCGCGTTCGCGTGTCTTTGGGAACTACGCTCCGGAGTCGGAGCCATCCGAGGCAGCGGTCAAACGCCGTGTGGCTCGCGAACGCGCATTAAATTCCAAGCCGCCGCTGGCCCGCACCGCACAGGTGCTGCTTGCACTCATCTTCCCGGTATTGACGCTGATCGCCGCGATTCGTCTGGTCGCCACCCCAGCGTTCTTGGCGCTGGCCTACGCCCGGCCAGGGTTCCCCAGCGACCAGTTCGGCTTCACCGATCCGGAACGCCTAACCTATGGCAGCTACGGGGTGGACTACCTGAATAACTTCGCTGGCCCGGAATTTTTATCTGGATTGAAACTTCCGACTGGCTCCAGTATGTTCACCGCCCAAGAGGTGCAGCACATGCTTGACGTGAAAAACCTGATCGGTTTGGGCTATGTCATCGGGGCCGTGCTAGCGGTATTGGCCATAATCTTCATCGTCTACCTGGCCAACCGTTACTCCGGCGGAGTGCGCCGAGCGCTCTTCTCCGGGGCAATCTTGACCCTGGTGCTAATTGCCGGAATCGCGGTCATCGCCATTACCGGGTGGAACACGTTCTTCTCCGGTTTCCACCAATTGTTCTTCGCCGAAGGCACCTGGACTTTCAACCTCAGCGATACCCTGATCCGTCTATACCCCGAGCAGTTCTGGGTCGATTCCGCGCTTGCCATCGGGGTGTTGGTGGTTGTCTCCGCGGTTGTTGCGCTCATTACCTGCTGGCCAACCGGGCGCCGCCGCGAAAGCTCACGCCTACGTCAAGAAGCGCGAGTTTACGGATTGAATAGCTAAACAACTACACGTGGCAAAGCGCCCCGGAACAGCTAAACCTCGGGAACCGGGCAGTACGGATCCCGAGGTTTTATTGTTAAAAAGCAAGTCAGCGACGGTATAGCTCTTCGGTTTCGGAGACAAAATCATCCAGGACCTGCTGGCGTTTAAGCTTTAGCGAGCTAGTCAAATGTCCGGAAGCCTCGGTGAACTCGGCAGGAAGAACCACAAATTTGCGAATCGATTCTGCCTGAGAAACAGTCTGGTTTGCTGCGTCAATATAACTTTGCACCTCGGTGCGCACCTTGTCGTGCAGCGCCGCCTCGCCAAGCGTCAGCTGGCCCACATCGCGGGCCTTGGACCACAACGTCAGCTCTTCGGCATCTAGCGTGACCAAAGCCGCGATAAACGGTTTGTTCTCACCGACCACTACGCATTGGTCCACTATCCGGCCGGCCCGGACCATCTCCTCCAACGGACCGGGTGAGACGTTTTTGCCCCCGGCTGTGACGATCAGTTCCTTCTTGCGCCCGGTGACCAATAGATAACCGGCCTCATCAAGGCGCCCGGTATCGCCGGATTTGAAGTACCCGTCTTCGGTGAATGCCCCAGCACTGGCTTCGTTGTTGTGGTGGTATCCGGCGAATACACCGATGCCTTTGACAAGGATTTCTCCGTCACCAGCTATCCTGACGCTGGTGCCGGGAAGCGGGCGGCCCACGGTCCCCACTCGATTGTTATGAGCCTGATTCACCGTGGCAGGTGCAGTGGTTTCGGTAAGTCCGTAGCCTTCGACCAGCTGGATGCCGGCGCCGCGGAAGAAATGCGCCAGATCCTGGTTAAGGGCGCTGGCCCCGGAGATCGCGTAACCGCACTGTCCACCGAAGACCGCGCGGAGCTTCGGATAAAGTACCTTATCGAAAAATAGGTGACGGGCTCGTAATGACAGTGGCATCCGCACCTTTTCGCCACGGGATTTCGCATCCCGGATCTTGGAGACCTCAATGGCGGTCAGCTCCGCGCTGTGGAACAGGTCTGCCTGGCCGGACTGTTCCGCCTTATTCAGCGCTGTGGTGTGGATCTTCTCGAATACCCGGGGCACTGCCAGCAGAAACCCTGGCTTGACGGAGTTCAGGTCCTCCATCAACGTTGCCGTCGAGTTGCTATGAGCAATGATTGCTCCACCGTGAATGCAGACTTGTTGGACCGCACGGGCCAAAACGTGCGCCAGCGGCAGGAACATCAATGTGCGGCGGCGTTCACCCAGCACCTCGGCCATGTGCTCGGCGAGGTTGTAGGCGACCAAAGCGAAGTTCGCGTGGGTGATGTTGCAGCCCTTGGGCCGTCCGGTAGTACCCGAGGTATAGACGAGGGTGGCCGTGGCTTCCAAGTTCAGGCTCGAGCAGGCGATGCTGATTTCCTTTTCGGCGATCTGTGCTTCGTCGACCAGAATCTGCTGCAGGCCCGCAGCGGGAATCGCCTCCGGATCCGCGGTATGCGATCCCTCAAAAAGGTGAATGGCAACGGATTCTCCGAGCTGGGCCGCGGCCCGGCGAACGTTGGCGCGTAACTCGTGGTCCTCGGCGAAGACGACCCGTGCGCCGGAATCGCGCAAGATCCATTCGATTTGGAAGGGACTTGACGTCTCATAGATAGGTATTGAAATTCCGCCGGCGAACCAGATGGCCTCTTCGGCCAGCGCCCACTCATAGCGGGTACGCGAGACGATGGCGACCCGGTCGCCGGGTTGCAATCCGTCGTGGATCAGCCGGGAGGCTAGTCGCTTCACATCACGTAGGAAACCCTGGGCGCTGACGTCTCGCCACCCGGAGGGGCGTTGGACCATGAACAAGGTGTCGTTTGGCGAGGAAGCCACCCGGTCCAGCAGCAGGGTGGTTGCGTTTACCTGGGGGTCGAGGTCGTGCAGGAGCTCGACGTGCAGTTCGTGCATGGAAATCCTTTGAAATCGTTCGAGGTCAGGTGGCGCAACTCACGGTGCAGCGGGACCCTGCGCACGGGAGCTTATCCCCAGCTAGGGATCCACACGTGCATGCGATAGTACGCATCCGAGGTCAGTTCTCCGGACCATACGGACCAGAAAAATGCCGAGACCACAAGGAGCAGCGCTACGAAGAGGGCCACGACAACAACCCTTGACCGGTAGGCCACATCGGAGCGCGGTTCGCGGGGGATGAACCTGCCAATCATATAGGTCAATGCGAGAACCATGAACGGGACCAAGGGCAACGTGTAGAAGAAGAACATGGTGCGCTCGGGGTACATCAGCCAAGGAAGGAACCCCGCGGCAACGCTTGAAAGCAGGGCTCCGGCACGCCAATCGCGCGCGCCAAGCCACCAGAACACCAGCAAGATCATGCTCAACGTGCAGGCCCACCACATCACCGGGTTAGGCATGTCCATGATCACTTCGGTGCAGCGATCCAGCGTGCAACCGTTCTGCCCGTTGTCGTAGCCTTCGAAGTACATCAGTACCGGGCGCCCGGAGAAGAGCCAGGTCCACGGGGACGAAGCCCAGCCGTGTTCCGAATCCAGCCCGGTATGGAAGTTGTAGCTGGCCTGGTGATAGTGCCACAGGCTGCGCAAGGTCTCGGGCAGCCAGGAGACCCCCTCGCCGGGATTCTCTAGGGCCCATTGCCGATAGCGTCCGCCGGCGGTGCTGAGCCAGCCGGTCCACGTGGCAAGGTAAGTCAGGAACACCACCGGAATCATGGTGAAAAACGAATAGACGCCGTCACGCATGAAGGCGGCCGACTGCCACCGCTGAATTCCAACGGTGCGCCGCGCGCCGAAGTCCCAGAGCACCGCCATCAGGCAGAACACCGCAACGAAGGTCAGCGCGGACCATTTGATGCCAACTGCGCAGCCGAGCATGATCGCTGCGATGAGCCGCCAGGGACGCCACCAGAGCACGGGGCCGAAGATGAGCAGGAACTCGTTGGGTCTGTTCCCGGCGGGCACCGAGAGTTTTTTGGCGAGCTGAATTCGTCCGTGAATCCGATCCTTGAGCAGCGCATAGAAGGCGGCCAAGACGAAGAACATCAAGAAGATATCCAGCAACGCGGTGCGCGACATGACGATTGAATGGCCGTCGATGGCGATCAAAAGGCCTGCGATACCCGCCAGCAGATGCGACCCGAAGAGCAGGCGGGCGCACAGAGTAGTCAGCAGAACCGCGAGCGTACCGAACAGGGCTGCAGCAAAACGCCAGCCGAAACCGTCGAACTCGCCAAAGAGCATCATGCCGAAAGCGATGAGCCATTTGCCCAGTGGCGGGTGCACCACGAAGGAGGCGGTATCCTTCAGCTGCGGATCGCCGGCAACGAATTGGTCGTTTGATTCGTCGACCCATTCCATTTCGTAGCCGAAGTGCAAGAGCGAATAAGCGTCTTTGACGTAGTAAGTCTCGTCAAAGATCAACATATTTGGATGCGCCAGGTGCACAAAGCGCAGCAGACCACCGATAACTGTCATTACCAGCGGAACAATCCACATCAATGCACCGGAGGGCGCCGCAACCGGTAATAACCTTTGTTTGAGGTTCTCAAAGGTGAAGGCAACGCGCGCGGAACGCACGTGCCCGCTATCTGGGGTCTTTGCTGCAGTGGTGCTCATCGTTGTTCATGCTACCGGCGTAACCCTGAGAATGTGTGCTTTTGGTACTTCGCGTAGGCTAAAGGGTGTGCAGAACTCAGATAATGAGGGCGTAATCGTCCTGGGCGCCACCCCAATTGGCAACTTGTCCGATGCTTCGCCGCGGCTCCGCGAAATCATCGAAAGCGCCGATGTGATCGCCGCCGAGGACACCCGCAATTTCCATCACCTAGCTCACGCACTGGGAATTAAACCCGCCGGGCGGGTGATGAGCCTGCATGAGCACAATGAGGCCCATAAGCTCGGCGAAGTGATCGAGCTGGCTCGCGAAGGAGCCACCGTGCTGGTCGTCTCGGATGCCGGAATGCCTGCGGTCTCTGACCCGGGCTACCCCTTGGTGGCAGCCGCGATGGAAGCAGGCATCCGGGTCACCGCGGTGCCTGGGCCTTCGGCCGTGCTGACCGCCCTGGCGCTGTCGGGACTGCCCACCGGACGTTTCACCTTCGAGGGGTTCTTGCCGCGCAAGGCTGGTGAACGGCGCAAGCGCTTGGGCGCCTTGCTGCACGAAGAGCGCACCATGGTGTTCTTCGAAGCCCCGCACCGGGTCGCTGACTTCTTGGCCTCGGCGATCGAAGCCTTCGGCGCGCAGCGCCAGGCGGCGGTGGCCCGCGAGCTGACCAAAAAATTCGAAGAGGTCCGCCGCGATGAACTTGGGGTGCTCAAGGCATGGGCAGATGAAGGTCTCCGCGGCGAGATCGTCGTGGTGATCTCCGGTGCTTCGGCCCCGGAAGCGGCCTCCATCGAAGATCTGCTTCCCAAGGTCACCGCGCTGGTTGCCGATGGGATTCGCATGAAACAGGCGGTGGCCGAGGTCGCCGAAGCCGCCGGGATGAAGAAGCGGGACCTGTACGAAGCTGTTCTGGCAGAACGTCACGAAGCGAAAAAATAGCCGAAATCGCTTAGGCTGAATGCACAATGAAACAACGAGTTTGTGGTGCACCAGGCGATTTACAGCCTTCCGAAACCCGCACTAGCGTTGTGATCAACGAAGATTCCTTTCATTTACGACTTTCAGGAGAACCGCGTTATGTCGATTACCGCTGAACGCGAAGCAGAACTGCTCGCCAAAGTACCCACCGGACTGCTGATCAATGGTGAATGGCGAGATGCCTCAGATGGCGGCACCTTCGACGTACTTGACCCAGCCACCGGCGAAAAGCTGGCAACGCTGGCCAGCGCCACCAGCGAAGACGCGATGGCGGCCCTAGAGGCAGCCGACGCGGTCCAGGCCGAATGGGCGCTCACCGCTCCACGCGAACGCGCTGAGATCCTGCGCCGCGGCTTTGACCTGGTCACCGCGCGCGCCGATGATTTTGCGTTGCTGATGAGCCTGGAAATGGGCAAGCCACTGGCTGAGGCCCGCGGCGAAGTGACCTACGGTGCAGAGTTCCTGCGTTGGTTCTCCGAAGAGACCGTGCGCCACTACGGCCGCTACGTCACCACCCCGGAGGGTAAGAACAAGGTTCTGGTCCACCACAAGCCGGTGGGCCCTTGCCTGCTGATCACCCCATGGAACTTCCCGCTGGCGATGGCTACCCGCAAGGTCGGCCCGGCAATCGCCGCAGGTTGCACCATGGTGCTCAAGCCCGCGAAGCTCACCCCGCTGACTTCCCAGCTATTCGCCGCCACCATGATGGAGGCCGGACTGCCGGCCGGGGTGCTGAACGTGGTTTCTGGATCCTCGGCATCGAAGATCTCCGGACCGCTGATGCAGGATGACCGTCTGCGCAAGGTCTCCTTCACCGGTTCCACCCCGGTTGGCAAGCAGCTGATGAAGGATGCCGCAGACAAGGTGCTGCGCACCTCGATGGAGTTGGGCGGCAACGCACCATTCCTCGTCTTCGAAGACGCAGACCTGGACGCAGCCGTCGAGGGTGCCATGGCCGCGAAGATGCGCAATATGGGCGAAGCCTGCACCGCAGCGAACCGCTTCCTGGTACATGAAGATGTCGCCGAGGAATTCATAACGAAGTTCTCGGAAGCGATGAAGGCGCTGAAGACCGGACGCGGAACCGATCCATCGTCCACCGTCGGCCCGTTGGTCGAGGAGAAAGCTCGGGACGAAGTCCACGCGCTGGTGACCGACGCCGTTGCACAGGGCGCCACGGCAGTCACCGGCGGTGCTCCGGTAGCGGGTCCAGGCTACTTCTACCAGCCCACCGTGTTGGCTAATGTTGCCAACGACGCGAAGATCCTCACCCAGGAGATCTTCGGCCCGGTCGCCCCGGTGACCACCTTCAAGGATGAGGCGCACGCGATCCGCCTTGCCAATGCCAGCGAGTACGGACTGGCTTCCTACATCTACTCGCGTGACTTCAACCGGATGTTCCGCGTTTCCGAGCAGATCGAATTCGGTCTGGTTGGCTTCAATGCCGGCGTCATCTCCAACGCTGCCGCACCATTCGGCGGCGTGAAGCAGTCCGGTCTCGGACGTGAAGGCGGCGCCGAGGGGCTCGGGGAATACACCACCGTGCAGTACATCGGCATTGCCGACCCATACGCACCGGTAAAGTAATCTCGGTAATCAACGGCCGCGAGTAATCGGCGGACGGTAGCTGCCCGTGAAGCCCAACTCCTTTTCAGGTGTTGGGCTTCACGCAATTAATCCCGCAAATTAGTGTGCGTTGGTGAACCTATTTGCCGCGCGCAGTTGCCGCTCGCGCAGGGAAGCCGGGAAACAGAAGCAGAGCACCCGTTGCGTGCCGTGCAGCTCGCGGCGTAGCTGGGCAGCAAGCTGTTCCAGCGCGGCTACCAGTTCGGCGCGTTGTTCCCCATCCGGGTGGCGATGCGCATAGAAGCTTGCCTGGATTCCTTCGCGAAGCCTCGTCAAGGGCGCTGCAAGCTGCGGGTGATTCTCGGTCAAGCGCAGGGTGTAGTCGCTGACCGATTCCTGTTCACCGGCGGGGCTGCCGATGTCAGCGCCCAATGCACGCAGCTCATCCCATAATGCCTGGGCGCTCCCGGCACCGCCGGCAAGCACGCGTTCGATTCTGCGCCGACGCAATCGAGCGCGCTGCCAGGGGAAAACTGCCAGTAGCAAGGCGAGCGCCACGAAGCCAAGCGCGATCATCCAGCCATAGTCTTCGGCCTGCACGGTATTTTGTTGCGGCGCGTTGGCGGTTGCGCTTTCCTCGGCCTCCGGGTCATCAAGCTCCGGCGCGCCGGAAGGATTCAGTTCCTCGGGCACCTCTTGCGGCGTTTCGTTGGGCGTAGTCCCCGGAGCGTAGTCCGGCGTCTGACCTTGGCCGGGGGTCGGTTCAAAAGGAACCCAGCCGATCCCCGAGAGGAACAATTCGGGCCACGCATGGGCTTGCTGGCCAGTGACCTCATATTCGGTGAATTCAACATCCGGGGGCATATTACGCCCGATTCCATTGCTTTCGGCTAGTTCAGCAGCATTGAACGTCTCACCGGTTGGCTCGCCGGGGGCATAACCCACCACGATGCGCGAAGGGATCCCGGCCGCTCGCGCCAGCAGGGTCATCGTGGAAGCGAAATGTACGCAGTAACCCTGGCGGCGATCCAGGAAAGCCTTAATCACTTGCCGGTTGGCTCCGTCGTAGCCTTCGCGCAACGGCGTGCGTTCGGAATATCCGAAAGCAGCGGAACGCAGGAAATCCTGAATGGCGACGGCCTTATCGAAGTCGTTCGCCGGGGTGCCCTGCGAGCCGTAGGCCTCGGAGAGCGTCTGGCGCAGCAATTGGTCGAATTCGCCGTCGAGGTCCTCGGGCATGGAAAGATTTACATTTGCTATTTCGTTCGTCAACTGCCCGCCAAAGTAGCCAAGATTGCGCGCCATCTCCGCGCTCAAATTCATTTGGGTATGTCCAACGGTGACTTGGCCTGTTTCGGCCATGGCATCCCCGCTGAGCCGAGCCACGGAGGTCTGCTTGGTCCAGTTCCAGGAGCCATTGATGCCGGTGATATAAAAACTGCGGTCTGGCAGCGGCAGGCTAGGGCTGCTGACCTGCCCATCCCAAGTCAATTGGGTGAGCTCGGGGGTTCCGTTGAAAATGTCGGCATCGGTGTCCATTGCGGTGTCCCCAAAATACGCAGATTGGAGCAAATCTTCGCTCGGTTCCCAGCGCGTGGCGCTCAGGTCTTCGATAATCGAGGTTCGCAGATATACCGGTTCGGCAGAACTGGTGAGATAGCTGAAAGCGACGCTTCCATTGTTCGCTCTGAGGTCTCTGCCCAGATTGAGCAGCGGGTCAACGTTGCTGGCCAAGAGGTCGCCGGAAGGCCGAGTGCCTTCGGGGAGCATGCCATTGCGGAAGCCCGGCATGAACAGGCCGCTGAGAATCATCGCGAGAGCGCACGCGGCAGCGGTGACGGCGAGGATTCCCACCTGCCGTTTCGCAGGTAATCCCGCGCCTGTAGGTTCGGAACGGAAAATATAGGGGAGCAGTGCGAAATAGCCAAGCAAGGCCAGCGTCATCAGCATTAGATAGCCGATGCCCGCCCCTTCTTGCTTGAACAGCGAAGCGATCACCGGGGCGAAGCACAATGGCATGATCACCAGTGGCGCTAGGCGTTTGAAAGATGCAAGAACCTCGACCACGAGGCTCAGCACTACCGCGAGCAAAAGCAGAACGAACTCGACATACCGTGAGTAGGCCACCGGGGGCACCTGGGTGGAGAACTGTATGGCGGCCTCGGAGACCAGCGCACCGAACCAATCGATGAGCCTCACGGAGGGGGGATTGGCCCGCATCGTTTGGTGCCCCAGAACCGCGCCGACCGCCACAAGCAAGGCAACAGGCAGTGCAGTCCAGTGCCAGCCGCGGATGCCGCGCAATAATCCGGCGCTGCCATGGATGAGGACCACCGGCCAGATCAAGGCTCCGAACCACACCCCGCCTTGCACGACTCCGCTGAGCGAGGCGAAGCCAGCGAGCAGGGCAAGGCTGAGACATGCAGCTGCTAACGATCGCGCGTACAGGTGATGCGTCCTGGGTTGTTTGGGGCCAGTGCCGTACGCGCTGGGGTTCGGAGCTGGCCGCTGGGTCACTGCGGCGCTCATGGCTGTGACCACAATTCGTTGATGTTGGTGTTTGCCGCTAGGAAATGCACTTTCCACCCAGTCTGGGCCAGCCGTTGCTGCACCTCGTGGTAGCGCTCTGGATGGGAGACCAGCAGGAACAGTTCGACATGGCGAACCGAACGTGCCAGGGTCGCCAGCCACGCGGCCTGATTGGTTCGGAGTTCACCGAGGATCATGATGACCGGTTCGTCGCGAAAGCCCAGCAGCAGCTTGCGCAATCCTTCTCCGAGAATTTCTGGTCCCTCGATCGCGTTAGATGGTGCGCGCAGCGGCATCTCGGCGCTCGCGGCATGAAAGTCCTCAAAACCAGCCTGGGCGGAGGCCCCAGACAGGGAGACGCTGCCGGCTTTGAGCAGCTGTTCTCCCGAAAGCTCTCGAAAGAGCAACTGATAGCCGTTGGCGGCGTAGCGTTGGCCGATACTGCAGGCCAGGGAGAGCGCCATTTCAAAACGTCGGCTGCTTTGTATCGGCGGGCCGTCGCCTTGAGGGATTCCTAGACGCAGGTCCGCGCCATTAATATGCCAGTGCTCATAAGTTCGGTCAAAAACCAGCAATGCCTGGGCCGTAGCAATGTGGTTTTCTTGACGCACCATGAGCTTGCCCTGCTGTGCAGTGGCCTTCCAGTGAACCTGTCGGATCGAGTCGCCTTGTTGGTAATCACGGGTGGCCACGTCATAGTAGTCGGCGGTGGTGCTTCGGGAGAACCGTGCGTCACCGGTCAGCATCTTGTCGCCGAGCGAAGCGAAGCGTTCCAGCGGATGGATTTCTGCGCATACGGGGACCGGCAAGGCGTCACCCGAATCGACCATGCCGTCCACTAGGCCTAAGGGGTCGGAGAGGATTTGCTTAGCCGGGCCCACCAAATGGATTCCGCGGGTGCGGAAGATCAGCTCGTATACGGTCTCGCCGGGACCGGTGAATTCGGGGCCCGGCCCGAACTCGGTTGGAAGAGATTCTTTGACCTTCGCATTCTCCGCGCAGGACAGCTGCAACCTGGTGATGTCACCGACCACCGGATTTGCGGTGAGCAGTTTGCGGGTCAGTTTGGACTTATTGCGTAGTCGCAGTACCAGCAACCAGCTGACCAAGGCCACTGTCAGCAGGCCGGTGCCTACGGCCATCATCTCGTGGCGGCCTAGGATGTAGGCCAGGATAATCAGCAGGGCTCCGCTGCACAAGGTTCCCCAGCCGCGCACGGTGAACAGGTCAAGTTGGAGCCTTCGCAGCATTGCGGGCGTCGAATCCGTGCGTGTCCACGACAGTGCATCGCGCGAGTCGAACCGCTGCATTTTTTCCATGGCGTGCCTTGCCTATCCGACTGGTGTGGCGGAAACAAGCTCCTGGATCAAAGCAGCGGGTTCCACGCCTTCGGATAATGCCCTGCGGGTCAGGATCAGCCGGTGCGAGAGCAGCATCTCGGCTACTCCACGCACATCTTCGGGTAAAACATGATCCCTTCCGTTTATAGCCGCGTGAGACTTTGCGGCGCGGACCCATTGCACAAGCGCACGAGGCGAGGCGCCCAACGAGATATGCGGATGATCGCGGGTGGCCCGGCCCAGATCAACGACGTAGCCACTCAACCGGTCGGTTACGGTCACCTGCCTCACCTGTTCGATCATTTGCCGCAGTTGTTCAAGCTCAAGCACCGAGCCCAGCGAGTCAAGCGGCTCGGCTACATGGTGGCTGGTGAGCATCGAAATTTCTGCTTCGCGGTGGGGGTAGCCCATGGAAATCCGACCCATGAACCTGTCCCGTTGTGCCTCGGGCAGCGCGAACGTCCCTTCCGAATCTATGGGGTTCTGTGTGGCAACGACCATGAACGGCCTCTGCAATGGGTGGGTAATCGAATCCACGGTCACCTGTTGCTCCTCCATGCACTCAAGCAGGGCGGACTGGGTCTTCGCATTTGCACGGTTGATCTCATCGGCGATCACGATATTTGCAAAGATTGGGCCGGGATGGAAGGTGAACTCATGATCTTGCGGGGAGAACACCGAGACGCCGGTAACGTCGCTGGGTAGCAGATCCGGGGTGAACTGGATTCGGTGCACGGACCCGTTGACACTGCGGGCCAATGACTTAGCGAGCATGGTCTTGCCGACTCCGGGAACGTCTTCGAGCAGCAGATGCCCTTGCGCAAGGAGCACCACGATGGTGTTGGTAATTGCTTCGGGCTTACCCGCGATTACTGTCTGTACAGCATCGTACATCCGCTGATAATTCGACCTAAATGTCGAATCTACCAAGGGGAGTGTTGGGTGGGCACTCATGCGCATTCTCCTGGCTGGGCAACTTATCGTGCCGAGGTCATCGTTGACACGCTAAGCAATTCCCGTAGCTTGTGTTCACATCATATGGGGTTCTTTTCTCCACTCATAGCTTCTAAATACCTTGATTCTTTCCCTGTGTACCGGTGGTGGAAGAATTAGACCCAAGAACTGACAGTATTTATGACGAAAGGCCCGGTGCGCAGATGAGCGAATCCGATTTCTCAGGGATTCCCGAGGGGTACCGCCCGGCGGAAGAGCCGAATTCTTCACCTACCGGGGAACTCGCCCGCTCGGCAAAGACAGAAAAGAACGGAAGCAAACGAAATACCCGTTACCCGGAGGCGCCCGCCCCGCTGCCGGTACCGGTGATCGACAACCATACGCATCTGGATTTTCGCGATGGTTCGGTGAATGCCAGTGTGCAGCAGGCCCTCAACGCGGCTGCAGCGGTCGGCGTGGAGGGGCTGGTCCAGGTTGGCTGCGACGTGGAATCCTCGAAATTCGCGGTGCAGGCGGCCAAGGACTATCCGAACATCTTGGCGGCGATAGCTATCCACCCCAATGATGCCGCACGCCTAGCGGAGCACGGCGAACTTGAGGCCGCGATTGAGCAGATCGAGGCGTTGGCGGCAAATGAGCGAGTGCGAGCCATCGGCGAGACCGGGCTGGATTACTTCCGCACGGGCGAAGCGGGGCATCAAGCGCAGGAAAAGTCCTTCCGCGAGCATTTGCGGATCGCAGTGGAACATGGAAAAGCGGTCCAAATCCACGATCGTGACGCACACCATGATGTGGTCCGGATCTTGAACGATGCGCCGTTGCCCGAGCGCGTGGTTTTCCATTGCTTTTCCGGTGACGCCGAGCTGGCGCGGATCTGCAATGCCAACGGCTGGTACATGTCATTTTCGGGGACCGTGACCTTCAAGAATTCAACGGATCTCCAGCAGGCCTTGCGCCTAGCAGACCCGCAGTTGTTGCTTGTCGAAACGGATGCGCCGTTCCTGACGCCGCACCCTTTCCGGGGGCGGCCAAATGCGAGCTACATGATCCCCCATACCGTCCGCTTCATGGCGGAAACCAGGGATGCCGAATTAGCTCAATTATGCGAGCAACTAGCCGCGAATACGGGTGCGGTGTACGGCGCATTGTAGTCCTGCCGGGTGTGGTTTTCGACATATAAAGGTTGCGCCAATTATTACGATTCGGTTACGGTTATTGGAAAGCGTTGAGTTGCGAGCGCGCCCTGAGCCGGTCGCAACATAGCGCGTTGCCGTATTTCCGGAGGGGGCAGAGCCTCCACGGATCGGGTGACGCGCGAATCGCACACTGAATCTTATACCGGCGGCCTGGCCGCCATGGTTGAGCAAGACTTACCGGGAGTATCCGCCTGGCGTTCGACCAACAAACGATGGGGATCTCACTACCGTGATGCACTTGCTCAAAAAAAGCTGGGTCAAATATCTGGCCCAGGCCGTGGCTGTTGCCGTGGTCATCGCCGGAGCTGTTTTTTATATTTCCGGCCAGAAGTCCGTGACCGTTGCCGTTGATGGCGATGAGCAGATTTTCACCACCCGCGCAGCTACCGTTCAGGATGCCCTCGATCAGGAAGGCATCAGCGTTTACGAGCGTGACGAGTTGAGCGTAGCCGCAGATTCGGAGCTCTCCGACGAGCAGCGCATCGAGATCAGCCGCAACAAGTCGGTTCAGGTCAGCATCGACGGCACCGACCGAGTCGTGCACACCACCGGCATGACCGTGGCGGATGTCATGGACGAACTGAAGCTGGATGAGAAGTCGGAAGTATCCCTCGGCGAAGATATCGAGCTCGTCAGCCTCAGCGACGAAATCGAGATCATCACCCCTAAGGACGTGACTCTGCTGGTCGATGAGAAGAAGCAGAAGATTTCGACCACCGCGCAGACCGTCAAGGAACTGCTCGCCGAGCAGAAGGTCAAGCTCGACAAGGACGACGAGGTCAACGTTCAGGTTGGTAAAGACACCGACAAGGACGCGAAGACCAGCACCAAGATCGAGGAAGGTGCCAAGATCGAGGTCATCGTCGTTTCGGTGAAGACGTGGGACGAAAAACGAGAGATCGGTTTTGATACCGAGAAGGTCAACGATTCGAAACTCGAAAAGGGCAAGACCAAGGTCAAGACCGAGGGCAAGAAGGGCGAGCGTGAACTAACGCTTCGCCAGGAAACCCGCAATGGTAAAAAGGGCGAGGAAGAAGTCCTGAAGTCCAAGGTCACCAAGAAGCCTGTCGCAGAGGTTATTCGAGTCGGAACCAAGAAGCCTGAATCGAGCTCGGATTCCAAGAGCTCGGACACCAAGACCAAGGCTCCAACCGGAAGCATCTCCTCAACCTGGGCGGCACTGGCCAAATGCGAGTCCGGTGGCAACTGGTCGATCAACACCGGTAACGGCTACTACGGCGGACTCCAGTTCTCCGCTTCGTCCTGGCGGGGAGCCGGCGGAACGAAGTACGCACCGCTGCCGCACCAGGCAAGCCCTCAGGAGCAGATCGCTACCGCTGAGAAGCTGCGTGCCAACGGCGGATGGGGCCACTGGCCACACTGCTCGTCCAAGCTTGGGCTGCGCTAAGCAGCAGAGAACTTTTGATGCGACGCGTCCACCCCATTCGGGTGGGCGCGTCGCGTCGCGTCAGCAGTCCTTGTGCGCTGAACTAGAATTGTAGGTGTGATGTCTAAGGAATCTTTGCCGCTGCTTGGGGCTACCGAAATCCGTCGACTGGCCGAGGAGCTTGGGATACGTCCCACGAAGACCCTCGGGCAGAACTTTGTCATTGACGGAAACACCATCCGCAGGATTGTGGCCACCGCGAATGTCTCCCCGGAGGAGACCGTGCTTGAGGTCGGACCGGGCCTCGGCTCGCTGACCCTCGGAATCATGGATGCCGCTGCAAAGGTGGTTGCCGTAGAGATCGACCCGCCGCTCGCGAAGCGGCTGCCGCAAACCATGGCCGAACTCCGTCCGGGCCGTGAAGAGGACTTGACGGTGATCCTCAGCGATGCCATGAAGATCACCGAGCTTCCGGGCAACCCCACGGCCCTCGTCGCGAATCTCCCATATAACGTTGCGGTGCCTGTGGTGCTGCACCTGATGGAGCATTTCGAATCCATTACCCATGGCCTGGTGATGGTGCAAGATGAGGTCGCCGACCGGATGTGCGCGACGCCGGGAAATAAGATCTACGGTGTCCCCTCGGTCAAGGGCGCCTGGTACGGCACCATGCGCAAGGCCGGGGTGATTGGCATGAACGTCTTTTGGCCGGCCCCGAAAATCCATTCCGGTCTGGTGGCTTTCACCCGCGATAAGGATCGCAGCGACGCGCCTGACCGCAAGGAAGTATTTGCCATCGTTGACGCGGCCTTTGCCCAGCGCCGCAAGACGCTGCGCGCTGCGCTGTCCGGGTGGGCCGGATCCGGTGCTCGTGCCGAGCAGATCCTGCGCGCTGCAGGCATCGATCCGAAGGAACGCGGGGAGAAGCTGGACGTGGACGGATTCATCTCGATCGCCCGTGCGGCTCACACGGTGCCGGCGCTTAGCCAGACCGAAGACTAACGATGGCCAAGCAACGCGTCATTGCCACCGCACCGGGAAAAATTAATTGCTATTTCCGGGTGGGGCCACCACGTGAGGACGGCTACCATGAGGTCGCGAGCCTTTATGTCGCGGTATCCCTGCTGGAGCAAATCGAAGCCACACTGCGCGAAGACGGCGAACTGCAGCTGAGCCTGGAACCGGGCTCGCCAGTGGTTGCCGATCCGGAAAATTTCCCGCTGGGTCAAAATAACCTCGTGTGGAAAGCCGCCGAGCTGCTACGCGAGCATACCGGTTGCACCTTGGGTGCAAACCTCCACATCACCAAGCGAGTGCCGATTGCCGGCGGGATGGGCGGCGGTTCCGCGGATGCCGCTGCTGCGCTCGTGGCCTGCAACGAGCTGTGGGGGACCGGGCTGGACCGTGAAGAGCTTGGCCGGCTTGGCGCCCGGCTCGGCGCCGATGTGCCTTTTGCGCTCATGGGCGGTGCGGCCATCGGCCTGGGCATCGGAGACAAGCTCGCCCCCTTGCTGACGCGTGCCAAGACGCAGTGGGTATTGATCCCGGCCAGCTTCGGCTTATCGACCCCGCGCGTCTATTCGATGCTCGACCGGCTGCGCGCCGGCCAGTGTGTTGAGGTTCCTCAGGAGATTGATCCACAGGTCATTAAAGCGCTGATGGAATCGGATGCCGAAGCGCTGTCGCAGCTTCTGGTCAATGACCTGACGCAGGCATCCTTGGCCTTAGCTCCGGAACTTGGAACAGTGCGGGACCTCGCCGAAGGAGCCGGCGCGCTGCGGGCCATGGTGTCCGGCTCGGGACCGACCTTGGCCTTGCTGGTGCGCGATGCAGAGCATGCCGAGCAGGTGATGACGCAGCTCGGAGACGAGGTGGGAGTCGCCACCATGATGGTCAGTGCCCCGGCACCGGGCGCGCATGTGGAGCTCTCCGAATAGTTTTTGAACCCTTGCCAGGGCGGGTGCCGTAACCCTAGAGTGATTTCGGAACCATGAAGTGAGCGTGGTTCATTTATTCGTTGCGGAACGAAGGAATCACATGATCAATGGCCACCTCTCTCATTGGTGGGAACGCCTTGGAACGCCCACTCCGCGGGATACTCTGCGTGGCTCCCATGCCTTCGACGTTGCCATTGTGGGTGCCGGTTTTACCGGGCTGTGGACCGCCTACTATCTGAAGCAAGCAGCGCCCAGCCTGCGCATCGCGATCCTGGAGCAGCGCCATATCGGGTATGGGGCGTCGGGCCGAAATGGCGGCTGGCTGACCAACACCATTACCGGTGGGCGCGAACAGTACCTGAAAACCCACGGACGGCAAGCGGTCGACGAATTTCAGTTGGCCATGAATCACACCGTCGACGAGGTGGTGCGGGTCTGCGCCGCCGAGAACATCGACGCGGACATCCTGCAGGGCGGCGAATTCGAGATTGCGTACAATCCGGCCCAAGAGGCCCGGCTGCGCGCCTTCGTAACCGCCGAGCAGTCCTGGGAGCACACCGGGGTGCAGCTGCTGGAAGGCACCGAAGCCGCTCAGCAGATCAATGCCGCGGGCACCCTCGCCGCCGCCTGGCACCCGCATGCCGCCCGGATCCAACCGGCAAAACTCGTCAGCGGGTTGGCGCAGGCAGTCGAATCTCTCGGAGTGGAAATCTTCGAGAACACCAGGGTCACGGAGATCGGTTCGCACCGGCTGGAATTCGCTGGCGGCACCGTCACCGCGGACTTCATCATTCGTGCGACCGAGGGCTTCACCGCCGGGCTTAAAGGCCATAAGCGCTTGTGGCTGCCGATGAATTCTTCGATGATTGCCACCGAGCCGCTGGATGCATCCTTCTGGAATGAGGCGAACTGGAAGAACGGCGAAGTGCTTGGCGATTTTGCCCACGTGTACATGTACGCCCAGCGCACCGCCGATGACCGGATCGCCATTGGCGGTCGCGGAGTCCCCTACAAATTCGGGTCGCGTACCGACCTTGACGGGATGACGCCCGCGGTGACGGTCAACGGCCTCCGGGAAATTCTGCAACGGCTTTTCCCGCAAACCAAAGAAGCGGTGATCGACCATGCCTGGTCCGGGGTGCTAGGGGTTCCGCGAGATTGGGCTGCCACCGTAGGCATGGATCCGCGCACGGGAATCGGCTGGGCCGGGGGATATGTAGGGACCGGTGTGGCTACCACCAACCTTGCCGGTCGAACCCTGCGCGATCTGGTCCTAGGCCGGAATACCGCGCTGACCGATTTGCCCTGGGTCAACCACAAGGTGCGGCAGTGGGAACCCGAACCGCTGCGTTGGATGGCCACCACGGGGCTCTATGCTGCCTACGGGATGGCGGACCGGGTGGAATCCAAGGGCGGAACGAAGACCTCCGCCATAGCGCATCTAGCTGATCTGGTGACGGGCAAAAGGTAGGCGGTCGCCGAGTTCACGGCAGCGCACAAGCATTCTCGCACCTGCTCGCGGGCCTTCCCTGGCTCCTTCGGCGGATCGGGGGAATCTTCAGCGATTTTAAGCGGCGAAAGCTTCCCATCCACTAACGAAGCATGGCATTCTCGGTAAATGACTGTGGAGCACCGTGGGTCCCAGACGCTGTTCCAAGCGGCCCTGACAGCTGGGGAAGACCCAACCAACAAAGCACGGGGCCTCAAGGCCCTGCATCAGAGCTGGGCCGAAGGCACGCGCATTCCCTCGCTGGTTCGACCCGTGGTGGCGCGTTCCTGGTCGCGCGCCGGGGCGCAGCACAAGGACATCGTTCCCCTGGACCTTGCAACGGTCCGCGAGCGGCGGGAATCCAATGAGGAATTGAACGGACTCATTGAGCTGTTCAAGGACCGGCTCCTGTCACTGGCCACGCAGGCTGGAAACCAACTGGTGATCTCCGACAGCCAGGGATACGTGCTTTGGGTCATGGGGCCTTCGATGATCCGCCGGAGAAGCGACGGCATCGGCTTTGTCGCGGGGGCCAGATGGCGCGAAGGCGACGTCGGCACCAACGGCATCGGCGCCGCCATGGCCGAGCGGACTCCGGTGCAAATTTTTGGCCCGGAGCATGCTCGCGAAGAACAGCATTCCTGGGTCTGCACCTCGGCGCCGGTCAGCAACCCCGCCACGTCATCCTTGGTCGGCACCATCACCTTGGCCGGATCGTTTCGCACGGCCCACCCGCATTCGCTGGCACTGGTTTCCTCCGTCGCCCGTGAAGCGGAATTACTGCTGCGCGGCGAGCACGCCTTGAAAATGCAACGGCTGGAACTGGCGGCAACCCTGCCGGCGGGCGCATACCTGCTGGTTGACCCCCAGGGTTCTGTGGCGTCCGCTCGGGGATACAGCATCAGCGGCAGGATCTCCTTGCCGCCGGCCTTGGAAGAGGGGCGCAACTGGATCCTTGGCATCGGTGCGGTGGATGCGCGCAGAACGACCGGCGGCTGGCTCCTGCAGCGAGTCGATGAGCAGGTGACGCTTGAGCTCTGCGCCGGGGGCATCCGCGAAGTGCTGGTGCATACGCCCAGCGGAACGACCCGCATTGGGCTCAGTGCCAAGCACTGGCAAATCTTGGAGCTTCTGGCGAGCTGCCCTGCGGGGGCCACCGCTGCGCAGCTCCAGGAACTGTGGCCTGCGCACACGCCCAACGTGACTATTCGAGCCGAAATCTCCCGGCTGCGTGCAAAGCTGCGTGGCCTGATTGCCTCCCGGCCCTATCGTCTGGTGGTTCCGGTCTACCGCCAACCTTGATGCCTGGAGGCGTGCAACCTTTTGCAACGCTTCCATTTTGTGACCCACCTCATAGCCTTGCTTCAGGGCGGCAGAACAAGCCGCATCATTTCCCGGACTCCCGATGAATTGAAGTGATGACGATGGTGAACAACGATCCACTGGCACAGGCTCAAGAATGGTGCCGAGCGCTGCAGCAGGCCTTGGAAGCAGGCGATGTGCAAGGGGCCGCGGAGCTCTTCGGCGAGGAATGCTATTGGCGGGACCTCACCGCATTGACCTGGAACCTGCACACCAGCGAGGGGCGCGAAGACATCGCGAAGATGCTGCTCGGCGTCGAGCGCGGGGCATGGCCGCGAAACCTGAAGGTGACCAGCGCACAGGACGCCGACGGAGTCGTCGAGGCCTGGTACACCTTCGAGAACGATGCCATCAACGGGCTCGGGCTCTTCCGGCTGCGCGACGGCCGGTGCTGGACCCTGCTGAGCACGGCCCAGGAACTGCGCGAATATCCCGAGCCCGCCGGGTCCAGGCGGGAACTCGGGGCCGAGCACGGCTCGGCGATGAGCAAGGCGAACTGGCTGGACCGCCGCGAAGCCCAGCGTCAAGCACTCGGAATCACCGAGCAGCCGTACACACTGATTATCGGCGGCGGCCAGGGCGGCATCGGATTGGCCGCACGGCTCAAACGCATGGGCGTCCCGGCCCTGGTCATCGACAAGCATCCAAGGCCGGGGGACCAGTGGCGCTCGCGCTACCACTCGCTGGCCCTGCATGACCCGGTCTGGTACGACCATATGCCATACATTGAATTTCCCGACCACTGGCCGGTGTTCACCCCCAAGGACAAGATGGGCGACTGGCTGGAAAGCTATACCAAGCTCATGGAACTGGACTACTGGTCCCTGACCGAAGCAACCGGTGCACGGCAAGACCCGGACGGCGACGGCTGGATCGTTGAAGTCGAACGCGACGGGGTGCCGCTCACCCTGCGTCCCACCCAATTGGTCCTGGCTACGGGAATGTCCGGAATCCCCAACGTTCCCCGCTACCCGGGTGCCGAGAGCTTCGCCGGGGAGCAGAATCATTCCTCGAAGCACCCAGGCGGTGAACGCTACGCAGGGAAGAATGTCGTGGTGATCGGCGCGAATAATTCGGCCCACGATATTTGCGCGGATTTGGTCCAGAACGGTGCCAAGCCCACCATGGTGCAGCGCTCCAGCACCCACATCGTGCGTTCGGAATCCTTGATGAATACCGTGCTGGGGCCGCTGTATTCCGAACAGGCGTTGGCCGCAGGCATCGATCACCACAAGGCGGACCTGATCTTCGCCTCCATCCCGTACAAGGTCCTGCCCGATTTCCAGCGGCCGGCGTTCGACAAGGTCCGCGAACAGGACGCAGAGTTCTACAAGTCCCTGGAGGACGTGGGGTTCGACCTCGACTTCGGCGATGACGACTCGGGGCTGTTTCTCAAGTATCTGCGCCGCGGCTCGGGCTACTACATCAACATCGGCGCCAGCGAGCTGGTGGCCGACGGGTCGATCGCCCTGGCCCAGGGCGAGGTCTCGCACTTGACCGAGCACGGTGTGGTCCTGGCCGATGGAACCGAGCTGCCCGCCGATGCGGTGGTCTACGCAACCGGCTATGGATCGATGAACGGCTGGGCCGCCCACCTGATCTCCCAAGAGGTCGCCGATGCGGTGGGTAAATGCTGGGGCTTGGGCTCCGACACGACCAAGGATCCAGGTCCCTGGCAAGGCGAACTGCGCAATATGTGGAAGCCGACCAAGGTCAAGAACCTCTGGTTCCACGGCGGGAACTTGCACCAGTCCAGGCACTACTCGAAATATCTGGGCCTGCAGCTCAAGGCCCGCTTCGAGGGGCTGCCCACACCCGTCTACGCGCTCGCCGAAACCTATCATCAAGCCTGATCATCTAGTTGGTCGAGGTTGACTTGTGAGCTGGGCCCGGAGGATCTTGGAACGCCGAAGATCCACCGGGCCCAGCTGCGCCTGTACCGAATCGTTGATCTCGTGCCCGGTATATAGAAGTTCTGGAAGGGCTGGCCGTTTTCAAGCCTTCCGCAGTGGATGAGCTTTATGCCACTGGATCCCCGTGCTCAACCCACCCCGGAGTGAATTTCCGGAGATGGTGATTCGGAATTTTCGCGGAGCTGAACCTGCCACGCTCTATCGCCCGCCGATAAGTGGACCCGGGCCAAGCATCCGCCAAATTCGGTCCGGCTCCACCGAGTGGCGTGAAAAGAGAATTGACCCGAAGATGCGATACACGCCAGTTTTCACGACCTGGGCATTATGAGTTGGGAAATGATCCAACGGCCAATCCGGATACTGCTCCGTGCCCGCCCGGCTCATCTGCTTGAGCGAAGCCTGGCACCCCTGGCGCCGGATCCTGAGTGCGTCTTCGCTGCATTCCATCCGTATCGGCAAGAGCGGTATTGTGCCCGCAAGGGCCTGGATTCAGGAATTCTCCTCGATGCTGGGCGCCCGGTGCCCTCGGGCGGAGTCCTCTGCACCGCGATGGCCTCGGGTGCATATCTGGCCAAGTAAGTGGCCGGTGGAGAATTTACCGGTTCCGCTGCGCCTTGGCTGCGCACCGTTGGCTACCTGGCCCTGGCGGTGAGGCCGGCATTGTCTATAAGTTCAGGGCCGCGCTTCCCGCGGGTGTCGCGAAGCCCTGCCTGCCTTGAATTCAATGGCTATTTTTCGGAAATCGGCGGTGTCCCTGGGTCGGTGGTTCGCGCTCCGATTTCTCAAACTGCGATCCTGGGGCTGGGCAATTGTGCAGGAAGCATCAACCCGGACATTGGACAATCAATGAATTCATGACGCAGTTCGTTGGATCCAGTGTCTTTGAATTTAATTGAAAATATACCCTATGGGGGTACTTGACTCGATACCCTCTAGGGGTATATCGTCAAGGTATGGAAAACGCAATGGCCGTTGTTGAGGCTCATGCAAAATCATGGAGATGCCTGCAAGGCCAGCCGTTTGCCCAGATGACTTTTCGAGAACCGAAAGATCCCGCACTATCCCGCGAGAAGAGGGCCTCATGAGCAATGAATCAAGCTGCTGCGGATGCAGCTCGAGCGATGAAGAAGCAAATAGCAATACAACAAATACGGAGGACGTCATGAGCAACAACATCACCTTGAAGATTGAAGGCATGACCTGCGGGCACTGCGTATCGTCGGTGACCGAGGAACTCCAAGAGATCCCTGGCGTCAGCAATGTCGAGGTTGACCTCGTCGTCGGTGGAGCCTCAACGGCTACCATCGCCACCAACAAACCAGTCGAGAACTCGATTCTCGAAGCGGCCGTCGCCGAAGCGGGCTACAAGCTCGTTTCCGCGGAAGCCTAAATACCCACCCCGAGACGGGGCACGAATAGCTATATGAGCCCGTCTCCGGGAGTGAGAAAGAAGTGGAATCATGAGTAACGACACCGCATTCCCCACCAATCAACGCATCGTCGAGTTGGATATTCAGGGAATGACCTGTGCTTCCTGCGTGGGCCGAGTCGAACGCAAGCTGGGGAAGCTGGAAGGCGTGGAAGCGCTGGTGAATCTTCCGCTGGAGTCCGCTCGCGTGACGGTTCCGGAAGGCGTAACGGACGAAGAGCTGATCTCGACCGTCGAATCCGCCGGCTACAAGGCCAACCTCAAGGTGGATCAGTACGCAGAGCAGCCAGTCCGCTCGCAGACCGAAACCGCGCAAACCTCCACTGCAGCAGCATCGCTTGAGCCGCCGCGCAGGAACAAGCCCGCCGCGCAGGCAGGCCAGGACCTGAAGACGCGCCTCATTGTCGGCGCGATCTTCACCGTGCCGCTGTTCATTATTTCCATGATCCCCGGTGCTCAATTCCCGCATTGGGGTTGGGTTGCGCTGGCGCTTGCCACCCCGGTGACGTTCTGGTCAGCCTGGCCGTTCCACCGTGCCGCTGCCATCAACGCGCGCCATCTGTCCTCCACCATGGACACCCTGGTCTCTATCGGTGTACTTGCCGCTTACTTCTACTCGCTGTGGCAGCTGATTGCGGATCCGAATATCACGGCCCACGTCGGCATGGCCATGAGCGAGCATGCGCTGTACTTCGAGACCGCGGGTGTCGTGGCGACCTTCCTGCTGCTCGGCCGCTGGTTGGAAGCCCGCGCCAAGGTCCGGGCCGGCGACGCGCTTAAGACCTTGCTGGATCTAGGCGCCAAGGAAGCCACGGTGATCCGCGAGGGAGTCGAAACCAAGGTTTCAGCGGCCGAGTTGATTCCCGGTGATGAGTTCATTGCGCGCCCCGGCGAGAAAATTGCCACCGACGGCTTTGTCGTCTCGGGACACTCGGCCGTGGATACCGCGTTGGTTACCGGAGAATCGGTGCCCGTGGAAGTCGGCCCGGATGACACCGTTACCGGTGCGACAATCAATACCTCGGGCGTACTGGTTGTTCGCGCTACCCGCGTTGGCAAGGACACCACGCTGGCTCAGATGGGACGCCTGGTATCCCAGGCGCAGACGGGCAAGGCGCCGATCGCTCGACTTGCAGACCGCATCTCCGCGGTCTTCGTGCCGATTGTGCTGGTCATTGCGCTGTCCACCTTTGTTCTCTGGCTATTGCTCACCGGTGATATGGGCTCGGCCGTCGCTGCCGCGGTAGCGGTGCTGGTCATTGCTTGCCCTTGTGCCTTAGGCCTGGCGACTCCTATTGGTTTGCTGGTGGGTACCGGACGCGGGGCTCAGCTGGGCATCTTGATCCGTGGACCGCAAGTCCTGGAAGACACCCGCAAGGTTGACACCGTGCTGCTGGACAAGACCGGCACCGTGACCGAGGGCAACCTTGCGGTCACCTCTACAACCCCGGCGTCGGGATTTGACGAAGACGCGCTGCTGGCACTGGCCGGCGCCGCCGAGTCGGGGTCCGAGCACCCGATTGCCCAAGCAATTGTCGAAGCGGCGCGTGCCAAGGCTTCCTTGGCCGTAGCTACCGGGTTCGTCTCCGCCGCCGGTGGCGGGGTGCGAGCAACGGTGGGTGCGCACACCGTGGTGGCAGGCCGGGAAAGCTGGCTGAAGGAAAATGGGATTGAGCTCACCGATCGGCAACGCGCGGATCTGGCCGCCGCGCAGAGCAGCGGCGCGACCTCGATCATGGTCGGCGTGGATGGAGCCTTCGCCGGATTCGTCAACCTGACCGACACCATCAAGGAGTCCTCGGCCGCAGCCATTGCAAGGCTCAAGGACCTTGGGTTGCGCCCGGTATTGCTCACCGGGGATAACAAGGCGGTAGCGCAGCAAGTTGCCGCCAAGGTCGGTATTGCGCCGGAAGACGTGTTCGCGGATGTCTTCCCCGAAGGCAAAGCCCAGGCCGTGCGCCAGCTGCAGGAGCAGGGCAGGGTCGTGGCAATGGTCGGTGACGGCGTCAATGACGCTCCGGCGCTGGCTCAGGCGGACCTTGGCATCGCGATGGGTTCCGGTACGGATGTGGCCATCGAAGCGGCCGATGTCACCATCATGGGCAATGACGTCGAGCAGGTTGCGCAAGCTATCGAGCTTTCCCGCAAGACACTGGGAACTATCAAGATGAACCTGTTCTGGGCGTTTGTCTACAACACCGCCGGTATTCCGGTGGCAGCCCTGGGGTTCCTGAATCCCATGATTGCAGGTGCCGCCATGGCCGCCAGCTCGGTGCTGGTCGTCGCGAACTCGCTGCGGCTGCGTGGGTTCGGGCGAACGTAACGAGCAAGCTAGGCTTCTGCCCTAATCCAGTGACATGAATGCCGGTGTTCCTCCACTAACGGAGGAACATCGGCATTCTATGTCCGATGTGGAAAGCAATGGATTCCCAAAATCGGTGTTGCCGCACTAAACACGGATATACGCGGCACCGTCGATTTGAGCGGTGGCCAGGCGCGCCACCGCGGCGCTGACAACTCGCACGCCGGCTGCCAGGCCTTCGCCGTCAACCGCGGCCGAGCGCAGGCTGTTGGCACAGGCACTCACGATGAACCCGGCATCCACTAGCGAAACCACCTCTTGGGCCAGCTCGCTCCCGGCAGCCAGGAGCGCTACCTGCGGGCCTTGGACCACAAGCTCGATGGTCCAATCGGGGAGCTCGGCCCGGGCATTGCGGGCGATGCGCGCAGCCATTTCCAGATTGGGCTGCGGGGCGTCGCCGGTTCCGGCAAGATGGAGCAGAAGATGATGGTTCATGGTGTTCCCTTCGTGGAAGTGGAATGCGCCGCCCGAGCGCTAGCCGATGCCGATAGGCGGCGGCGAGCTTCTGCAAGCCACCAGGCGAAGAAACCGGCCGCGGCCAGAGCGATCCAGATCCATGTTGGTATGGCCGCGTCGATGTTCGCGGCAGTTGAAGAAATTGCCTCGAGGATGTCGTGCGGCAGCAGCTCGCCGGCGGTGGCCAAGCCGCCGGTCAGAAGCATCGCCACACCGACGAGCAAGGTGACTGTTCCGGCGATCAGGGTATTGCTGTGCAAGTGCAACCGGCCCAGCCGAAGCTGGCGGCCGCGCATCCATCTCCAGCGCATTCCGCCGTACTTCTTGATGGCCCACGCCAGAGCGATGATGGGCAGTACCGTGCCAGCGCCGTACACGGAAAGCAGCAGGCCGCCGGCCAGCGGGCTGCCCGAGGTGAGGATCAAGGTCAGGATTGCGCCAAGGACCGGTCCGGTGCAAAAACCTGCGACACCGGCAACGGTACCCAAGAGCGCTGCACCCCATAGCGAGCCCGGAGCACGCGGCTGGCGTACTCGTGGCGGAAAGAATCGGGCGGCGTCAAAGCCGCCGCCGAAAATCTGCAGCAGTCCGAAGGCCACTATCACCCATGCTGCGATGACAATGAGCAGTCCGCGGTCAATGGCAAGGGCTCCGCCGAGCCACCCCATGCCTAGGCCAAGTGGTACCAGCGTGGCTAGCGTGCCGGCAAGAAAGGCCAAGCCGATGGCACCAAGCCGCCGGGTGGAAGTCGCCGCATGGGCAAAGAACGCCGGCAGAAGCATTGCATTGCAAGGGCTGAACAGGCCGAGCAGCCCACCGACAAAGGCAAATAGGATTCCGGCCTCCACTACGGTTGCTCGGCTTCGGCCTTGGCGAGTTCTGCCTCGATTGCCGCCTCGAAGTTGGCCAGTGGCTGGGCGCCGACGAAGGGTGTCCGGTTGATGAGGAATGACGGTGTGCTCAGTACCCCTAGGGACTGGGCTTCTGCAATATTGCGCTGCACCGCGTCCTTGACCTGGCTGCTGCCCATATCGGTGATGAGTTTATCGCCCTCCATCCCCAGATCCTCGGCGATCGCAATCAGGGACTCATCGGTGAAGTCTTTTGCCGCGGAGATGTTCCCGCCTTGGGACATGCGATGGTGGAAATCGATATAGCCGCCTTGCAGTGCGGCTGCCTGGCCCGCCTGGGCGGCCGTCAGCGAGGCCTCGCCGAAGATGTCCAGATCTCGCCACTCGATCCGCAGCTGCCCGTTGTCTACGTATTTCTCGGCAAGTTTCGGCAGGGTGCTATCGGTCCATTTGGCGCAGAACGGGCATTGGAAATCTGAGTAGGCCACCATGACAACGGGGGCATCGACCGACCCCACAGCAGTTGGATCCTTTGGATCCAGGCGAGAGACGTCGGGAAAGGCCGGCGGTGGCGCGGGCGTAGCGGACGTTTCTTGGGTGCTCTCGGCTATCGCCGAAGGTGCCTGCGTCGATTCTGGATCTTTGCCCGATATCTGGGACCAAATCAGCAAGGCGGCGACGATGGCGATCAGAATGGGGAGGAGCCAAAACCACGGAAGACGTTTCCCCTTGGCTGTCCTCGAAGCGGTCTCATTCGTGCTCGTCATCTGTATTTCCTTCCCTGCCTACGGCCGTCAATCCTGACTACTACGTTGATTAGTAACAGTACGATGAGGCATAGTAATAATCAAACGCCGGCGGAGCGACCGCCTGCACTCGGTAAGGAGCTAGGTTGCCAGCGAACGAATGGGTGAAGGGAATTATCAGTCGGATTCCCTTGTCGGGACAGGCCTTGCGCCTATGGGGGACTCGGCAGTGGCTGACGGCAATCGCTGCCACCGTGGCGATTGGAGTGCTTTTGGGGCTCGCAACAGTCTTGATTCCCAACGACATCTTCACCCGCGAGATCCCCGCGACCCCGTGGAATTACCCAGTGTGGATCGCCACCTCGGTACTCTCGGGACTTCTCTTGGCAAGCTACGTCAAGAATTCAACTGAAATGAATTCAAGTGGTTCCGCGCAGAGACAGAATCCGGCAACCCGGTCCGCCGAACAACGGCAGGGAAGAGAAGGGAAAGCCACTTCTCGGCTGGGGCTCACCGGCGGGGTTCTGGCTTGGTTCGCCGTGGGCTGCCCGGTCTGCAATAAAATCGCCCTCTTGGCATTAGGGTACTCCGGAGCAATTACGTACTTTGCTCCGTTGCAGCCATGGCTGGCAGGCATTGCAGTGGCATCAACGCTGGTCGCCTTGGTTTTCCGGCTTTCCGGCCAAGTCCAGTGTGCTGTACCTGCGCGTCCACGCGCACCAATTGGAGGTCTTGCTCGATGACCAGCGACTCTGTGCAGCCGACCTTGCCCTTCAGCGTGGAGCACGCCCCGCAGCTCGGACCCCTGGAGCGCCGGGTGATGAACATTTTATGGCGCAGCGGCCAACCGCACACCGCGCGAACCGTACTCGAAATAATGGATGCGGAAGAGGAAGCCACACCTGCTTACACTACGGTCGCCACGGTGCTTGGGCACCTCTTCGACAAGGGAATGCTCGCGCGCACGCTGACCGGGAGAGTCTGGACCTACGAGGCCACGCTGACCGGTTGCCAGTTTTCTGCGGCGCATATGGTCCGTTCGTTAACGGAGACCAATAATAAGGAGAACTGCCTCGCGCGGTTCGTGGGCTTGCTTGATGGGGCGGACCGCGCACTCCTGGCGGCGCTGCTGGATGATGCCCGGGACTAGACGACCGGACTTGTGACTTCATGCAAGATGGGGAATCGCTTCGTAGTCTCCAGGGCAGCCGCCGGCTTCTGGCCTAGGCCAGTGAGAGGAATAATTTCTCCATGTCGGCTCGGTCTAATTCCGGATCTTCGGATTGCAGGCACTGCTCCAGTCCGGTGGCGATGATGGAGAATCCTGCGCGGTCAATCGCCTTGGAAGCGGCAGAAAGCTGCGTGACCACTGCGCGGCAATCGCTTCCCTCTTCCAGCATGCGAATCACAGCATTGAGCTGGCCCTGTGCCCGCTTGAGCCTGTTGATTGCGGGTTTCATGGTTTCGGCTTCAAGGTGCATGGTGGGATCCTTCGGGGTCGTAGTTCAGTTCAGTCTATACCCCTAGGGGTTTCCCTGCCTTGTTCGAACCCGCGGTTTTCAATACCCCCTAGGGTATGTGCAATACTGGAGATGCTCGCGGGGATACCGTCGAAAGTGCCACTAAGTTTAGGAAGTGTAAGCATGTGCCGTGCCGTCAATTGTCGTCAATGCCATAAAACAACATGGGCCGGCTGCGGCCAGCATGTCCAGCAGGTCATGGCTCATGTTCCGCAAAAAGAGCGCTGCAGTTGCGACCCTAATGCGCCCAAGAAAACTCGCACGGGCGGTGGTTTTTTCTCACGTCTTTTTGGGCGTTAGATCAGGGGGAGCGGGGTTCGGAACTGCAACGCATGGTTCCGGCCGCCGCTTCTGGCTTTCCGGGCGCGTTTGACCTCCGCGCATAGCGGCTTGATATTTGCATCTGTGGAATTGTCGCAAAATTCGATGCAAAAGTTCCCGGGGTGGTTATCGCGAGCAGCGTGCGCAGGCTGGATTCGCCCTCGGCTTCCAGGGCGGGGGCGAGAGCCCCCCTGTCCCGCGTGCGCCCCGGTTGGAGCGTCCTAGCGACATGGTGACAGAGCATACCGGCAATTCCATTGCCAGATGCAACTCGGTGAATGCCGTGTCGGCAAGACCACTGAATCAAGTCCTTGGGCCTAAGGGGTGTTCGTCCGGCAAGCGAGCTGTCCGGATCAGCCTTCGACGCTGTTCCCGTAGGGGCTTCTTTCAGGCAAGACCCGCAACGAGAACCCTCACCCGTGCATGCTAAATGACGACGACAGCGTCGATCTGTACCTTCGCACCCAACGGCAGCGCTACCACCTGAAGGGTGGTGCGGACCGGAAACGGCTCACGCAAGTGTTTGGCATAGATGGTGTTGATCGCATCAAAGTCTTTGTAATCGGTCAGGTAGATCGTGGCACGCAGGACATTCGAAAGGCTCAATCCGAGTTCACCCAATAAAGCATTCAGGTTGTTCATCATCGCCTCGCACTGTTCCGAGACGTCGTTTGAGACAAGCGAGCCGTCATCGGTCCGTTGTCCAATGATTCCTGCGGTGTAGCCAATTTCCCCGTGTCGCACGAAGTGCGAGAAAGGTGCTGTGGACTGGTGGAGAAGCGGGCTGAAATGGTGTTTAGGCATGGAGAATTTTCTCGACTTTCATTGGGAAGAAGCGACCGGCAGCTTAGTTGCAACGTTACGCTCAAATCGCGTGACGTCGCATGCTTGCCGCAATGACCGTCGGCCGCTCACCTCAAGCCAGGTCTTCCACGCGGGGCACCTTGACCCGGGAGCCCCAAGCTCAGCTGTTCGCTGAGGACGGTGGAAGGCCTCCGTGCGGGTATCCAGCGAGGTTCAGCGACACGGAGTGATCGCCCAGAAGCTGAAAACGTCTCGGCGATAATGGTCTGCATGATCGAACTTGAGCGGCGGAGCGTGCGATTCCCGAGCAAATACCAGTCGGCTGGACTTGGCATCGTTGGGTTGGTGGTGTGCGCTGGCGTCATGACGGGGTGTTCCGTGTTCCGGGATTACACCGACGACACCTGTGACGGGGGCAAACCGGTCGGCTCCATTGAACAAGCAGGCAAGGACCTGGTTGCCGCGGCCTATGCCGCCGATCGAGACGGGGTATGCCGAGTCACTCATCCTTTCCCGGGAGGGGTTTTGGACGATGCAATGGTCGCCAAGACGCGGGAGATCCTAGCGGAGCGGGGTATTACCCCGCAGAACGCGAAGGTGGTGGTTGGTGAACATTCTGGAAGCCACGTGATGGTCCAACTAACAGACGGCACCCAGAACGAAGCTCATACCCTCTCGGTGGATGGCCTCCGGGTGGGTGATGACGGATTTACGGTTGGCCTGCCGACCGAACTGTATCCGGAGGTTCCCGACAACTCGGTAGCACCCTCTACTGCGACGGTCACCGCTCCTTAAGCCGGGCTGCGCCGCAGGGGGAATTTCTGCGGGACACCCGGAGCTGGCCGCCCTCATCGCTGCCATGAAATGAGTATCCTTTCCGAGCGGTCTGTTTCTTCGGCGTGCAAGACTTGAGAACCAGCCGACTTTGGAAAGGCAGACTCAATGCAGTCGTATGGACCAGCCGGGGTCGATATGGAGCAATATGCACGCTTCCTGCCGCAGGCAAGAAAAGATTCACTCATTCCTCCCGTTTCGGAATGGTGGACTTGGAGAAAGCATCTTGTCCACCTCCTCCGGTTGCGCGATGCCAACGCCCCGGTTCGGGTGATTGTCGTCCACGGAGCCGGTGCCCATGGCGGGGCGCTTTGGCCCGTCGTATCCATGCTGGCAGGCCGCCGGATTGACCTGGCCGCAGTGGATTTGCCACTTTACGGACGCACCGTGACGGCTTCCCGCGGAACGGTGAGGTACGAAGATTGGATCGCCCTACTAGTCGATCTCGTCGCAGCTGAAGACGACGGTCGCCCCGTCATTCTTCTCGGAGCAAGCATCGGTGGCATGCTCACGGTGGAAGCAGCTGCCCGTTCACATTTGGTGGCCGCCGTGGTCGCTACCTGCCTTCTCGACCCGACAGAGTCGAAAGCCCGTTCTGCGATGACGCGGTTTGGCTCACTTGCCTTGGCATTTGTGCCCGTGCTTAGGCTGGTCCGGGGTCCGCTTGCCCAGATCCCACTCAGGATTTCTTGGATCGCCAATCTCAGAAACATGGGTCGTGACCCCGGACTGGGACGGCTTTGCGCGAACGATGCCCGTGGAGGTGGCGCATGGGTCCCTCATGGATTCCTCGCCAGCTATATGCAGCATCCGCACTCCGATGCGCGCATAAAACGCGTACCCGTACATCTGATGCACCCTGAGCTCGATGAGTGGACTCCGGTAGCGCTGAGCGGGAGCAGCCTGCAAACCTTGCCCGGCCCAACCACCACCCGGTTGCTTCGCAGCTGCGGCCATTTCCCCTTGGAAGAGCCCGGGTTGCAGGACCTCCTGAACGGCATCGAAGAGGTGGCTGCTGGGGTCGGCTCTGGCACGGCGACCTGATCGCGTTGTAACAGAGGGCAATTCGACAGATCTGGAAACTACGGAAGTCACGTCCACAGAAATCTCGATTTCCGTCCATGCCCTAAAGCTGAAGTTGCATGGGGACCAGACTGTCTCATGGCGGGGACCTTTAGCGTCGGTTTCCTACTTGCGGGTCATCCGTGCGGAGAACGGTAGCCGAAGGATCTTCGTCCACAGCGACCGACGGTGCGCGGCACTTGGAGAAGCACCGAGTTCATTTTCGGCACGATCCAGGCTTTCTTCGATTAGTGCATCGTGCAAGGGCCGGAAGAAGAGTGGCCAGGTAAGCCTGGCTATTCCGGTAGGTGATATGCAAAGTTCGTGCCGGAGCAGCGTTGATTTGCCGGTAAGGCTGGTGGCAGTGAAAGAGTGCTGCCCATTGAAACCCGACGGACCGGTGAACTGAAATTCGATCCGTCTGCCGATCTCGTATGCAGTCACGAAATAGCGCACTGGCCCGTGTCCTCCCTCTGCGCCTACCCCAAGCGGTCCATTCAAGCGCAATGCTGGCCAGTCGCTTCGTGGCCACAACCGGTCGTTCTCACCGGCAAGCGAATCGATGAGCGACCCCACTTCGCTAGATGGAGCTGCGACGTCACGCTGATGAGTGTTGTAGACCATCTGGCCAGAGTATCCTTGATTCGCGCAGGGCAGCGCCCGATTCAATTGCGTCAGAGACTGACCCAAAGAGGAATCTCGACTGTACTGTCCGCCAACGGTTTATTGCGCGGCAGGCCAAAGACACTCTTGGGGCATCCGGCGGATCTCACTGCGTAGGAGGTGAGATCTTGGGCCAGGTTTACTTTCCCGGTGTCGGAGCGATTGTTTGGGCGAAGGCGTTCAGCGCCGCAGCAACAGCGTCTGGATTGCTCAAGGTGGCGTAGTGGCCCCCTGGAATTTCAACCGGCTCGATTCCAAGTCGCTGGTGTACTTGGCGTTTCATGAATGAAGCGGGAAAGAACTGGTCGTCGCGGCACAATATTGCACTGGTGGGGACGGCCGGATGCCGCTGCCCAGGCCAGGGCCGAGCCATCCATTCACCTTGCTGGTCGCGACCCCTGGCGAGTGCCTGGCGCATCAAATCTTCCGGGACGTCGTTGAAAAACGAAGCCTGGATGTCCGGATCTATCGCTTCGTGATCGTGACCGGTGTTGGTCCACCAGTCAGCGAATGCCTCGCCCGGTAGTGGGATCATTCCTGCGAGATAAACGAGCCCGTCCGATTGGAGCTCGTCGCAGACCAGAGGCGCAGTGAAGCCGCCCAGCGAGTGGCCGACCACGATCGTGTGTTGGGCGTCGCCCACCACTGCGGCTACTGCCTGAACGTAGTCCTGAAGCAGAGCGTTCTCGTCTTCGATGGGTAAATCGACGGCGATGACCTCATGCCCCGACATCTCAAGCAGTGGTCTGACAAGATGCCAATCCCAGGCACTGGAACCGCCACCGTGAATCAGTACGAAAGCCGCCAAAATGCCACCCCAGGTCGAAGCTGTACGCGAAAATCCCGTCGTAGCCAACGGTACACCCAGCCCGCAGCGTCACGGGAGACGCTTATTTCCCGGAAACGCCGATCGCTGAGAACCCGAAGATCACCATAGGGAACGGTCGCAGCTGCTGTGGTTCGAGAACCGGCCCACAAAGTTGTTGATGATGAACGCTTGGAACCCGCACGGCTACAGCCAGCGCTGGGACTGCTTCGAAGGCTAAGCAGCGCCGTTCAAACACCATGGCGGATGAAAAATGTGTCGCCGACATCCCACTGAACATCGCGAGCTAGCTGTTTGCCGGTCGGGGCCATGCTTTTTCGCCGAACCCCTGTAACCAGCCGCGGTCCCATTGCAAGTATTGCTGAAACTCATCGTTCCAAACGGCAAGGTTGGAGCTCAGCTTTTCTAATAACCCTAGTACTCCGGCGCATGAGGCACTTCTTCCCATATTGGTCACACTTCACAGGCGTCGCAGAAGGTCCACTCAATTTTTGAATCGATGTTTTATCGGATTTTAGCCGAGTTTTCCAAAGGGGCCGGCAGCTTCTAGGGGGATCCGCTGGGGTTTCCCTGACATGATCAACAACGCTACGCCTAGGAGCAGGACTGCTATGGCAAGGCCAAATAGGGCTGTGTCGTTTGAGGTGGCAGGACAGCCCGCGGAGCTGTCATCAATCTCAGGGCAGCGTCTCCATGGCTGCAAGAACATCACGAAACTACTTGCTGTTCCTGCGAGAGTTAGCAGGAGCCCCAACATCACGTAAACAGTATTCCTGGAAGCTTTCACGCTTCATTCAAACACAGCAGCGCTATCTTTCCAGACGCCACATACGGGGGAGTATCCACCGGACGGAATTCGGGCACAGATCGGAAAACAGATGGCATATCCGGTTCGTCGTTCGTTGACAGGGTGGCCAATGGTTGGCCTTGGAAGCCCCTTCTTGTTATTTGTTGTCCCGAAGTCCTGGATTTCGTCGGTTGCGGAAAAGCTAGACAGGCAATCGAAACGATCGGCGCCCGCAGAGATATCTCAGTAGTGGCTCGGACCCCTTCGAATATTCGTCCCGGAGGCAAGCTGGCTCAGTTCAGCACGAAGCCGTCATTCGAACGCATTATTCGAATGACGGCTTCACCGCGGTGCTCGTGCCGAACTGCTTCAGCTGCTTGGCCGGAAGCATTGCGGAACTCTTTGATCACTTCTCGTAGTAATGCTGAAGCATCCGCAACACGGCTCGGTATCTAGCCCTGTAATTCTCAGCAGAATTATAGATCAGCTCGACCTGGAGGCTGTCGACCACCGCCAGATATGATTCCGTCAGATCGCGCGTTTTCTCGTCTTCCTTAGCCGCAGCTGACACGAACAAGGCTCGCAGCTCGTTTTCGAAGCTACGATATTTGCCAATGATCTGTGCTTCAAGTGCATGCGGCGGGGCATACACGGACCGCAGCAGGAATCGGAAGTTCACCGACGCTGCATACCTCGAGGACAGTGCCTCCAAGTACTCGATTCCCGGCATTTTCCCGTCCGCTTCGCTAGCGAATGCAGCTTTCGCTGCGGCCTCCTGGTCGGCAAATGCCAAATCCAGAGTCTGCTCGTATAAGGAATCCTTATTGGAGAAGTGCGCATACAGTGAGGCCTTGCGCATGCCTGCGCCTTCGGCGATGACGGTGAGTGATGAGCCATCATAGCCATGCTGCGCGAAATGCTGGGCAGCCACTAAGCAGACGCGTTGGGCTGACGGGGACAGGGGTTTTGCCAATGAAACCTCCACAAGTTCAGGCTTCTGCTAGTGACTTCCGAGATCGGTGATCGCCGGGGCGCGCTTAATGCTCACTCCTACGATGATAAAGGCTACCAAGGAGATGCCCAGAAGGAATCCCAGCCATGCCCCCGTGGATATCCCCACGGCAAGCCCCGCCAAGGGCGTAGCCGCCGAGGAAATGATCAGCTGGAAAGCTCCCAGGAGCGCAGCGGTTGAACCAAGCGCGGTATTCTGCGAAGCCATTGCCAAGGCCATCAACGTCGCTTCGGCTATTCCGACTCCGAGGAGTGCAACAAACATGCCGATGACAATGCCTGCGAGACCCAACCCAATACCTGAGAGAATTAGGCCGATCAGCGCGCCGAGTGCGATCAAGATAGTGCCAAAGACGCCGAGTTTGCCGGCGCCGAATTTACCTACCGTGCGCCCGGCAATAATTGCACCGAACATCACGGCGAGCCCGGTTCCACCGAAAACAAGGCCAAAGGTATCTGAACTGAGTCCAAACTCCCCCTGGTAGATGAAGGGCGCCCCGCCGATGTAGGCGAAGAGGAAAAAGAACACTGCCGAGAGGCCTAAGGCCGGTAGCAGGAATTGCCCATCCCGTGCGATGCGTCCGTAGGTGCGCATCACTTGGCCCAACCGCAACGACGTTCTGGATTCCGCTGGAAGCGTCTCGCGCAAGCTCACCGTTGAGTTCGCAAACGCGATTGCTGCGAGCCCGGCCAAGACCAGAAGCACTGCACGCCACCCGAAGTGCTGGTCGACGAAGCCACCGACCGTGGGAGCCAATACCGGAGCCAAGCCTTCGATCGTCATGAGCAAGGCAAAGAGCTGCGCGGCTCGGACACCTTGCGCTGCATCTCGAACCATGCTCAGGGCCACGACTAGGGTCAGGGCTGCTGCCAGACCCTGCAACGTGCGCGCGATCAAGAGTATGCCCATTGATGGACTCATGGCAGCCCATACGGAGGACAGCAGGAAAACGACCAGGGCGGCCAACAGCGGTCGCCGGCGCCCGAAAGCGTCAGTAATCGGCCCGAATACCAGCTGGCCTGCACCCATGGCCAGCAAGTAAACGGTCAAAGTGAGCTGGCCTGAAGCCGCCGTGGCATTTAGATGCTCCACCACATCGGGCAGGGACGACAGATACATATCCGTGCCCGCCGGACCTAGCACCGTCACGAGCGCCAATGAGATAGCAAACCATGCCCCCACCTTGAGGGGACGGGAAATTGTAGTAGTCATGCAAACGCCTTCTAAATCAAGAAACTTGCCTACCTATCGGTAGGTAGGTTAAAAAATATCTGGAAAATTTCCAGATGGCTACCTCGAAACCGAAAATGTGAGGAGTGACGCACGACATGAATTGCTTGGATCGAAGAGGAGAGTGGCGTAGTGGAAGTGCGGCGCTCGCCGGATGAGTGGGAGCTTTTCCATATACGGCATCACATCTTGCTGGGTGTACTGTGAATCGCAGAGATCAACGGCGGGATTCTCGCAAAGCTATTTGGCGGCGGCGCGCTCAGAGTTGTCCGGTTGGCGATCGGCGCCTGAAGCGATGGGATCCTGACGGTTTGCCGGCCCGTGCGAGTTCCAGCCACGCGGGCTTGCCACGAATTCGAAAGCCGCACGGTCGGCGAGCAGGAAGCGGGTGGAGTGCATGGCTAGTCGAATCGCGGACATCGTGATCAAGGCACGGAATCCGGAACGCTTGGCTCGTTTTTGGTGCGCCGCGCTCGGCTACCGGATCACGGGGGCGGACGAGACGGGAGTCGCGGTCTCCGGAGCTGCAAATGCCCCGACGATGCTGTTCCTGCGTACGGACGACGACGTGCGCGGAACCGAAACGTTGCACTTCGATCTGTGTCCGACAGATAGCGGCCAGGCGGAAGAGCTGGAACGGCTCCTGTCGTTGGGGGCGACGCCGACTGATGTTGTCCCGTCGGGCAGTTGGCAAGTTCTCGCTGACCCGGAGGGCAACAAATTCTGCCTCATGGCCAAACGCATCGCACCGGAGCCAGCGGACTTCCATGATTCATGATGCCGCAACGGGCCGGCGGCGGTGGCTAGGCCGCCTGCGCGAACCGGCAACCACGGTGATTGACCACCCGGCATGGTTTGTGAAGTAAGAGACTGCCTGACTGCGCAAGCGGCTCCCGAGATGCGAGCACATTAGAGTCAACGTCCAGCGGTTCTTCGGCCATGCTCGGCGCCAGAAAACAAGTGCAGGGTATACGGAACCCTCACCAGATGCGATTCTACGGTTCAAATAATTCATGCCGACCAGGCAACTGGCTGTTCTAGAACTCCACCGCACAGCCTTGTATCTTGGTGCCATGCGCGGCATGGGAACTGTCCACGCCGAACCGCGCGCCTCGGTGAGTTCGCCCTGCTATCGGGTCAATTTTTGGTCGCAACCGCACCCCGGGAATGCGTGGAACCTGGATGCCTATGCGCTCGTTGAGGTGCAGGGTGTATCCCAGGCGCTCCGGTGGGTGGACGAACAGGCGGACTATCCGGGGCTTTCGGCATTCCGCGAAAGACCCGGATAGTCCGCCTGATGGGAAACAACCTCAATGCCGATGAAGCCGTTGAGATGGGAAGCATCAATAAATAGGAAACGAACCCTCGGGCTGGCTTTACCGCCGGCCAAGAAACCTTGCTCGTCAAATACGGCGTCAGGCCATGTAGGACTGGATCAACAGTGGGATGGCAGTCAGAATTGAATAGAACGAGAGGGCGGCAACGGCGTATCCGATCACGAGCGCAACGATTGCGAGCCAGCGGCCGCGACCGCCCTGCCGGGTGATCTGGTTTAGCGAAACGTGGCCCGCGCCCACCGCAAAGATCGCCAGACCCGAGTTGCCAAGGAACCACATGCTCAAAAGGGTTAAGGCCGCAAGGGCTAGGGCCGCGACGGACAGCTTGTTCAGTGATTCCGAGCCCGTGTGTGGCGACACTCTTTGCGTTGCCATGGTTCCTCCATCGTTTGCTGTTAGTGCTGAGCCTAGACGTTGATGCCCTCGAAGGCCAGAAAGGCAGCTGGTGCTTGTCTGCCCGTCGGTGAGGGCCGCCGAAGACGCAGGAAGCAGCGGCCAGTGAAGATTGCCAGCAACTCTCGAATTGAATCCTTGTCCATGCTCGGGTTGGTATGCTCCGGCACCATGGAGTGCTTGTGGTCCGTCGTGGAAGACAGTGTTCTGTTTCCTGAACGGCAACGTGATTTCCTTTTTGCAATCCGTTTGAAGGGGTGCTGGCTTAGACCGCTCCAAAAGGGGTGCTCCACGTTGATTTGTCCCGTAGGCCGGTCGCTGGCCGGGACCCGAACCCATGGCGCGGCGAAGCCCTGTTTCCAACAAGTGCTCGGTCCGCTAGGGGCACCCGCAACGGGCACGTTCTCGGGCCGGGCCATCGACATGCTGCTCCCAAGCGCGATATCTGAACCAAGGTGCCGCAAGGAACCTCGACTGGCGCAACGGATATCTGAGCAGACTTCCTTGTTCAGGACGAGGGGCCTTGTTCAAGAATCGGGTGACTGGCTGGCGGCGAGTTCTTCGGCCAATTCCATGCAGCGCAGGCGGGCCGGGGAGAAATCATAGGGCATCTTTCCAATAGCTTCGATTGCGCTCATGGTCTCTGGCCCCGTGCCAGGGTCTTGGTCGACTCCGCTCTCATCTTCATCTTCGTTCTCGGGGTGCAACGCGTCCCAGGAGTCGACGATCGCTTCGTCGCTCAGCGCCAGGCTGGAACCCTCGATGACTGCGTGCAGCTGCAATTCGAATGCGTGCCGTTTGGCAGCCACCAGTGCCACACGCGGGTCCTCGGCAGCGATCGTGTCATCGAGTGCCTCCTCGGCGATATCAACACGGTCGGATTCTTCTTGCAGACCCGGGTGGGTCGCTATGGCAATGAAACGGGTGGCTTGGAGGGCCGCGCCGAGCGGGCCGAAGATCCGCTCTGTGACCAGCAGGCTGTCCAGATCCGCCTGGCGCAGGGAGCCCTTGGGCAGGGGCTTGAGGCGGCAGGTGACGAAGTCGGAAAGTAATCCCATTCTGCCATCTGGGGTGCGCATGCGTTGCGCGATAGCGGCGTTTTGCACGCTGTCGGCACCAACAGGAGCCGTGCCGGCAAAGGCGTCACGGATCTTCTCCGAGGCGAACCCGGCGCCGGTCATCTTGTGGATCCACAGCAGCCGGATCATGTCTTCGTAGCCGTATCGGGGGCGGTCATCGCTGCCCCGTTCGGGCTCGGGGAGCAGGCCAATCTCGTGATAGCGACGGATGGCCTGCGGTGTGGTGCCGACGAATGCTGCCGCGTCGCCGATATTGACCTGACGCGGCGGGATAAAGGACGAATGCAAAACGGGACCTTCCTTAGTGGATCGAATCGTGACGCCAAATGCCTCACCGCTGAAAACTCAACCGCCGGACTGACTCCAAGGGGCAACCACGATCATTGTTTTCGCTGCAAGATCGTGCTCACCTTGTAGGCTACAGCCATTCGCCACGGGGTCGCGGCTGTCAACACGCGAGGCGGTTACAGCGGAGACTGCCTCAAGGTCAACGTATCCACTCGGTTTGGCGGCATTTACTTCCGCACCGCAGTACTCGGATCATTGACCTACATCATCCGGATCTGCCGCCGGCGTCAGCGAAGCAACCTTCCTGTGCCCGCTCGCAGGCCCTTGGGGGAACGCCGGCAGATGGAACCGTCATCGCGGCGCTGCCCGCCGCGGCATCACCTGCGCCCTGGGCATCCGGGTACGATTTTGGGATGAAGACTGTCCGATTTCCGGTGGCGCAACTCAAGTAGGAAGTCGTGTCCGCTGTCGTTCTCATCGGCTTGTCGTTCGTGCCGGGTGTGGCGCAGCAGGGGCTCGAGCTGGCCGCGTCGCCCGATCACCCGCTCAATCCGCTCGGCGTTTGTCTGATCGTGATCCAGGGAGGCTCGGTCGCGATACTGCGCCGCTGGCCGCAGTGGTCTTTGGCGCTGGCCTTTGCGGCGTTCGCGGCGTACCAATTGCTCGGGTTCCCCACCACCTTCGCCGCCCTCGGCCTGCTCGTTGCCCTGGTGGGCGCGGGGGCATTGGTCCAGCGGCACCGGATGCTGACTTCGCTGCTCGTCCTAGGCGGCTATGCCGCGCTCGTCGCGGCGCTGATTCCGCTCGACGCGTCCCTGACAGTCTCCGACGCGCTGGCCTTCGGAGCGCTTCTGGCGGCGCTGTGGTTCTTCGGCTCGTGGCTCCGATCGCAGGCCGCGATGCGTCGCAGCCGCACCGAGGCGGCCGAACGGGAGACGATCACGGCCGAACGGGCGCGGATCGCCCACGAGCTGCACGACGTGGTCGCCCATCATGTGACCGCGATGGTGGTGCAGGCCGAGGCCGGTCAGTTTCGTCCGAATCTCGATCGGGGGACGCTGGATCTGCTGGCCTCCATCGCCGACGGGGGCAGAACCACGCTGGAGGACTTGCGCAGCCTGCTCGGGGCGCTGGACGGGAAGGCTGAGAGCACCCGTGCGCCCGCCGAGCAGCAGGTTAGCGACGTCGTCGCACGGGCCCGCTCGGCCGGTCAGCTAGTCGAATTCGTGGAACGCGGCGAGCGGCGCCCATTGACGGGAGCCACCGGACTGGTGATAGTCCGGGTGGTCCAAGAGAGTCTCACGAACGCGATGAAGCACTCGCGCGACGGTGCCGCAACGGTGGAAGTCGCCTACGGCCAACATGAGATCATGGTCGAAGTGGCCAGTTCCGGCCGCCGCCGCAAGAGAATGGCATCAGTATCGGGAGGCCGGGGGATCATCGGTATGCGTGAACGGGTGGAACTGGCAGGCGGGGAGCTGCAGGCCGAACCGGTGGACCAGCGGTTCGTGGTGCGCGTGCGGATTCCGCGGTGAGCGCGGCCGCGGCGAACATGCCGATCCGCGTCGTGATCTGCGATGACCAAGAGCTTGTGCGCGCCGGATTCGCGACGATCATCAATGCCCAGCCCGATCTTGCGGTTATCGGCGAGGCGGCAGACGGGGAAGAAGCCGTACGGGTCACCCGCCGCGAATGCCCCGATGTCGTAGTGATGGACATCCGCATGCCGCTGCTGGACGGGATCGAAGCGACCAGGAGAATAGCCGGGCCGCAGGTTTCGGATGCCGCACGCGTCCTGGTGGTGACCACATTCTCCTTGGACTCTCTGGTGTACGACGCGCTGCGTGCCGGAGCGAGCGGCTTCCTGCTCAAAGATGCCAGGCCTGCCGAGCTGGCGGCGGCCATCCGGACCATCGCTGCCGGCGACTCGCTGATCGCACCGGCGGTGACCAGATCCTTGATCGGACGCTACGCTGACCGGCTGCGGCCCTCCGCGCAGGATGCTGCGATCTTCGAAGCGCTCACCGCACGGGAACGCGAAGTGCTGATCCTCATCGCCGAGGGGCTGTCAAACGCTGAGATCGCGGCCCAACTGGTGATCAGCCATGAGACGGTGAAGACCTATGTGTCGCGCATCCTGACCAAGCTTGAGGTGCGTGACCGGGTGCAGGCCGTAGTGCTCGCGCACAGAACGGGACTCGCCGCCTGGTCCTGAGGGTCCCCCGAGCGAGGGATCCCAAGTGTCCGCTCGCGGGGGATTTGCCGTGTTCTCGAACGCCGTAACGTCATGCTCACACCCCGAAATCGAGTATGGGATAAGGAGCAAAAATGACTAAGTCCACGCAGGACCTCAAGCCAGCATCCAAGCGCGGGGTCAAGGACCCCGGAACGCGTTCCTGGATCAAAACGGCCATTATGGTCACCGGATTAGCCGTGGCGATGCTGGCGACTAACGCCATCGTCGCCTGGCCGCGCAACCCTGTGGCCGCGCTGGCCATCGGCCCCATCCTGGCTGCTGCCATGATCTGCCTGTACATCTGGACCGGTCGAAGGGTCGAACGCCGCAAGGTAGAAGAATTCCCATCGGACCACGGCGTCCGCCACCTGCTGGCCGGCACAGGGCTCGGAGTGCTGATGTCCGGCGCGACGGTGGGCATCCTCGCCCTCTGCGGCGCGTACACGATCACCGGCTGGGGGTCCATATCCGGCATGCTGGCCGTCGCCGGAATGATGTGCGCGATCGCCGTTTCGGAAGAAGTCTTCTTCCGCGGAGTCGTGTTCCGCCTGCTGCGCGGCCGCTGGGGCACAGCCGTGGCACTTGGCGCCTCGGCGATCCTCTTCGGGCTCGTTCACCTGGTGAATCCGGATGCTTCGCTGCCGGGCGCCTTCGCCATCATGATCGAAGCCGGAATCATGCTGGGCGCCGCATACCTTGCCACCGGATCGCTTTGGCTGGCGATCGGAGTGCACTTCGGCTGGAACTTTGCGACAACGGGCCTTTTCGGATCGATCACCTCGGGTTCCGAGGCCCGCGATTCGCTGGTCACCGCGGTGACCAGCGGACCGGACTGGCTTTCCGGGGGAAGCTTCGGGCCGGAAGCCAGCATCGTCGCCATCTTGGTGTGCTCGGTGGCTACCGTGGTGTTCCTGGCCGTTGCGCGTCGTCGGGACCGGCTTTCGCCTCCACGTCGCTGATCGCCCGGGGCCGAATCATTATGCCGGGCCGGGGCTCGGTATTTGACCGAGTGCAGTGATTCGTGGGGCAGAAAAAGTCCCTCATCCAGAAGCCCTGGACCGTGCCGGGACACAGACAACCGATCCAGCGAACTGTCTGGCCGGTCTCCCGCGGCCAAGGGCATCGACTGCCGTCCGGTATCCGGCTGGGCCGCCCCGACACGGAGAACCCCCGGTGCGCCAAAGCGGGAATAATAGGGATTGGACTCGAAGTTGCTCATCCGGCGGCTCTGGGAATCCGTTCGGAACGGCTGTAATTAGGAGTGCGAATGCCAAGAGATTTCAATAAGCTACTCGGGGTTCTTGGCGGTTTGACGCTGCTGGGCCTTAATGTCGCAGTCGTAGCATTTTTCTTTCTCTGGCAGATTGCGGACAGCGCCGCCGTCAATCGAATGGAGGCGGCCGCTGGAGTCGATCCCGCCCAGATGCTACCCAATGCGAATCCGTTATGGATTGCAGCTCATGCTTCACTGCTCATGGTGCTGGCCGCTGATGTACTGGCCGTGGTGTTCGCCGTGATGCTGGTGAAAACACTCCACCGTACTCGCTCAGGCGTCGTTGCGGCTTCGGGCCAATCCGTCTTTTAGCGCTGATTTAGGTAGGGGGATTGCGCGAGTTGCCGCTGACAGCTTGGACCCAAAACTTGTAGACGAGCTCGGCGCTCGAACCGCGGAGTCGCTGTGCGGCAAACAGTGTCGGGACAACTAATCGCAGACCATGCCAATTCATTCATTTCGAATCGAGAACCAGCGAGGCGCACTTTTCCAAACGGAACAGTCGCACCGTTCCGGAAGGTGGGCGCTGGCCTGCCGCCAGATCTAAGGTGTGGCATGACCCTGATTGCGATAACTGATCGTTCCGATTGAGGAACCTTTACTGGGACACCGTGAGATCATCGTTGGTCACAGCGGCCACGCATCGACGAATCAAATCGTGATCTTCACCTTCCTGCGCGCTCGTATCTCCGCACCAGCGGGAACCATCGGAACTGACTGCAGCGAAGTGATTAAACCCTGGACCTTGCCCACCATGCCCAACAATTACTGGAGGTAGACCGCGCGTCATAAGTCCCAGCCCGTATCCAGCTTCCGGCGACATCGGATGATTCTGCGGAGCACCAACCAAATGGGTTTTCGACATTGTTTCAGGCACGGCCGACCCCAGCTCGTTTCGCATGATTAACGCAATTCCACGTGCAGCTTCATCGGGTGTGGCTGCGAAAGTTCCGGTGTACACCCATCCTGGGTGGTAGTTGCGCAGTTTCTCAGTGATCGCGGGATGATTGCATTGTTCCCAATCATCAAGGGAATCAAAAGGAGAGGCTTGAATACCAAGAGGGCTAAAGATCAAGTTGTCGAGCACGTTGTAAAAAGGCTTCTGGTGGAAATCTTCGAGAGCTAAGCGTAGAAGTAGGTACCCGATATTTGAATAGTTAAATCCGCCAGGGTTTTGCACCTCTGCACGCGCAATGATGTCCATTGCGTCCCAAGGTTCTGCGGCGTTCTCTACTGCAGCTCGATAGTCCGGCCAAACAAAATAATCATTGAGCCCGGAACGGTGTGAGAGCAAGTCTTCGAACGACAGAGATTTCAAATGCGCTGGTAGCCAGACCAGGCGATCACCGATGTGTAGTTGCGGATTAAACGTCAAGAGAACAGCGGCGGCGGTGTAGGATTTCGCGATGCTGTAGATAGGGACAGTGTGCTGCATATCTCCATCCTGCCATCAGTCTAGGACAAGAGGGATAAGTGCCCACCTGAATTGATTTCCTGAACGATCGATTTCGATGCGCACAAGAGGAACGTCTACCGGGACACTCCAATACACTAAACCCTTATGGGCGCGTCCCCAGAATCGTGGCGACGTCGCTGTTGGCTTGGAGATGCTCCAGCGCATCGGTAGACAGCAATCGCACCAGATAGACGATTCGGCGACGTTCACCCTCCGAGCCACGGAGAATGTTCTCATGGTGGGCCACTCGGTTCCGAAAGCGACGAAGCGAGGCAAGTGAGTCGTTGAGTCGGTTCCGGTCTGTCCCTGGAGGGAACGCCTTGTGGAGATGGGGAACCCAGATCGTTTTTTCATGCGCGTCAGCCAAGAGATAGGTCCAGAAGCCGAACATGATCTCAGCGACTGTCTTCCCTGGCAATGGCGGGGCATGTGGCTTTGTTGCTGCGCTTGTTCGGGCGCGCTCGACGTTGCTCCTGGGAATCTTGTTCACGTCATGCAACCGACCGGTCAGCTTGTTTCGTCGCATCACAATGGGGAATAGGGCAAGTAGCGTAGCTGGGTCGGTCCAATGCGTGTCACCTGGGAGTGTCGCTGCTGCAAGTTGGCGGTCGCACGCGTTCCGCAGGCCGACTTCGAGGTGGCTGAGGTCGTGGAGAAAAGCGGCACTGAGCTTGGCGTTCCAGTCATATAGGTCCAGGGCGCGTGTGCGAGAGCCTCCCGCGACTTCGAGGTAGGTGGAAAAGCGGTCCATGCTCAGCCAGTTCTCGATCCAAGTATCGTTGCCCGATGCCTTCGCCATATGTCACCTTTCAAGGTAAGGTTGATTTGCAAGCCCTTGATGACCGCTGTTTCATGTTACTCGGGCCATGAATTGGAAACTCCGGTATTTCGCCTTGGCGGACCCGGAGTTTTTCTTTTCCCGAATCTCCCCCGTTTGGGGAACGCTTTGCGGGACGGCTATACAGAATTCAAAGTTACCTGTTCAGAGTCAGCCGATTCGTTTTTGTGCCGTCGCGGTTCCTCGAACGCGAGAACGCCAGTATCCCAGAAATATTGCTACTGCTCCGACTAAGAATAGAAGTACGTTGATGACGGTAGAGGCAATGCGATCATCGCCGGTCACTGACCAGCTGCTAAGCGTGCCAACAATGGCCAAGAGCAGCAGGACCGTTCCAATAGCCTTCAATCTTCCAGGTTTCATGTTCTCAGCCTAGCGACCTTGGAACTAGGAAAGAACGAGCCTATATAGGCTGGAGGCAACGTCGGCTCAAGAACCACCTGCGGGACATCGGCGGTTGGGTTTAGGCCGTAGCGGCCAACTAACAAATTTCCTTTAGCATCCGTCGCTCAATCTGGCCCGATAATTGGTCATGCTTCACCTGTTCAGTACCGACAAATCCAGATCCCTCGTAAACGGCAAGAGCACGACTGTTGTCATCGATGACCCATAGTTCCAGAGCCGCGCGACCGATACTCTTGGCGTATTCTTCAACGGCGACTAGCAGGCTACTTGCCACGCCACTGCCCCACACCTCGGGGGTGGCTGCAAGGTAGAAGATCTCTAGGCTTTCTTCGTGAGGTGCAAAGAGCGCGAATCCCACGCAGGAGTCTTCGCGGTTGGCAACGAGGAGTTTAGCTCCCTCCAGCTGTAATCGCCGTTGGATTCCAAGGATTTTTTCTTCGCCGGTAAGCGGCTCTGGACGTTGGTCGCGCACGGCTGTGGCGCGGGCCCAAATCAATGCGGCCTCATTGATTCCGTCTGGCTCAAGACTCAGGACCAACTGCAACTCATCATCCAAGCAATTCACCAAAACATTCTTTCACAGCACCCAGTGCCCGGAGAAGGAACGCTTTATGGGACAGCGGGGCTTCACCTCGATTTGGCCATCCCGTGAAAAGCTATAGTGTAAGAAAACCGAAGACCGACCGGGGGTAACGACATGGAAAGTGCCGACGTCATTATGATCGGCGTAATCGTGACAATCGGATTGATTGGCGCGGGCTTCTTCACGAAGAAGAAAAGTCGAGACTAGTCAGTTCACTTGCACTTCCGTGGATGTATCTACCAGGCCTCAGCGGAGGGCCAGCTCCATTGCCGTGATTACGCTCAGGGGGCATCAGAAGAGCTTCGCCTGCACCGGTCAAGGTTCCGCTACGGGACAGAATCAAGCCAAACCCGTCTCGTAGCAGGAACCCTCTACGGACAGCTAAGATCTTCGACAGCTACTTGGAACAGGAATATCAGTCGAGTCCAGCCTGAGGCATTAATTCGATATCAGAATTCGTGAATCTACAGTTGGCTCGTGCGACAACTTACGAGAGAGCTTCGCGGGTTTTTTCGCGGGTCGGTATAGATAGAAAAACAAGAGTGGCTAGAGCCATGCCAAACAGCAATACTAAGGAAAAAATGTAGAAGAATCCTGTATTGCTAGCAACAAAGGTAACCATTGGATTCTGATTCCTCGAAACGTATTCACCATGCTGAGCCGGTATCGACGTCAGAGTCAAAATCGAAAAACGTACGAGACACGCTATCGCTGATGCTATGGCAAGATAAAACGGGACATTCTTCGGCACATGCGCGCTGAAAGCCTCAAGTTTCGCTATTCGCTGTGCCGAAAGGATGAAGAATAAGGAACCCAGCGACAGAAAAATGATTTGCCCTGCCCATGACTGTATTGCTAGCAAGGACAAGATCGCCATCCCTGTACCTGACCAAGAGAGTAATCGAATACCGGCTGCTGATTTCGCGTTCATTCTTCACACCCTACCCGCGCTCGAAGCGTATAGAGCTGGTTCCGGTTAGTGCCTTGTTCATGGTCTGACTCATTGCAAAATAATTCATCATTTCTATCGCAACGGTTAGGTGGCCGGCTAAATGGGATTTGGTGGACACACCCTCTAACCTTGTATCCAGCGCAGGTTCCGTAAGCCTAACCTTCACTGGGCACAATCTCCCACCCTTTTCATGGGGTTCGGTTCACTCGTGCTGAGACGAGCCCGCTGACCGGTTCGCGGTTGATGATTTCTGTGACATCGCTGATTTCCGTGATCCAGTCATGGACTTCGGGTGCCACAAGCTTGAAGAGGGCGTTCATATCGGCCAAGCGCTCCGTGACACTGGTTGAGGCACTGGCAACCGGTTCGAGGTGGGCCAGCCGATTTCTTAAACTTACTGCCGATTCGAGAAACCTGGAGACGTCCGCCCGGGCTGTGCCGCGTGGGAAACCCCGATGTAGATAGGGGGTCCAGAGCGTGCTTTCTCGGACTCTCGGCGTGATGAGGAATTGCCAGAAGCCAAATGAGAGCCTGGCAATGACCATACCGTGGGTGGCGGCCGCTCCGACGTCACGTTGGGCTTGGCGGAGTAGTTTCAGGCCGTCGTTGTTTAATTTTTGCTGTCGCATGCGGACCCTTTGCGTACCGTTTTGCAGTTGCAGCCAGCCGGGCGTTGGTTGTGCTGCCCAGTCGGGAAAAGTCGGTGCCAACTGACCGTCAAGGGCATTGCGAACTGCGACTTCCACATGGGCTAGATCGCGAAGGATTGCCGAAGAGAGTTCAGAGTTCCAGGAGTAGATTTCCATGGCCAGCGAGTGATCACCTGAGGCCAACGCCAGATACTTGTCGTAGCGGTGTTGCGATAGCCATGCGATGGCCTGCCTGGGAGTGGGAACATTGGCATGTGGTAATCCTTCAGGCATAAGTAGTAGACTACAGGAGCACTACGGGATCGGTCCTCTGTTCAATGGTTCGCCATTCGAATAGGCAGCGTGGTGCATAGAAGGTATTGAAGGGCCCACGATGGTGGGCCCTTTCTTTCGTTAAGCCTCTTGTTCCGGATCTGGAACCAAAGTCCCTTTCAGTGCGTTTGCGCGTCCGTAAGAGGAACCTCCTGTGGGACACCAGCCACAATGTATATGGGCTGTCCTGCATTGGTCAGTCTCAGTATCGCCGGGGCGTCCACCCGGATGGCAGCATGCCAGTTATCTTTCCCCGTTCAGAATCAACCTCGGCTGACCAGCCTTGCGCTGCCTGTTCATCATCGAAAGCACCCCGCGCAATGCGCAGGCCAACGTCTGGGTGGCTCATCCCAGGCGCACCACCGCGACGCGTCGAAGCCCGCACGCTCCACGACTTATCAGCAAAACCTCCCCCGCGGAAGACTCGGTAATCGTCGTAGCGAGCCGGATCGAGTAGATCCCAGCACCATTCCCAGACGTTTCCAAGGGTGTCGTGGAGTCCGAAGGCATTGGGTAGTTTTTGGCCAACTTCTTTCGGGTTCTCTAGCTTGTCATCCGCTGTCCACCCAATGGCATCGAGGGGGCCATAGTGTGGCCCCACTGTGCCAGCGCGGCACGCGTATTCCCATTCGGCTTCGGTGGGCAGGCGGTATCCGGAGGCGTTAGTCTGCCAACTCACTTCGCCTGCCTCGAAGATGTATGCAGGGCAAGCCCTTCATTCATTGACGCTGCATTGCAAAACTTGATGGCTTCCAACCAATTGATATCTACCAGAGGTGCTTGGGAGCCTGTTTCGATTTGACCCATCAATTGCGCGTACTGCGCCGTGGTGACGGAGATGGCCCCAATCTCGAAAGGTTCTAGATCGACGGTCCAGCGGCGTTTCCGTCGAGCGTCGTGCAATTCCACTTGTCCGGCCGATAACGGACGGAGGTCAAAGGTAGGCATTCCATAATGTTCCCATACCGTCCCATAAGCCGGTCCCTATACGGGACAGGAGCTCAGCTGACTTCTGCTGTTTTCAAAACTTCGAGTATCCAACGATTTCGCATTCCCGTATACCCCGCCCGAGAAAATGCCCGGTGAACGGGGGCTAAGCGGGACACATTTCTGGGCGTTTGCTCCATAAAAATGGTGGCGCAGAAACCGAAGTTTCTGCGCCACCATTTCGTCTATTCAGGAAGAACCCGAAGCAGTTGACTAGTCGACTAATTCAGACAGTTCCAGCCAACGTTCTTCTAAGACGTCAACTTGTTCTCGAAGTTCACGAATCTCGGCAGTGATCTTGCCCAGACCTTCGAAGTCGCTTTGATCATGTGCTGCCAACTTTTCGTTCAGCTTGCTGATCTTCTGGTCGAGCTGGCCGACCTTGCGCACGTTCGCGTTCAGTTCTTTCTGCGCGGCTCGACGGTCAACGCCCGAGCCGCCCGCAGTTTTGCCGCCCTTTGCGGAAGCGCTTGTGGGGTTGCCCGAGCCCTTGGAGCTTTCTGAACTGCGCAGCTCCAGGTATTCATCTACGCCACCTGGCACATGACGGAAGTTTCCATCGAGGATTGCGTACTGCTGATCGGTGACGCGTTCTAGCAAGTAGCGGTCGTGGGAAACGACAATCAAGGTACCTGGCCAAGAATCCAACAGGTCTTCGAGGGCGGCCAGCATGTCGGTATCAACATCGTTAGTCGGCTCATCGAGGATCAGCACATTTGGCTCATCCATCAGGATCATCAGCAACTGAAGCCGGCGGCGCTGGCCACCGGATAGTTCCCGGACCTTGGTGGACAGATGTGCCGAGGAGAAGCCCAAGCGCTCCAAAAGCTGCGCCGGGGTCAGATCCTTGCCGTCCACATTAAAGGTAGTGCGGTAGCGGGCCAAGATCTCTCGGACCCGATCCTCGCCGATCTTTTCCAATTCACGGAACTGCTGGTCCAGCACCGCGAGCTTAACCGTCTGGCCGCGCTTGATCGTGCCGCCGGTAGGCAACACGGTTCCGGCAATCAGGCCCAAGAGAGTGGACTTGCCTGCGCCGTTGGCACCGAGCAGGCCGGTGCGCTCACCCGGGGCGATGCGCCAGGTGAAAGGCTTCAGGATGCGCTTCTCACCGAAGCTGACCTCGGTGTCCAGCAGGTCCACCACGTCCTTGCCCAGACGCGTGGTTGCCATCTTCTTCAGTTCCAGGGGATTGCGAACCGGTGGAACGTCGGCGATCAGCTGGTTTGCCGCTTCGATGCGGAACTTCGGTTTGGCGGTTCGCGCCGGGGCACCTCGGCGGAGCCAAGCGAGTTCCTTTTTCATCATGTTCTGGCGCTTGCCTTCGGTCACAGCCGCAATGCGATCACGTTCTACGCGCTGCAGGATGTACGCGGCGTAGCCACCCTCGAAGGGTTCGACCAGGCGGTCATGGACTTCCCAGGTGTCGGTGCAGACCTCGTCCAGGAACCAGCGGTCGTGGGTTACGACCATGAGCCCGCCCGAGTTCTTCGCCCAGCGATTCTTCACGTGATTTGCCAGCCACGAAATGCCTTCGACGTCCAAATGGTTGGTTGGCTCGTCGAGGATGACCACGTCCCAGTCCTGGACCAGCAATGCGGCCAAGGCGACGCGTCGTCGCTGGCCGCCGGAGAGGGTGGAAATCTTCGCTTCCCAATCCAAGTCCGCCACCAGGCCGGAAACCACATCGCGAATGCGTGCCTCGCCGGCCCATTCGTGGTTTTCCATGTCGCCGACCAGCGCGTAGTGCACGGTGGCGTCGGAATCCAAGGTATCGCTCTGGTCGAGCACACCGACGCGCACTCCGCTGCGTCTAGTCACGCGGCCTGAGTGCGGCTCGATCTTGCCCGCGAGCATGCGTAGTAGCGAAGATTTGCCTTCGCCGTTGCGTCCCACGAGCCCGATGCGGTCACCTTCGGAAATGCCGATGGTGACCGAGTCGAATACGACGTGAGTGGGATATTCCAGATGTAGGGTTTCGCCCCCGAGTAAATGAGCCACACCTCTAGTTTACGAAGCAGGGCAAATCGAGTCGGATCCGCATCACCTGGAACCGGTGATTTTTTGCCGGAGAACAGCTGAAAGGCCAAAAATAACGTTTCATAGGTGTGTTGTGCGATTTCACTCAGGACATGGATCGTGGCAGAATAATTAGCGTGCTAAACGGGTAAAGCCCGCGCGGTGCGTTTTCCGCCCTGGTGTAATGGCAACACGCCAGCCTTTGGAGCTGTGCATTGTAGGTTCGAATCCTACGGGCGGAACCACTTTGCTCAAGCGCCCCTTGCGGGCGCTTTTCTTTTTGGCGCCAGTTAAGCCGATCTTCTTCCGCGCGATAGACTGTCACCGGGGTTTTACTTCAATGCCGGAAACCTCAAACTCGACTTCGCAGGAGAAAGCACTTGAGCGATCAGGTCAACGCACCAGTAGCCGTTATTGTCCTCGCCGCAGGCGCGGGAACTCGGATGAAATCGGCGAAGCCGAAGATCATGCATGAAATCGCAGGTCGTTCCATGATTTCCCACGCATTGCATGCAGCTTCTGCGTTGGAGCCCAAGAGCTTGGTCGCCGTGGTGCGTCACCAGCGTGACCTCGTGGCGGCACATATTCTGAGCCAGTTCCCGAACATCACCATTGCCGACCAGGACGAAGTTCCCGGCACTGGACGCGCCGTGCAGCAGGGCCTTGAAGCGGTGGATCCAGCCCTCGAAGGAACCGTCGTGGTGACCTACGGTGATGTGCCATTGCTCACCAGCAAGGTGCTCTCCGGATTGGTTGTCACCCACGAGGCCAGCGGCAATGCGGTCACCGTGCTGACCACCGAGCTGGATGATCCTTCGGGCTACGGACGCATCCTGCGCGATGAAAACGGGGATGTCTCCGGCATCCGCGAACAGAAAGACGCCAGCGAAGCCGAGCTTGCCGTCAAGGAAATCAACTCCGGCATCTATGCTTTCGACGCCGCCATGCTGCGTTCGGCGCTGACCGAGGTCACCACCGACAACGCGCAGGGCGAAATGTACCTGACCGACGTGCTCGCCATTGCTCGCTCGCGTGGCGGCCGCGTCGCTTCCTCGCAGATCGCCGACCGCTGGCAGATCGAGGGCGCGAACGACCGCGTCCAGGTCTCCAATCTGGCCCGCATCTACAACGAGCGCAAGGCCGAATTCTGGATGCGCCAGGGCGTGACCATCGTTGACCCGGCCACCACCTGGATCGACGCGACGGTCATCATCGGCCAGGATGTCACCCTGAAGCCGGGCACCCAGCTGCACGGGGAGACCATCATCGGCACCAACGCGGTAGTTGGCCCCGACACCACCTTGACCAACGTGGTGGTCGGCCAGAACGCCACCGTGAAGCGCACCGACGCTACCGACTCGCGCATCTCCGAGGGAGCCAGCGTGGGCCCATTCGCTTACCTGCGCCCGGGGACCGAGCTCGGCCCGGACGGCAAGATCGGCGCGTTCTACGAAACCAAGAACGTCACCATCGGCCGCGGCTCCAAGCTCTCGCACCTCGGCTACGCCGGGGATGCCGAAATCGGCGAATTCACCAATATCGGCTGCGGCAACATCACCGCCAACTACGATGGCGAGAAGAAGCACCGCACCAAGATCGGTTCGCATGTGCGCACCAGCTCGAACACCGTGTTCATCGCCCCGGTAGAACTCGGGGACGGCGCCTATACCGGCGCCGGCGCGATCGTCCGCAAAAACGTCCCGGCCGGTGCGCTTGCGCTGTCCGTGGCCCCGCAGCGCAACACCGAGGGCTGGACGCTGGAGAAGCGCCCCGGCACACCTTCGGCCGACGCCGCATTCAAGTCCTCATTGAATGGCTCGGATTCCGAGTAATTCATGCGAGGAAGTCATTTCCTCAGACCACCTCATACGTGATAGCGAAGCGAGCGAGAAAGCAAACCCCATGAGTGAAATCAGCCATAATGTCGATAAAAAGCTGGTCCTGGCCACCGGCCGGGCACACCCGGAACTGGCAGCGGAAGTCGCCAAGGAACTGGACACCGAACTGCTCCCGTTGAACGCCTACGACTTCGCTAACGGCGAGATCTACGTTCGGTCGGATGAGTCGGTCCGCGGCAAGGAAGTCTTCCTGCTGCAGTCCTACCCGGCCCCACTGAACAACTGGCTGATGGAACAGCTGATCATGATCGATTCGATGAAGCGCGCCTCGGCGCGGCGCATCACCGTGGTCGCACCGTTCTACCCGTACGCCCGCCAGGACAAGAAGGGCCGTGGCCGCGAGCCGATCTCGGCTCGTCTGGTCGCCGACCTGTTCAAGACCGCAGGCGCGGACCGGGTGATCTCTTGCGATCTGCACACCGCGCAGATCCAGGGCTTCTTCGACGGCCCGGTGGACCACCTGTTTGCTTTCCCGCTGCTGGCCGACTACATCCGCACGAAGGTGGATGTGGAGCAGGTTACCGTGGTCTCCCCGGACACCGGCCGCGTGCGCGTTGCCGAGCAGTGGGCCGAACGCCTCGGCGGTGCCCCGCTGGCGTTCGTCCACAAGTCCCGCGATCTGACCATGCCTAACCAGGCCGAGTCAAAAACCGTGGTGGGCCAGGTTGAAGGCCGCACCGCGGTGCTGATCGACGACATGATCGACACCGGTGGAACCATCGCCGGAGCGGTGCGCGTGCTGAAGGAAGCCGGAGCCAAGGACGTTATCATCGCCGCGACCCACGCGGTGTTCTCCGAGCCTGCCGCGCAGCGTCTGGCCGAGTCCGGTGCCACCGAAGTGGTTGTCACCAACACCTTGCCGATCCCTGAAGAGAAGCGCTTCGAGAACCTCACCGTGCTTTCGATCGCACCGATGCTGGCTCGCGCCATCTCCGAGGTCTTCCACGAAGGTTCGGTGACGAACCTCTTCGACGGACGTGCCTAGCAGTCCTCGTTTCGCAAGCTTCTGGCCGGCACCTTCGGGTGCCGGCCAGAAGCCGTTAAAAGCTATTTACCAGCGCATGAAGCTCAGCCGTCGGAAGCCGGGCCCGGCTCGGCCTCGGTGCGCGCCAAGGTGTGAGAGGCTTCGAGCAGCTCACGAAGCACGCCCAGATCGATCTTGGATAGCCGTCCCAGATAGAGGCAGGCCTTGCTGGCCCGGTGCGGGCCGAGCGCCGCGAGCAGTTCGGGCCACTTCTCGGCGAAACCGCTTTGGAGATAGAGGGTGTGCTTTGCAGATCCCGGGGCAAAGGCCATGAGCGGTGCCCGTGCGCTGCGCCCGTTGGCGTGGAAGTATTCGTATTCACCGAACCCGATGATTTTCCCGGCCCAGACCACCGGTGTCTCTGCCGTGATTTCCTGATAGAGGCTCAGCAGCTCCTCGGCCTCGGCTCGACGTGCCCCGGGGGCACGGTCCAAGACTTCTGAAACCGGCATTTCGGACGGTGACATCGCTGGTTGTTTCGTAGCCACAAGTGCTCCTTGGTTTAGGCGGATTCTCACCGTTGATCTATTGGATTGTTGCCACGCTACCGGGGGAGCGGAACTAAGCCAAAAGGTATCATCTCTTGGTGATGTGGGATGGGCTACATGTTTTTTCTCCGGGGTCAGTAACTGGTAGAATTACTCATTGTGCCCAGGCGAGGGAAACATCTTTTTTGATGTAGCCGTTATCGACAAGGCCGGAAAAGCTCTTTCATCTCCAGATGATGGATGCTTCCCAGGTCCACGCAGGGCGTAAGAAGAAGCATTCATTTACTCTAAGGAGATTCATCATGGCATCTGTCAACCTTGACGCCGTAGTCCGTTCCGATTTCGGCAAGGGCGCAGCCCGTCAGGCCCGCCGCGACGGCATGATCCCAGCAGTCATCTACGGTGCAGGCTCCGAGCCACAGCACATCCTGCTGCCAATCCACGAGACCACCCTGGCCATCCGTGACCGCGGCGTTCAGCTGGTTCTGAACATCGAGGGCAAGGAAGTTACCACCTCGATCAAGGATGTTCAGGTCCACGCCATCAACCGCACCGTTGATCACATGGACCTGCTGATCGCTGCGTAATTGTAGTCTTCGGAACTGCAATACAGCTTTTAGTAGCTAAGACTCATGAGCAATGACACTTGGCTGGTAGCCGGGCTCGGGAATCCCGGGCCCGGCTACGCTGGCAATAGGCACAATATCGGGCACATGGTGCTCGACGAGTTGGCGCAACGATCCGGCTCGAAATTCAAAACCCATACCTCGCGCGCCCAGATTATCCAGGGCCGGCTAGGCATCGGCGGGCCCCGCATCGTCTTGGCCAAACCCCTGACCTACATGAACCTCTCCGGGGGGCCGGTCGCGAACCTCGCTAAGTTCTTTGGCATCGGGATCGAAAAATTGATCGTCGTCCACGACGAGATCGACATTCCCTTCGACACGGTCAAGCTCAAGCGCGGCGGGGGAGAAGGCGGCCACAACGGGCTGCGCGATATCTCCAAGGCCATGGGCTCCAAGGACTATCTTCGCGTGCGTGCCGGCGTGGGGCGTCCCGCCGGGCGCATGGATACCGCGGACTGGGTGCTGCAGGACTTCTCGAAAACCGAAAAGCAAGTTTTGCCGTTTCTCATCGACAATTCGGCGGACGCAGTCGAACTGTTGATGTCCTCCGGGTTGGAAGCGGCGCAGGAGAAGTTTCACACTTCCTGATCGTATTGCGATCAAAGCGGTCAGAATTTTTGCCACTGCGGCAGGGGTTCTGGCCGTTTTGCCTTTGCTGAGGGGTTGCTAACTAAGGACTTACTTAGATGTGTTCTGCGTTCTAGAGTGGAATAATTAGCTAATGTACCCTTTGCCTAATCAGCTTAAGCGATCTGGCAAACCACATCCATTACCTCGGAGGACCACGTGCAGACGGTTACCGGTCACCCAGAAACCACCGAAGCGCTCTCTCAAGCAGAGGTCGCACGGATCAAAGCAGACTTTGAAATCCTGGAGCACCAGGTCAACGGCACCGAGCTCATCTATTTGGACTCCGGAGCGACCAGCCAGAAGCCACGCTGCGTCTACGAAGCCGAGCAGCATTACTACGAGAACGCCAACTCGGCAGTGCACCGCGGTGCACATACCCTCGCCGTTGAAGCCACCGATATTTTCGAGCAGGCACGCGAGACCGTGGCCAAGTTCATCGGCGCGCGCAGCAACGAACTGGTGTGGACCTCGAATGCCACCGAAGCGTTGAACCTCATCTCCTACTCGCTTTCCAACGCCTCGCTCGGCCGTGGCGGCGAGGCTTCCGCACGCTTCCGGATCGGTGCCGGCGATGAGATCCTGGTGACCGAGATCGAGCACCACGCAAACCTGATCCCTTGGCAGGAATTGGCGTTCCGCACCGGCGCGACCTTGCGTTACGTGCCGGTCGACGAGCACGGGGCACTGCGCTATGAGTTGCTCGACGAGCTGATCAACGAGAAGACCAAATTGGTGGCCTTCACCCATGTGTCCAACGTCCTGGGCACCATCACGGACGTCGCGCGTTTTGTCACCGCCGCGCGGAAGGTCGGAGCACTGACGGTGCTGGACGGATGCCAGTCGGTCCCGCATATGCCCGTTGACGTGAAGGCCCTGGACGTGGACTTCATGGCCTTCTCCGGACATAAGATGCTCGGCCCAACAGGCATCGGCGGCCTCTACGGCCGTGCCGAGCTGCTGGACGCCATGCCGCCGTTCCTGACCGGCGGATCGATGATCACCGTGGTCGATATGGAACATGCCGAATTTCTTCCGTCGCCGCAGCGCTTCGAAGCCGGGACACAGCGCATCGCGCAGGTCCACGGGCTGGCTACCGCCGCCAGCTACTTGGACGAGATCGGCATGGATCGCATTGCCGCTTGGGAGGAACACCTCGGGGCCATGCTCTTTGAGGGACTGTCCAAGCTGGAAGGCGTGCGCGTTTTCGGTCCCTCCGGCATCAAGCGCATCGGCACCGTGCCTTTCGAGGTCATCGGGGTCCACCCGCATGATGTGGGCCAGTACCTGGACTCGCGAGGCATCGCCGTGCGTGTCGGGCACCATTGCGCCCAGCCGTTGCACCGTGCCCTCGGGGTATCTGCCACGACCCGTGCAAGCACCTACCTTTACAACACCGAGCAGGACGTTACCGCGCTGATCGAGGCCGTTGCCTCCGTGCGTGAATACTTTGGAGTTTAAATGAACGAGCTAGATCAGCTGTACCAACAGGTCATCCTCGACCATGCCAAGCGTCGCTTCGGCTCGCCCTTGGTCGACCCGGCAGACGGCGAACTGCATGGGGAATCGCACCAGCACAATCCCATCTGCGGGGATCAGATCCGTGTCCGCGTGGCCCTGGATGGCGATGCCCACTTCACCGCGATGAGCTGGGAGGGAGATGGCTGTTCCATCTCCATGGCCTCCGCCTCGGTGCTCAGCGAGATGCTCCCGGAGATGACCAAGGATGAATTCCTGGACAAGCTGGAAGTCTTCCGTGAAATGATGCGCTCGCGGGGCACCATGGTTCCGGACGAGGACGTGCTGGAAGACGCTGCGGCATTCGTTGGTGTCTCCAAGTTCCCGGCACGCGTTAAGTGCGCCATGCTCGCCTGGGTGGCAGCCGAAGCCGCCATGCTGGGTGCCAGCGCCTGAGCGGATCTCAGGGCAGCGCCAGAACAGCTAGATATAAAGAAACCCTTGCTCCGCACATTGAAAATGTGCCGAGCAAGGGTTTCTTCGTCAAGCAGAGCTAGTCTTTGTCGCCGGGCTGGTAAACATCCGGGATGCCGTCTTTGTTGTCATCGCGTGTTTCGCGGGCGGCAATGATCTTGTACCCACGGTTGCGCGGGATCAGCCACAAGGCGCCGAGGATCGCGGCAATGAAGGAGCCGGCCAGGATTGCGACCTTTGCATGCTCGTAGTGCACCGATTCCAGACCGAAGGACAGCTCGGAGACCAGCAAGGAGACGGTGAAGCCGATACCCGCCAGCAGCGTCACGCCGAACAGGTCAGCCCATTTGGCGTCCTTATCCAAGGACGCCTTGGTGAACTTGGTGAGCAACCAGGTGAAGCCCATGATGCCGATCGGCTTGCCGAGCACCAAGCCAAGCACGATGCCCCAGAGCACCGGGTCGGTGAACAGCCCGCCGCCGCCGGATTCGGAGGAAACCACCGTGACACCCGCGGCGAAGAAGGCAAAGATCGGGATGCAGAAACCGGAAGAGAGCGGACGGAAGCGGTGCTCGAAGAGTTCGGACAAACCATATCCTTCGCGGCCGTCGGTGCGTTTGACCGGTATGCAGAAGCCCAGAACCACGCCCGCGATGGTTGCGTGAATTCCCGAACCGAAGATGAAGATCCAGGTGATGACGCCCAGCGGCAACAGGATCGCCCACGCCGCCCAGGCGCGCTTGGCGAAGAATTTGCCCAGGGAACGGGCCAGCACGGTGAACAGGATGATCGGAATCAGGGCCAGCCCGAGGTAGGCCAGCTTGAGCTCGTCGGTGAAGACGAAGGCGATGATGACGATGGCGATCAGGTCATCAACCACCGCGAGGGTCAGCAGGAAGATGCGCAGCGCGGCCGGCAGAGCCGAACCGATGACGGCAAGCACCGCGACGGCGAAAGCGATATCGGTCGCCGTGGGGATCGCCCAGCCGCGGAGCAGCTCGGTGCCGCCCCCGGAACCGGCGGCGATAGCCACGAAGACCAATGCCGGAACCAGCACGCCACCGAAGGCAGCGGCAACCGGGACCGCCGCGGTTTTGACGTTGCGCAGATCGCCAATGACGAATTCTTTCTTCAATTCCAGACCGGTCAAGAAGAAGAACACCGCCAGCAAGGCATCGGCTGCCCAGTGGCCGATGGAAAGATTCAGGTCGACACCGAAGAGGGTGGGCCCGAAGTGGAAATCACGCAGCGCAAAATAGGAATCGCGCATCGGCGTGTTGGCCCAAATGAGCGCGAGGATCGCGCCAGCGATGAGGACCATGCCGCCGACGGTTTCCTTGCGCAGGATATCTCCAATGCGCACCGACTCTTTGTAGCTTGGGCGCGAAAACAGGTTCCTTGGCGAACCTGAAGAGGGCGTTGGAGTCATTGTTGAACTCGCTTACTTCGATAAATGAAAATTTGTTCGCCGACCAGACTTCCCGGCACACCTGACTTTAACACTAGCGCGAAACGTGGCTCGAACCACAAAATCCCGGGTGAGCGCATCTTCACACCGACCCGGGATCTTGCCGCTGGTTCTTGACGGCGGTTAGCGCGAAAGCCACTCATTGACCTGAGCGGCCTGCATGTTCAGCGCCTTGCCCAGGTACGGCTCCGCAGCGGAAGCAAGCTTGCCGCCGATGAACGGAATCGACGAGGAAACCTTCGCATCGATAGCGAATTCGCTCTGCTCACCGGCTGGGCTCAACGATTCGGTGCCGGAGACCGACACCGGGACGCCTGCCACGTTGATCTTCACCGATGCCGAACGATTGCCTGCTGCATCCGGTGCGCTCCACTGCTCAACCTGCGTGACATCAATGGAAGCGCCCACGAATTTACGGGCGAAGTCCGGCACGCGGTCGGTGGGCAGCGCGCGGACGGTAGTCAGGGTGAAGGCGCTATTGGTGTCGCCCTCAACGGTGAAACTCGTCAACGTGCCCTTGGCGAGCGAGGTCAGATGCTCGGCGAAACCGCGATCGGCTAAGGTCGCGATGACCTTGTCTGCAGGGTGCGCGATCTGCGTGCTTGCGTTCAATGCCATGAATACGAATCCCATTCTTGAAAGGTTCGGCGCTCTTGCAGAACAATCTTGTGTTCCGTGCCGGTTCTGGTCGTTATTAACCCTATCGGTTCCCTCAGGTTAGGTAGGCTAGGAAGGCAGCATAAAACAACATATTGGCATTGCGCCGACCGCGGAAACATTTTGCGGTCGTTGTTTGTGGTGCGCTACCGGATATTTTGCCTTCAGGAGAGGAACTTTAAGCAACATGAGCCTGAGCGGACTTCATGATTTCCTGCGCGAGGAACCGTCATTTAGGCGAATCCAGCAAGGCGCCTCGTTGGCCTTCAACGCCCGCAGCGAAGAGCTAGAGATCGCCGCCCCACCAGGGATGCGCGCAATTCTCGGCGCCCACGTCGCCGAGGGGCTTTTCTCCGGGCAAGACCAGTCGGTCATGCTGATCGTGACCGCCACCGGTCGCGAGGCCGAGGACGTCTCGGCGTCCCTGACCGCATACATGCCCGCAGAGCAGATCGCGGAGTTCCCTTCCTGGGAGACCCTGCCCCATGAGCGGCTCTCCCCGCGCAGCGATACCGTGGGCCGTCGCCTGGAAGTCCTGCGTCGGCTGCACGACGGAGACCCGACGCTGAAGGTCATCATCGCGCCGATTCGCGCGGTGCTCCAGCCGCTGGTCTCCGGATTGGGGCAGCTGCGCCCGGTGGAGCTCGAGCTCGACGCGGAGCCGGGCTTCGAAAGAGTCATCAGGGATCTGGCCGCGGCGGCTTATGCCCGGGTGGACATGGTCACTCATCGCGGCGAATTTGCCGTCCGCGGCGGCATCATCGACGTCTTCCCGCCAACTCTCGAGCATCCGGTGCGCATCGACTTCTTCGGCGAGCAAATCGATTCGATGCGCTACTTCTCCATCGCCGATCAGCGTTCCTTGGAAGGCGAGGCTCCAGCCAAGATCGTGGCCACTCCCTGCCGCGAAATGCTCATTACCCCGCAGGTGATGAGCCGGGCCGCCAACCTCAAGGCGAACTTCCCCGCGGCGACGGAAATGCTGACCAAAATTGCCGGCGGCATTGCCGTGGAAGGCATGGAATCCCTGGCGCCGCTGTTGGTCGATGAGATGGTGCCGTTGCTCTCGCTGCTTCCGGCCTCGTCCATCGCGCTGGTGATGGAACCCGAGCGAGTCCGCTCGCGCGCCCACGACCTGAATGCGACCAACGCTGAATTCCTGGCCGCGGCGTGGGCTTCGGCCTCCGACGGCGCGGCGGCGCCATTGGATCTGAGCACCGCGGAGTCCGGACGCAAGCTCGCCTCCGGCGACTTCGCCTCACTGGCCGAAACCGTTGAGCATGCCAAAGACGCCAAGGTCTCTTGGTGGTCGCTGACCTCGCTGGGTGCGGATGAAGATCTTGGCCTAGGCGCGGCGACCATCCGGGTCGAGGCCCGCGAACCACGCGGCTACCAAGGCGACATCGAAGCGATGATGGAATTCCTCTCCGGCCGGGTCAAGGACGGGTGGCGCTTGGTGGTGGCCACCGAAGGCCCGGGCCCGGCGGCGCGGCTGTCTGAACTTTTCCAGGAATACCAGATCCCGGCGCACCGTGTCCCGGAGCTCAGCGAGCTGCCCACGGCGGGACTCATCGAAATCACGCAGGCCACCGCCGGGCGCGGCTTCGTTTTTGACGAGCTGAAATTCGGGTTGCTGACCGAAGCCGACCTGCTGGGGCGTTCGAGCGCCTATGGCAGCCGCAAGACGCGCAAGCTCAGTGCCAAGCGCAAGCGCAATGCGGTGGATCCGCTGTCCCTGCAAACCGGCGACTACATCGTGCACGAGCAGCACGGCATCGGCAAATTCGTGGAATTGGTGGCACGCAAGGTGTCCGGGTCCTCGAAGGATGCCAAACGCGAATACCTCGTGGTGGAATACTCCGCTTCGAAGCGCGGGGCACCGGGGGACCGGCTCTTCGTTCCGATGGAGCAGCTGGACCTGGTCACCCGCTACGTGGGAGGCGAAGCGCCAAGCCTGTCCAAGATGGGCGGCTCGGATTGGGCCAGCACCAAATCAAAGGCCCGCAAGGCGGTCAAGGAGATCGCCGGGGACCTGATCAAGCTGTACTCCGCGCGAATGGCCAGCCGCGGCCACTCCTTCGGCCCGGACACCCCGTGGCAGAACGAGCTCGAAGAGGCCTTCGCCTATATCGAGACCCCGGATCAGCTCACCGCCATCAACGAGGTCAAGCAGGACATGGAGCGCGAGATCCCCATGGACCGGCTGATCTCCGGTGACGTGGGCTTCGGCAAGACCGAGATCGCGGTCCGGGCCGCGTTCAAGGCGGTCCAGGATTCCAAGCAAGTGGCCATCTTGGTGCCAACCACGCTGCTTGCCTCCCAGCACCACCAGACCTTCACCGAACGCTATTCGGGATTCCCGCTGCGGGTGAAGTCGCTTTCCCGTTTCCAGACGGCCAAGGAGTCCAAGGAAATCCTTGCCGGGCTCAAGGACGGCTCGATCGATATCGTGATCGGCACCCACCGGCTGCTGTCCAAGACGGTCCAGTTCAAGAACCTCGGGTTGGTGGTCATCGATGAGGAACAGCGCTTCGGTGTGGAACACAAGGAAGAGCTGAAGAAGATGCGCACCAACGTGGATGTGCTGGCGATGAGCGCCACGCCAATCCCGCGCACCTTGGAAATGAGCCTGACCGGAATCCGCGAGACCTCGACGCTGGCCACGCCTCCGGAGGAGCGCCATCCGGTGCTGACCTTCGTCGGACCGCGCAGCGATAAGCAGATCTCCGCCGCGATCCGCCGCGAGCTGATGCGCGACGGCCAGGTGTTCTTCGTGCACAACCGGGTCTCCTCCATCGACCGGGTCGCCGCGGAGCTGCGCGAACTGGTTCCTGAGGCGCGCGTCGAGGTGGCGCACGGCAAGATGAGCGAATCGCGGCTGGAACGAATCATCCAGGACTTCTGGGAGAAGAAGTTCGATGTGCTGGTCTCCACCACCATCATCGAAACCGGCCTGGACATCTCGAACGCCAACACGCTGATCGTGGACCGGGCGAACAACTACGGGCTCTCCCAGCTTCACCAGCTTCGCGGGCGTGTGGGACGTGCCCGCGAGCGCGCCTACGCCTACTTCCTCTGGGATGTGGAGAAGCCGCTCGGCGAGGTGGCGCTGGAGCGGCTGAAGGCCGTGGCAGCGCATAACGAGCTCGGCTCGGGCTACCAATTGGCGATGAAGGATCTTGAATTGCGCGGAGCAGGCAACCTGCTCGGCGGGGAGCAGTCAGGACATATCGCCGGGGTCGGCTTCGACCTCTACCTGCGCCTGGTCGGCGAGGCGGTAGCGGACTTCAAGGGCGAAGGCGAAGAAGAAGCCACCGAAATGAAAATTGACCTTCCGGTCAATGCGCACCTGCCCCACGAATACGTGCCGGGCGAACGACTGCGCTTGGAGGCCTACCGCAATATTGCCGGAGCCGAAACCGCCGAAGCGCTCGCCGAGGTCCGCGAGGAACTCGAGGACCGTTATGGCAAGCTGCCGCAGCCGGTAGAGAACCTGATGCGTGTCGCGGCGCTGCGCGTGAGGGCACGCGCGGTGGGGCTGCGTGACATCCAGCAGATCGGGAACCACATCAAGGTGTCACCGGCGAAGATCGAAGACCTTCCGGCCTCGCGCCAGGTCCGTTTGGAACGCCTCTACCCAGGGGCCGCGAACAAGCCGGCCTTGAACGCGATCTTCATCCCGAAGCCGCGGACTTCGCCGGTGGGCGGCAAGGACCTGGCCGACGAGGCGATCCTGGAATGGGCCGAACGCATGCTCTACGGAATCTTCGAGCCGACGCCAGCGGTGGCCGAAGCGAAAAAGTAGGCCTCGAGCAAACCGATGGCCGGGATCCCGGCCATCGGTCATTCAGCGTGTAATTCGTCCGCGTAGTCGTGCACCGGCCGGGCATAGAGTGCCAGGCTCGGAGCCAATGCTTGCAAGGCGACCCGAAGGGCCGCGGTGCCTTCGCCGGCATCATGCAAGGCCAAGGCGAGAAACGCTTGCGCATCGCGGTGCAGGGAAGAGTCCGGGCCGACCGCACGGAGCAGCTTGATGGCTTCCTGGAACTCACCCACATTGCGCAGGGTGCTGGCCAGCTGGATTCGCGCTTCGCTCAGTTTCTGCTCGCTCAACGTCCCGGCCATGGCCGCGCGGTAGGGGCCGATGGCCAGGGCTTCCTCGCCCAGATAATCGTGCAGAGAGGCTCGTTCAAAAAGGGCCTCAGCATCATTTGCTGGCTTTTGCGCAAGTAGTTGCGCCAACTCATTGCGCAGGGCATCTGGATTTTTAGTCCCTGCGGTGTTCCAGAATAATTCGATGCGTTCGTGCCAGTTGCTGGTCATGGCTTGAGACTAGTCTGGCAGCCTAAGCCCAAGCAAGCAGCCTTGGCCGGGCTGGGCACGAAAAAGGGGAGGTCCGAAGACCTCCCCTGATTCAAGCTTGACTTACTTGGCGGTGTTAGCTGCGGCAGCCACGGCGATGGAGTCCGAACGTCCCATCAGGTGCATCGGAATCGCGAAGGCGCCGAACGACAGCACGAAGCATGCGATGGTTGGCCACCAAGCGGTCTCCAAGGTCCAGTAGGACAGGGCGTAGATGCCAGCCGAGAACAGCACCAGGAAGATCACGGTATTAACGATGTTGCCAACGAGGCGACCTTCACCAGAGTGGGCGGTGTTCTTGCCGTTCGAGTACACTTTTTCTCCTTGAGGAAACGAATGGGTGCGGTGCCTTAGTAGCTGGACCCGCTTTGCTCTCCCTCTAGGATAGCAACTCCGGAGCTGGAACCGAGACGTGTTGCGCCGGCGGCAATCATGGCCCGGGCGGTTTCCACGCTGCGCACACCGCCCGAAGCCTTGACCCCCAGACCAGGGCCGACGGTCTTGCGCATCAAGGCGACATCTTCCACGGTGGCGCCGCCGGTGGAGAACCCGGTGGAAGTCTTCACGAAATCGGCGCCCGCGGCCTTGGCTGCCTCGCAGGCCAGAACCTTGGCCTCCTCGGTAAGCAGGCAGGTTTCGATAATGACCTTCAAGATCGCGCCACCTTCGTGGGCTGCCTGGGCAATGGCGAAGATCTCGTTAACCAGCGCGTCGCCATCACCACGCAGCGCCGCAGCCACGTCGATCACCATGTCGATCTCGTTGGCGCCGTCGGCTACCGCGGTGCGGGTTTCAAAGACCTTGGTATCGGTGGTGGAAGTGCCCAGCGGGAAGCCAATCACCGAACAGGTTAAGACGTTGGAGCCGGAGAGCTCGCGGGAGACCGTGGACACCCACAGCGGGTTCACGCAGACGGACTTGAACTCATACTTCTTGGCTTCCTCGCAGATCGTCACGATCTGTTCGCGTGAAGCGTTCGGTGCCAGCAGGGTGTGGTCGATAAAGCCGGCAATGTCGCGGGCGCTCAGTTCACTCATCTTGATCCTCTGTTCGTTCTCTTACCTAGTTTTTGAGCAGGTCCTGCACGAACAATTTATTCGTTCAGGAACGCTTCGAGTTCGCGCTTTAGGGCCAGACACTGTTCGGTGGCACGCGCCCGTGCGGCAGGCACGCCGGCCAAGTCATCTGCGTGCTCCACGGTTTCGAGGTAGCACTTGAGCTTGGGTTCGGTGCCCGAGGGGCGGACTATGACGCGCGCCCCGGTAAAGGTGTGCAGCACCATTGCGTTGGTTGCCGGCAGCTTTTCGGTGCCGCGGGACAGGTCGGTGACCTCGGTGACCGCCGCTCCGGCGAGTTCCGCCGGGGCGCTGGTGCGGATCTTGTCCATCAGCACCGGGATCTGCGACAGGTCGGTGAAGCGCAGGGAAAGCTGGTCGGTGACGTGCACGCCGTGTTGGGCCGCCAGCTCGTCCAGGCGCCCCTGGATGCTGCTGCCGCCGGCCTTGAGCTCCGCCGCCAGGTCTGCGAGCACCAGCGCCGCGGACATTCCGTCCTTGTCGCGCACGAGCCCCGGAGCCACGCAGTAGCCCAGTGCTTCTTCGTAGCCGAAGCCGAGGTTCTCCACCCGCGAGATCCACTTGAAACCGGTGAGGGTCTCCTCGTGTTCGCGCCCGCTGTCCTTGGCAATTGCGGCGAGCATGCGCGAGGAGACGATTGAATTCGCCAGCTTCTGTTCCGCCGGGAGGGTGCGCGAAAGCTGGTCTCCGAGCAGCCAGCCCACTTCGTCGCCGCGCAGCATGCGCCACGCGGTGCCGTCATGGATGGCACCGGCACAGCGATCCGCGTCGGGGTCATTGGCGATGACCAGATCTGCGCCGAGTTTGCGCGCCAGGGCCAGGGACAAATCGATGGCCCCGGGCTCTTCGGGATTGGGGAATTTCACCGTCGGGAAATCCGGATCGGGGTGCTCCTGCTCGGGGACCATATGCACATCGGTGAATCCCGCGTTGCGCAAGGCTTGGCGCATGGTGTGACCGCCGACGCCGTGCATGGCGCTGACCACCACCTTCAGCTGCTTGCGGTGCAGCGCGCGGGCTTCATCCGCCGGATCAATCACCTTGCCGATCGAATCCAGGTAGGCCGCCTCGATGTCTCCGTCCTGGCCGGAGCCTGGAAGCACCGTCCACCCGGAGGCCTGACGCTCAATCTGCGCCACCGGCTGGTTCGGATCGATGAGCTCCGCGATCTGCTCATCGATGGGGGAGACGATCTGCGCGCCGCGGCCCACCTCGTCGGCCACCCTGCCGCCGACATACACCTTATAGCCGTTATCTCGGGGCGGGTTGTGGCTCGCGGTGACCATGACTCCGGCCTCCGCGGAGAAGGTGCGCACCGCCCAGGCGAGCACCGGGGTCGGCAGTGCCGAAGGCATGAGCAGGACCTCGAAGCCGGCGGCGGTGAAGACCGCCGCCGAATCCACGGCGAACACCTCCGAGTTGTAGCGCGCGTCGAAACCGATCACGACCTTGGGCGCATAGGCGCCTGCGGCCCGTTCGCTGAGGAACCGGGCGATCCCGGCGGCGGTGCGCAGGACCACGACCCGGTTCATCCGCATGGGGCCGGCGCCGAGCTCGGCACGCAACCCGGCGGTTCCGAATTCGAGCACGCCGGAAAAGCGCTCGGCAAGATCCTCCATGGCGATTGCATCCCCGGATTCGACCCGGGAGATCAGCTGCTGGAGTTCTTCGGCGGTAGCCGCATCCGGATCCTGCGCCGCCCAATGGGCCGCCCGCGCGAGGAGCTGGATTTTCTCGGTGTGGTTCATCGTTTTCCTAGCCTCGAAAAGTGAAGTTGATTCTCGCCTAGAGCCGGGCGATGATCTGCGCCAGGAGCTTCGAGATCCGCGGGCCGGCAGCCTGGCCGGCCTCGATCACCTCTTCGTGGCTCAATGGAACCGGGCTGATGCCGGCGGCCAGGTTGGTCACCAGCGAGATGCCGAAGATTTCCATTCCCGCATGGCGGGCGGCGATGGCTTCCAGCGCGGTGGACATGCCCACCAGATCGGCGCCGATGGTTTTGGCGTACCGCACCTCGGCCGGGGTCTCGTAGTGCGGGCCGGTGAACTGGGCGTACACGCCTTCGTCCAGGGTCGGGTCGACCTCGCGGGCCACCTCGCGCAGGCGCGAGGAGTAGAGGTCGGTCAGGTCCACGAAGGTGGCGCCTTCCAACGGGGAGGCGGCGGTGAGGTTCAGATGATCCGAGATCAGCACCGGGGTACCCGGAGTCCATGCCGGATTCAGCCCGCCGCAGCCATTGGTCAGCACCACTTGGGTGCAGCCGGCAGCGGCAGCGGTGCGGATCGGGTGCACTACCGAACGGACGCCGCGCCCCTCGTAATAGTGGGTGCGCGCGCCAAGGACCAGCACGCGCTTGCCGGTTTCGGTCAGGATCGAGGAAATGCTGCCGCGGTGGCCGGGTACGGCCGGGGCATGGAACCCGGGGATGTTGGCGGCATCCAGGGTGTGGGTGGTCTCGCCGATCAGCTCGGCGGCCTGGCCCCAACCGGAGCCTAGGACCAGAGCGATGTCGTGCTTTTCGACGTTCGTCTGCTCGGCAATTACCTGGGCGGCCTGTGCCGCCAACGCCTGTGGGTCGTTTTGCATATCATTCACGTGAAATACGCTACCGGTAGGTAGCCCCTTTGTCAGGTGGCAACGGTGGCAACGGGGCGAAATTCACTCGATCGTGATGTGCGCAAATCCGGTGCATGGTGAACAATGGGAAAGGTGAGCGCAGATCGTAGGAATAAAGCAACCCGTTTAGTAATCCTTGGTGGCGGACCAGGTGGCTATGAAGCTGCCATGGGAGCCGCCCAGCTAGGTGCCAATGTCACCGTTGTAGAGCGTGCCGGGATGGGTGGTTCGGCGGTCCTCACGGATGTCGTGCCGTCCAAAACCCTCATCGCTACCGCTGACGCGGTACGCCGGGTGCAGCATGCGGAAACCTTCGGTGTCAACATCGAGGGCATCAACGATGCGCAGACCGACTTCTCGGTGGTCAACCACCGTTTGCTGGCCTTGGCCAAGGAACAGTCCGGAGATATCCGCACCGGCCTGGAGCGTGCCGGGGTGCGTATCGTGATCGGCGACGGCCGCCTGGTGGACCGCAAGACGGTGGCGGTAAGCCACCCGGACGGCTCGGAGCAGTCGATCGAAGCCGACGCCATCTTGCTTGCCGTCGGCGCCCATCCGCGCGAACTTCCTACCGCCAAGCCAGATGGCGAGCGCATCTTCAATTGGACCCAGATTTATAATATGAACGAGGTGCCAGAGCACCTGATCGTTGTTGGCTCCGGTGTCACCGGTGCGGAGTTCGCATCGGCCTACAATCTGCTCGGCGCCAAGGTGACCTTGGTCTCCTCGCGTGACCGTGTGCTTCCCGGCGAGGACGCGGATGCCGCGGCCGTGCTCGAGGACGCCTTCAAGGAAAACGGCGTCAACGTCGTTTCCCAAGCACGCGCCGAAGGCGTGGAGCGCAAGGGGGACAAGGTGTTTGTCACCTTGGCCGATGGCCGAGTGCTCGAAGGCAGCCATTGCCTGGTAGCCGTCGGCGGGATCCCGAACACCGAAGGCCTCGGCCTGGAGGAAGCCGGCGTTCAGCTCAGCGATTCGGGCCACATTAAGGTGGACGGTGTCTCGCGCACTACCGTCACCAACGTCTACGCCGCTGGCGACTGCACCGGTGTCTTCGCCCTGGCTTCGGTGGCCGCGATGCAGGGCCGCATTGCCGTTGCCCACCTGCTCGGCGACTCGGTGAAGCCGATCGATCTGAATCTGGTCTCCTCGAACGTCTTCACCTCCCCGGAAATCGCTACCGTCGGCGTCTCGCAGCGTGCGGTCGCCGAGGGCAAGTACCAGGCGAACATCATCAAGATTGACCTGAATACCAACGCTCGCGCAAAAATGATGAACGTCGAGCAGGGCTTCGTGAAGATCGTTGCGCGCAAGGGCTCGGGCACCGTTATCGGTGGCGTTGTCGTCGCGCCGCGGGCCAGTGAATTGATCTTCTCCCTGGCGCTTGCGGTGCAGAACAGCCTGCACGTGGATGATGTAGCCGAGACCTTCTCGGTCTACCCATCGCTCTCCGGTTCTTTGGCCGAAGCCGCCCGCCGCTTGCACCGTCATATCTAGGTCTCTTGCCGCATAAGCCGGGCGTTCCTGAGCAGCAATCGGGAATGCCCGGCTTTTTCGCGCTGTCAGGGCCGGTGGAAGCCAGCGCCAGGTGGTGCGCACGGCCACTGCCGCAAATTGGCGCAGAAGTATATTTTCGTGGGGCACTTCATAGTCCGCTCGTCTTTTGATATAGGGCATGCGCTGCGTTCAATTGCCGCGTCTCACTATTCGGGAGCACATTTCGCGCAAGTCAGGGGCGAATACTGGGCCAGGTGGGTGTTGAATAAAAAATGTGTCCAAATATTGGACACAAATATCCACATACTGGTCGTTTCGGCTTACCATTATGAAGTCATAAACGAGCCTTTTCTCGCACTTCAGAAGGAGCCGCCGCCATGTCGCAGGCTAACCAGACAGTAGCGCCAAAGGAAAACACCCGTGGGCGCGTGCTGTTCGCCAGCATGATTGGCACCACGGTCGAGTTCTTCGACTTCTATGCCTACGCCACCGCGTCGGTATTGGTTTTCCCAACGCTGTTCTTCCCCAACGCCACGGCGATCAACGCCATCCTGTCCTCTTTCGCCATTTTTGGTGTCGCATTCATCGCGCGCCCGCTCGGTTCGATCGTCTTCGGCCACTACGGTGACAAGCTGGGACGCAAGGGAACTCTGGTTGCCTCGTTGCTGCTGATGGGTATCGCGACCTTCCTGATGGGCTTCCTGCCCGCCGCACAGGGCCACTGGACGGTACTTGCGCCCACGGCGCTGGTGATCCTGCGCTTCGCTCAGGGCCTGGCCTTGGGCGGCGAATGGTCCGGTGCCGCATTGCTTGCCACCGAAAACGCTCCGAAGAACAAGCGCGCCATCTACGGAACTTTCCCGCAGCTCGGCGCACCGGTTGGCTTCATCCTGGCCAACCTGATGTTCGTGGTCCTGCAGACCACGCTGACCGCAGAGCAGTTCTTGGCCTGGGGCTGGCGCGTTCCGTTCTACTTCTCCGCGGTGATGGTCATCATCGGCCTCTGGGTGCGTCTGAAGCTCGTGGAATCGTTGTCCTTCCAGAAGGTGCTCAACGAGAAGAAGGTGGTGAAGTCCCCATTCTCGGTGACCATGAAGAACCACTGGCGACCAACCTTGGCCGGTACCTTCATCATGCTTGCCACCTATGTGCTCTTCTACCTGATGACCTCGTTCACGCTGACCTACGGCACCACCGCGGCAACGATTGAACAAGGGCAGGCTGCTGCCGAGGCCGCAGGAAAGACCTTTAGCGCCGAAGGGTTCGTTCCGGGACTGGGCATCGAACGCCCAACCTTCTTGACCATGCTCATCATCGGCGTCGTCTTCTTCGGTATCTTCACCGTGGTCTCCGGGCCGCTGGCCGAGAAGTTCGGCCGCCGCAAGTTCCTGATCTGGGTGACCAGCGGAATCTTGGTCTTCGGCTTGGCCTGGACCCTGTTCTTCGGTCCGGGGCAGGGCGCGGCGATGGCCGGTCTGGTCATCGGTTTCACGCTCATGGGCCTGACCTTCGGTCCGATGGCTTCGTTCCTGCCCGAGCTGTTCCCTTCAAACGTGCGCTACACCGGTTCGGCAGTTGCCTACAACATGTCTTCGGTGATCGGTGCGGCTCCGGCTTCGTTCGTGGCCATCGCACTGTGGAGCGCAGGCAAGGGCAACACGATGGGCGTCGGAATCTACCTGGCCATCGCCGCGGTGCTGACGCTCTTTGCGCTCTTCCTGACCCGTGAGACGAAGGACGTGGACATGGAGGAATTTGTCGAGTAATCTCGGTCCCCGAATGTTTTCGAAGGTGCGCAGGGAATTCCGCCAGGAATTTCTCTGCGCACCTTCTTTTGCTTTTTGCGGATCAAAACCGCTGAGCTTGTCGTAGAGTCGGGTTGGAAAGAGACGAGCTAGTGCTCATGGTGAGCTTGCTGACGTGGCAGGCATCCGAGATAGGGAACGCCCATGAAGATTGCTATTGCAGGTGGAACCGGAACTATCGGCCGTCACGTGGTGGCCGCAGTTGAAATGGCCGGTCACCAGCCGCTGATCCTGACCCGGAAAACGGGCATGGACCTGCTGACCGGCCGCGGCCTGGCCCAAGCCATGGCAGGGGTGGGCGCGGTTATCGACGTCACGGGCACCGCAAGCATGCGCACCAGCACCGCGGTGGACTTCTTTACGAAGGTCACCGAAAACCTGCTGGCCGCCGGCCGCGCGGTGGGCAGCGCCAATCACGTGGCCCTGTCGATCATTGGCGCGTTGGCGGTGGATGCCCAGTATTATGCGGGCAAGGCAGCCCAGGAGCGTTTGCTGATGGCGCAGCCCGGCGGATATACCCTGCTGCGCACCTCCCAGTTCCACGAGTTCGCCGGTCAAATGCAAGGCCGTTTGGGCCTCGGCCCAGCGCAATTCGCTCCGGCCATGCGTTCGCAGCCGATCGCGGCGGCCGAAGTCGCCGCCGAATTGGTGAAGCTTGCGGTGGCCCAGCCGCAAGGCGTGGTGGCAGATCTCGCCGGGCCGCGCGAAGAGCGGATGGCGGATCTGGTCCGGGCCTATCTCAAACACGCCACCGGAAGGGCAAAGCGCGTGATGGAAATACCCATTCCCGGGCCTATGGGGCGTGCCATGCGCGATGGCACATTGCTGCCCGGAGCCGGCGCGCGGCTGGGCTCCCAGACCTTTGCCGACTGGCTGCAGGAACAGCAAAGGCAGTAAGAGCCCGATTGCGGTTTCGCGGAGCCGGCAGCAGCCGGGAAAGCAGGAGCAACGCAGGAAGGCCAGGATGAGGCATCAGTGCACCCTAGCGGCGGCGTTCTCGCGCAGGGCCATGGTTTCCATCTGCTCGATCACGAGCTTGATGGCCTCGGGCTGCTGGTCTGGCGGGTAGCCGTTGATCACCAGCAGTCGTTTGACTTGGGAGCGCAATTTGGCGCGTACATCTTCGCGTACGGTCCAGTCGGTTTTGGCATCCCTTTTCATCATGGCGACGAGCTGTCGGGCGATCTCGGCAAGAATTCCCGGACCTTGCAGATCGACCGCGGACTCGTTCTGGCTGATGGCATCGTAGAACGCCAGTTCCTTGTAGTCCAACGGCGGCTCGAAGCGTTCGCCACGACTGGCCTCATCGGTGATTTCGTCGGCCATCTCCAGCAGCTCGGCGATGATTTCCGCGCTGGTGAGTTGCTGGTTGGTGTATTTGCGCATCAGTTCGGTGATGCGCTGCGAAAAGGCGCGCTGCCGAATCATGTTGTGCGCGGTGACCTTGATGGATTCCTCTGCTACCAATTTACGCAGGGCCTCGATGGCCAGATGCTGGTTCTTGGCCTTCTTCGCCTTCGCAACAAACTCCGGGGTGAGCTGGCCCAAGCTGGGCTTGGGCATTCCGGCGGCTTCGTAGATGTCCAAGACCTCACCGGTGGCATCGGTGGACCGGGCAATGAGGTTCCCCAGCAGCGTCTGGATCTCGCTTGGAATCGGGCGCCCGTTGGCGCGGCGCTCCTGCGCATCGAATTTCGCCATCCAGACACGTACTTCCTCGAAGAACTGCACATCTGCGCGCAGCTCATCCACCGCGCCGGAGGCGGAGCACAGCGACCAGGCGCGCGCCAAGGCCGAAGAGGCGACGCGATAGGTAGCCGCGAGGCTGGCTTCTCCTTCGGCCGGCTGATTGCCTGGAGTCAGCGGATCGCGCAGGTAGTTCACCGTGCTGTGCACCGCGCCGAGCCAGGAACGGGCCGAAGGCCCGCTGCGCAGCAACCGCCAGTCGATACCGGCCAGCATCTTTTCGATCTGGGCGATCAGCTGCTTGGTGAGGACCGCCAGTTCCTCGACGTTGCGGCCCACGGGTTTGCGCTTCTGGTCAGTGGAGGAGTATTCCTGCAAGGCCGCCGCCAGATTATCGGCCAACGGGGCAAACGCCACCAGCAACCCGTCTTGCTTGCCGCGGAAGGTGCGGTTCACGCGGGCCAGGGTCTGCATGAGCAGGGCGCCCTTGAGCGGGCGGTCCAGGTACAGGGTATGCAAGGCCGGGGCATCGAAGCCGGTGAGCATCATGTCCTTGACTATGACCAATTCCAGTTCGTCCTCGGGGTTCTTCACCCGGGCCTTGACAATATTGTTCAGCGAGTCGCGGCGGACATGCGTGGACACCGGTGGCACATCCGTGGCATCCCCGGAATAGACCACCTTGATCTTGCCGGCGGTCAACTCATCGCTATGCCAGTCCGGGCGAAGCCTGACGACCGCGGCGTAGAGGTTCGCGCAGATTTCCCGGGTTCCGCCAACGATCATGGCCTTGCCGTAGGTGGGTTTTCCCTCCGGTTCGGCGATGAACCCGGACATGGTTGCCCGACGCTCCTCCCAGTGATCCACGATTTCCTTGGCGAGCATCTCGATGCGCTCCGGGGCTCCGTAGACCGCATTGACCACGGCCACCGATTGCTCGATCTTGACTCGTTCGGTGTCGTCCAGACCGACGGTGGCCTCATCAGCCGCATTGTCGATGTCCTCTTCGCTCAATTCTTCCGAGCGCTGCACCTTGATCAGCCGCGGCTCGAAGTACACCGGAACGGTAGCCCCGTCGTCCACTGCCCGGGACAGGTCGTAGACGTCGATGTAGTCGCCGAACACGTCGCGGGTGTTGCGGTCTTCGAAGGAAATCGGGGTGCCGGTGAAGGCAATGAGCGTGGCACCGGGCAGCGCATCGCGCAGGTGGCGGGCATAGCCATCCAGATCGTCGTAGTGGCTGCGGTGGGCCTCATCCACCATGACGATGATGTTCTTGCGGTCCGACAGCAATGGATGGCTTTGTCCGGTTTCGCGTTCGCGCTTGGTCTTGCCGAATTTCTGCAAGGTGGTGAAATAGATGCCGCCAGTCACCCGGTTGGACAGTTCAGCGCGCAGGTCGCTGCGCCGTTGGATCTGCATGGGAGTGTCCGGGAGCAGCAGCGAGCGCTCGAACCCGGCGAAGAGCTGGCCGTCCAATTCGTTTCGGTCGGTGATCACCACGATGGTCGGATTCTTCAGTTGGGCGTGCCGCATCACCCGGTTGGCGTAGAGCTCCATTTCCATGGACTTGCCCGAGCCCTGGGTATGCCAGACCACCCCGGCCTTGCCGGTGGACTTCACCGCTGTAATGGTCGAGCCCACCGCCTTCGCCACGGCAAAGTACTGGTGCGGCTTGGCGATGCGCTTTTGCAGCTCCTCGCCGCCGTCGAAGGCGGTGTACCAGAAGAGCAGCTGGAGGAAGCGGGACGGATTGTAAAGCCCGGACAGGGCGGTTTCCAGAGGCAGCGGCGCTTCACCGCTAAGGTCATGGCCGGTTTCCACCGGCACCCCGTCATCATCGACCTTCCATGGCGAAAAATGGTTCAGCGGGGTAAATGGGGTGCCGTACCGTGCATCCAGTCCGTCGGAGGCGAGCGTGAACACGCAGAAGCGGAAAGCCAACGGGAATTCACGCAGGTAGGTTTGCAGCTGGGCGTGGGCCGTGGCCACGGTGGCGGAGACCGCACCGGCCTTCTTCAGCTCAATGATGCTCACGGGCATGCCATTGCAGAAGAGCACTACGTCGAAACGGCGTTCGTACTCGCCCTGCACGAGGCGGACCTGGTTGACGGCCAACCACTCGTTGTCTGATTCTTCCATGCCCATCAGGCGCAGGGTCGGGTTATGTTCGGTGCCGTCCGTATCGTAATAGGACAACCGGTAACCTTCGGTGAACATCCGGTGGACCCGGTAGTTCTCCGCAATGGCATCTTGGGATTTGGGAGCGATGATTTCAGCTAAGGCTTGCTGCAGATACTGGTCGGGCACCCCCGGATTCAACCGACGCAAGGCGGCAAGCAGGTGCGGCTTGATCAGCAGTTCGTCCCAGGAGTCGCGCTCTCCGGTGCCAGGGGCAATGTCCTTGCCGTGCTTGGGCTCCCAGCCTTCTTCGCCGAGCCGTTCGAGAGTGATACCTTCCCAGACATCCTCGTTGTTCATCGAATTCATGAGGGATCCTTTCCTAGGACTGCTGATCTAGCTGATGGGCATCTTCGAGTTCGGATTCGAGCTCTTCGATGGTTGGAAGTCCTGTGGCGAGCTCCGCCGGCAGGGAGTCCTTGATTTCGGTGGCCCACTCGGCGACTCCGATGGGGGATTTGAACCCACGCAACGCGTATTCGGCCACGACTTCGTTCTTCGTCTTGCACAAGAGGAGTCCGATGGTGGGATCATCGTCTGGCTGCGCGAGAAGGTCGTCTACCGCGCTCATGTACATTCCCAGTTGCCCGAGGTGACCCGGTTCGAATTTCGTGACTTTCAATTCGATGACGACGAAGCGGCGGAGCTTGAAATTGTAGAAAAGCAGGTCCGGGAAGAACTCGTCTCCGGCGATATCCAGCCTCATTTGCCGGCCGACAAAGGCGAATCCACGGCCAAGTTCGAGCAGGAAATGCTCGACTTGCTTGATGAGCTGGTTCTCGAGGTCCCGCTCGTCGCGTTGGTTGCCGAGTGACAGAAAATCAAAGATGTATGGGTCTTTGATGGACTCTTGGGCCAGAGTGGCAGCCGATTCGGGAAGCCTGTCGTGGAAATTGGTTACTGCTTTACCGGAACGTTCATGCAGGTGCGTCTCGATCTCGTGGACGAGGGAGTTACGGGACCAGCCCTCTTCGATAGCTCGCGATGCATACCAGAGCCGAGCCTCGGAATTATCAAGCTTCTCTAGCAAAGCGATGTGGTGGTACCAAGGTAATGTTGCAAGCGGCGCTTGCAACATTACTGAGCCCGGCCATGCCTCGGCTAACGATTTCATGTACCGGAGATTTCGCGGAGAGAACCCTCGCGCATCAGGAAACCGTTCCTTCAGGTCAGAAGATAGGCGCGTCACTACACGTGCGCCCCAGCCTTCCTCGGTTTCCCGGGCGAGGAGCTCGGTGCCAATTCCCCAGTAGGTGTGGATTAGGCCCTGATTTACCGCGGAAATAGTACGAGCTTGACCAGTCTCGATACGCGTGGAGACAGCCGTCAGGAGGTCGCCGTACCACTGTGGAACGGAGGATCGTGCTGGGGCATTTGAAAACTCTGCCGAGGACGAACCTTCATCAGCGTTGTTGCCTGAGATAGCCACGGATCTGACTCTCTTTCCAAACGTTTAGTGTTTCTCTAACGAGATAGGGAGTTTCGTCAAGGGAAGTTGAGTGTTGTCTTGGACCCAGTGAAATTTTGCAACTTGTCTTGCAAAAATTCACGGTACCTACTCGTTGGTGATTTTTGGCGAACTCATTCGGAATTCCTCAGCTTTCGCCACCGTCTCGTAGGTCACGACCTCCACGTTGTGCTCGTGCAGTGCTCTCAACACTTCATCGGGAGTCGCATAGAAGAACTCCTTGCGGCCGTTGACCTTGTTGAGCCGGCGGTCGGCGAAGTGTCGATGCAGCATTGTCTCGACGCCAACAGCGTCTTCAGTGAAGAACATGGCGTGCACATCGAAACGGAACGGTACCGAGGCATCGCCGAGTTCTCGCACACGGTCCATGGGATCCTGCCGACGGGTCATGCCGATCTTCACCACGCCCTCGCCGAAGGCCCCGAGATTAGAAATGACATACACATGGCCCAAGCGGAAGTTGGCCTCGTACTCTTCGACACGATGCTGCTCCTCGGACAACTCGTCGAGCTTGCTCTGGATGCGTTCGGCACCCTCCGAATCACCTTGTTCGACCAGCTGGCGATAAGTTTCTTCGTAGCGGGCTTTTTCCCGATCCAACTGTTCTTTCTTCCGGGCGAGTTCTGCTTCGGCTTTCTTTTGTTCGCGCAACTCCTCGCGGCGGGCTCGCTCTTCTTCCTTCTCTGCCGCAACAGCTTGAAGGTGGAGAGTGGCCAGCTGCAGTTCCTGCAGCCGCAAAGAGTGGTATTTGTTGTTGATGTGCAGGTCAATAAGAACCGTGTTGCGCTCGATCATCTCCCGCGCCTTATCGAGACGTTTGGTCGCCGTCTCCAGGTTGCCAGCGCGTACTGCCTTGACACAGTTCTCAGCCTCGGCGTTGTAGGCGCGCAGCATCACTGTGGACATCTGCTTGACGAACTTCTGGCCCTCCTTGGCAGAGTTGTTGAAGGTGAACCCGCTGGATGCGCGAATTGCTTGCTTCTCGCGAGCCAACCGCTTCACTTCAGTACGTACTGCTTCAAGTTCGTTCTTGAGCTTGGCAGATGACTCCGCTGGGTGCTCATAGTCGTAGAGCCCAGTATTCTGGATTGCTGCTGTAGCACGGACGTTGATCAGCTGAGCATTAGTCGATTCGGCGTCCTGCTGAATCGCTAACAGAGCGTGTTCATTCCGGGCAACATCTTGTTCAAGCCTGGCCTTGGAGCGTGCTAGTTCAACGATGTCTTCGAGATTGTGCCGGGCAATGATGTCGCGTAGTTCGGTGTTTTGTTGAGCTAGATCTTCGGCGACTTTCTTGGCGCCCCAACGCTTCACCTTCTGTGGCGGAGCTTGGTCTTTAAAACTTGGTGCGGGGGAGACCTCGACCGTTGAGGAGGATAATGGGGGATCTACAAACTCGCCATCAATCGTCTGGTGCTTTTGTTCGTGCTGCTTCCGGTCCTTATTGAGGCTGACAGCCAAGAAGATGGTGAACGCAATGACAGCTACGGTGATGAAGGGGCCAATGACTGGAATTAGTCCCAGAATGAGCCCAACGACAATGAGTACGACAGACGTGCAACCGATTGCTCCCGCTGAAAGCGGTTCATCCTGGCCCGTAACTTTGATATTCCCCACGATTATCGACTTTCTGGCTTGAGTGATGGTGGTGGCGGGACCGGATGACTGACCACGCCGATCCCACGGATAGATGCTTAGATCGCGTCGCTGACGAGGTTTTCGGCGTCCTTGACGCGCAGCGTACCGGACATGAGATGCGGGAGAAGTGAGTCGCGCAGGCTAGAGAGCGTTTCACTGTTTTCGCGCTGTGTGTGAACCAGTTGCCGTAACGGCATGGCTTTTGCCTCGAACTCTTCACGCCAAGATGCCTCGGCCCACGGGATTGGCGCGCTCAGGAAACGATCGGCTCTTACAGCAGGGTAAGCACTACCCTCAGCTACATTTTCTAGGTATGAGGTGAATTCGGGGCGCTTGGTCGCCTCATAGACGTATGCAATGCAATGCTTCGGTGGGCGAAGGACAGCCAGTCCTGTAGAAGCTACGAGAGTCTGATCATCCGACAAGTTGAGAGAGTGCGAGCGTCTATTTGGCCTCACAGTTGACCAGATTGTGTCGCCATGGATAAGGCCACGTCGAGCACGGCTTGGTGCTTCGCCCCATGGGATGGTTTCGCTCGGGGCGTGCATACCAATTCCGACCGAAGCAATGTCAATGTACTTGATTGTCTTTCCATCTTCGGGCGTGCGACGGTCTGGATTAACCTGAGCGATCTCGCCTAAACTTACTTCCTTTGCGCCTCCGGTTGTTTGTGAGAACAGTGAAGCAAGATACTTGTCTGTAGCCGAGGCTAGTTTCGAGTTGGCCGCGATCTTGTCGTCGAGCGCTCCAAGAACTTCAGCGATGGCTTGCTGATTATGAAGAGTGGGTACGCAGAATTCGTAATTGCCGAGTGTTGTCTTATTGACAATTGGAGTAGCGGATCCCGACGCCTCCAATTTTAGCCGAGCGCTCCAGTTGCTAGTCATGTAGTACAGGAAGTTGGCATCGCAAATTGATGGTTTGGCAAGCAACGAGTTGATTTGTTGATTCGTGCAGGATTCTTCGGTCGCTTGAGTCACTTTACCGATAGTTGCCCCAATGCAAGTTAAGTTTGTGGCGCCCTCGGGGACAAGGCGTTTGATGAGCTTAGCTCGGCCTGCAGGCGATAAGTACCGTGAGGCTGTGACGTTGCGTAACCCATCGACCTGATCGGACGGTGTAATGAAGGGGATGGTATTTCCCCATGAATCCGGTTCCGACGCCTTCGGTGTTGAACCGGTGATGATCGACGCGAGCTCTTTTAGCTTGTAGTTCTTGAACTCAATCACAGGACCCTCCCCAATCGATCGCGTACAATGGCACTCAACCGCTCTGACTCCTCGAATTGCTCGAAGAGCTCCTTCTCCAGCCGTTCCAACTTTTCTTCGATCGGTTCACCGTCGCCTTCGACGTCAGCTGCACCGACAAAGCGTCCTGGTGTTAGGGCGTATCCCGCGTCCTTGATTTCTTGAGTTGAAGCTGAATAGCAGAATCCCGGAACGTCGTCGTAGGTGCCTTCGGCTGATTCCTTGCCACGCCACGTATGGAAGGTATTGGCGATCGTTGAAATATCCTCATCGCTGAGAGATCGCTCGGCGCGGTCAACCATGTGTCCCATATTGCGGGCATCGATGAACAGCGTTTGCCCCGAGCGGTCAATGGAACCGCCTGCACTGGCCGTTTTGTCCTTTGCGAAGAACCAGATGCAAACGGGGATGCCGGTGGAGCGGAAGAGCTGGGTCGGCAGGGCCACCATGCAGGAGACCACATCGTTCTCCACCAGCTTGGCGCGGATGTCTCCCTCGCCACCGGAATTCGAGGACATGGAGCCGTTGGCCATGACAACGCCGGCGGATCCGCCGGGAGCCAGTTTGGACAGGATGTGCTGGATCCACGCATAGTTGGCGTTGCCGGTGGGCGGAACACCGTAGGTCCAGCGGGGGTCTTCCTCGTTCCTCGCCCAGTCCTTGATATTGAATGGTGGATTGGCCATGATGTAGTCGGCCTTCATCTCCGGGTGGAGATCGCGGCCGAAGGTGTCGCCCCAGCGGGGGCCCAAATTGGCATTTAGGCCGTGAATGGCCAGGTTCATCTTGGCCATTCGCCAGGTACGCTCATTGAGCTCCTGGCCATAGACCGAGATCGCAGTGCGATCCTCATTATGGGATTCAAGGAATTTCTCGGTCTGGACGAACATGCCGCCCGAACCGCACGCAGGGTCGTAGACGCGGCCGCTCTGGGGTTCAAGCACTTCAACCAGGACTCGCACCACGCCTGCTGGTGTGTAGAATTCGCCACCGCGCTTGCCCTCAGCACGAGCGAACTTCTCCAGGAAGTATTCATAGACTTCGCCGAGCAGATCGCGGGCACGCGTTGACCCTTCACCAGTGAACCGCGCACTGTTAAACATGTCGATCAGTTCACCCAAGCGGCGTTGGTCTACGCTGTCGCGGTTGAAAATGCGCGGTAGGGTGCCCGCCAGCGTTGGGTTGGCCGTCATCAATTCATCCATGGCGGTATCAACAAGCTCACCGATGTTCTTCGGAGCATTTCCGTCAACCGCGGACAGGCCCTTGGCATTCACAGCCAGGTGGGACCAGCGCGCTGCATCCGGAACAAAGAATGCGCCATGTCCGGTGTACTCGTCCGGATCATCGATCAGCAGGGCGATCTGGGCCTCCGCCAGGCCGCTGTCCGTCAATTCGGCGCGGATCTGTTGACGCCGCTCCTCGAAGGCATCCGAGACGTATTTCAGGAAGACCAGACCAAGGATGACGTCCTTGTACTGCGAGGCATCCATGGATCCGCGAAGCTTATCCGCAGCTTTCCACAAGGTGTCTTTGAGTTCCTTCATAGTTGAAGGAAGCGCGGCTTGAGCCGCTGAATTATTACGGGGTGGCATTGCTGCCTTCCTTTCGCTGGGTCCTGCGATCAATCATGTCAATTTTTTGGTCAATAACCATATTGGTTAATGAGTTTTCAAGCGCGTTAATCGTTTCTATTCTTTTTTGCGCGATCTTTTGCTCATTTTTCAGAAACTCCAAAGCTCGAACCAGCAGGTCTTTTTTGTCTTCGGGACAGATCCGGATATGCGTTCTCGGCCATTGCTTCAGCTGCTGGCGGTTAAGCGCTTCGACTATGAGGTCAGGGATCAGCCCACTGGAATTGTCCGCGGTAATTCGCAATGCCTTTGCCGGGAAACGCACCACTCGTGAGCCTGCGCGATCTACGACCGCGCGGACTTCGCCGGTTGTGCTGAAGACAATGTCGCCGGGTTCGGTCAGTTGGCTGTTCCCATATCCGTTAGCCAATGCGAAATGGGAAATAGCTGCATCCGTTTTGGCACTGGGTAGCAAGTGTGCCTCCCAGATGCCGATGCCAGAACGTACTGAGTCGTCGACATCACCTGGAGCAAATCTGGTGCCCGGAAGATGCTTCAAAGCACCGGACTCAAGCAGCTCACCGATGGTTGGTTCATGTCCGCGCTTGAAGTCCAGCCGAGTTTCCAACGCAGAAAATTCGAAAGGAAACTCGGGGCGGGCTTCGTTGGTTTCCTGCACTACTTCGGCAAGAGCCTCCAGCTCGGCGACGGCACGGGCCGACGTTGCGTAGTCGGTGTAGATCTCCCGCTCCATGCGTGGTGCGGGAATCAGCCCTGTGGAGGCAGCGACCACCGTGGGAAGCGGCATCCAGCGTGAGTGGATTACGGCCACTGGTCTCTTGCTGGTCATATTCCGTAGACCAAACGCCAGCTGCGCGCCAAAATCCGCATTGAGCAACTGCGTCAACGTCCGTAGGCTCAGATCCGAGACGAGCATGCGTGCCGGACTCTCTCCGGTGCTTGGCAGTTCCGGCCCAAGAATCCACAAGGCCATGCGCTGCCGTGGCCTCGCGGCCCTTACGCCAGATGGGAGGGAAGCGATCACGTGAACACGCCGACTGCGCAGGATCGTTGAGCGGATCGAGTCCAGCTCCTTGTCCTCCAGCGGTTCGCTGAGAATCGATGCTGGTCCAACGATCAGTGCTCTGTCCTGGCGGTCGAGGCTGAGGGCAAGCTCATCGATTTGGGAAAGCAAGGCACTTGCCGGGGCATCCGGGGCCTCGGGGGACGGCAGTTGGGCCAGATAGGTTGCCTGTCCGTCCGTATGGACTGAGTCCAAGATGACATTGTCCTTACCGACGGCAACGGCTACCACTCGACGCATGGCCATTCGCGCCAGTGCCGACCGCGCGGCCGTGTCCGATTGCTGCAAGCCAACGGTGAGCGATTCTGTTTCCGGGAGTCGAGCCAGTGTGCTGAGCAGCAGGTCGCTTCCGCCGCGGGTGGCCTCAACTATCGCGCCTTGACCGCGCAGGGCCAAGGCCACGTCGGCGAGGAATGAGAGCGCGTCTTCACTGAGAGCCGTTTGGGATCGCTCCTTCAGGTCATCGGTATTCCGCGCCGAATAGATGGCTTCCAAAGCGTGAGCCGCCGTATATGCGGCGTCAGCGCACATGTCCGCCTTCTTTGCCAGATGCTGCAGGTTCCGTGATTCATGGATTTCCTTGAAAAGGAACTCATCATCCGGATCTTCTTCGTCGGCCAGGTCCACGAGGTCATCGACTGCGTAGGTGCCCAAAGGCTCTCCGACCAGGGTCCTCAAGGCCAACAGCGCGGTCAATGGCTCGATGTCCTGCGGATCAATCTGGATATTTATTCCAGCGTCGGTCCGGACATGTGGGTTGTTCCCTTTGCCAGTCTCTTCCAGCCACGACACCACGTCATGCGAGAAGAAATAGCGCTGTTCGCCGCGAACTACGGCAGGTTCTGGAAATGGTGTGGAGCCGGCGGCATGCCGCTTGATCCACATATTCACGACGGGACGCCTGACCTGAGCCAGGCTCGCAATATCGGACATGCTCATGAGGTCACCGTGTTGATTTTCCATGAACACCTCCTGGAATTGTGGCGCCGATTGTTCCTTTCTCCATCATGTCAGAGTTCCAAGCATTATTCTCATTTTCTTTGATAACCCCCATTATCAGTTTATTTAATGACTCAGAGTGAATGTTCTCCGTAGCGTGGACTCGTCAGCACAAGCTGGCATCCAGTTGGGCCGGGCCAAGTTTGGGGACGCGGTCCGGCCCAACAGATCTCATCACTTTCCAGGAGGTAGCGACATGTCGGAGACAGCCGACCAACCGCCAACTGAAACCAGCGAATTGGAGCAAGCAACGCGCTTGCCGCGACGGTGGATGCTCCCGGCAGCAATTGGGGGAGTTGCCGGTTGCCTCATCGGTGCGCTGGCGGTTGCCGGCATGTCGAACCCTGGACTGTTTGCCGGCGGGCCCGATTTTGCCCAGGTTGCCGACGAATGCGAAGTTTCCGCGGAAGGCTTTCTCGTGCTGGATGACGGCGAGGCGCTGCAGCTGGACAGCAAAGGCAGTGACGTCTGGGATTCCGGAACGGAGGACTTCGCGCAGATTGCCTGCGTGCTGGCCGGGCTGGAGGTCCCCGGATCGGTGATCAGCAAGATCGACAGCACCCGGGCGCTGGATGGCCGCCAAGACGACAGCTGGGACGGCGTGGCAATTTCCTGGTCCTACCACCCCGACTCCGGGGTGGACATTCTTCTAGAAAAGGAGCGGTAACCATGAATTCCACCGAGCAATCCTCCACAGCTGATTCTTCGCACGTCAACCGAAAGCGCCGCGGATGGTTCAAACCTTTGCTGGCGCTCGTGGTCCTGCTGGGAACGCTGGCCGTCGGTTTCCTTGTCGGAACCGACAGCATGGATCCGACCCAGAGCGAGGAATACGCCGCTCTGGGGGCCGAGAAGTCCGTCGTGGAAGGCGAACGGGATGCCTTCGAGGAGGCGCGCGACGAGGTGCGGCAAGAACTCGACGAGTACCGGGACGAAACCGAAACCCGGGAAGCCGAGCTGGCTGAGCGCAGCGACGAGCTGGATTCCAGATCCAAGGGGCTCGACGAGCGCAAGGAGGAGCTGGATGAAATCGACGTTGCGCTGGCCGAACGCGAGAAAGCCGTCGGCAAGGCCGAGGACGAGAAAGAAGCCAATACCGTCAGCAACGGCGTGTGGACCATTGGCGTGGATATCAAGGCCGGAACCTACAGGTCTGACGCGCCAGTCTCCAGCGACTGCTATTGGGCAGTGCTCAAAACAGGGACCAATGGGGACATCATCGACAATGACATCCCGGGCGGCGGACGTCCTTCGGTCACCGTGGGCAAAGGCCAAGACCTCGAGCTGAGCCGTTGCGGTACCTGGACCAAGCAATAACTGATCATCACTACCTATGACGCAGCTTCTAGCTGCGAGATTGAGGAATATCATGTCCAACCATATTCAGCAGGCTTATGGGGCTCCGGGTTATCCCGGTGACCAAGCGCCAGCAAAATCATTTGTCGCCACCTGGCTCTTGTCCTTGTTCTTCGGGTTCCTCGGAGTGGACCGGTTCTATCTCGGCAAGATCGGTACCGGAGTGCTGAAGCTCTTGACCTTTGGTGGTCTGGGAGTGTGGGTGCTGATCGACTGGATCATCATCCTGACCGGCTCAATGCGCGACAAGTCCGGCAGGTTGCTGGACGGCTACGCTAAGCACCGGCTCGTTGCGTGGATTGTCACCGCCGCGTTGCTGGTGGTGGGGATGGTGTCGGGCGGTAGCAGTGCCGCAATGCTTGCCAAGACGGCCGCAGACGTGCCGGCGGTGTCGCAGCAGGCAGATCCCAGCTCCGCGGCAGCAGCCCCGGCTGAAACAGAAGAAGAAGCCGAAGACCCGGTCGGCGAAGCCGTCGAAGAGGCTGCAACCTGGCAAGAAGTGGTCACGATGGAAGGCGGAACCGACAAATCCAGCTCCACCTTCGAGCTGACTGGCGCGGAAGCCCGCATGACGTACTCGTTCGCCGGCGGCGAGGATTTCGCCATCGGTGCCATCTACGTCTTGGAAGAAGGGATCGTGCTGCTCGAAGACGGAGGTCTTCCCGAGGTCATGCTTGATGGCCCTGCAGAGGATGAAACTGCCCTCCATAAGAGCGCGGGCACTTACTACCTGGACGTCAATGCGGCGAACTTCAGCGGGTGGACCGTCACCATCGAAGAGCTGCGGTAGGGCCGGGGGACAATGAAATATCTGCTGTCCAAAAAGGCGGAAGTCCTTGTATCTGCTATGTTCCTCACCGGTTGCCTGGCCATTGCCGCCTCCAACATTCTGGACAACATTGACGAAGCCACACGCGGGGCGGAGCCCAACTACCTGATCACCGGAGTCTGGGTACTGGTCGCATTAGTGCAGATAGTGCTCTTCTTCATGCACTTGAGCGCCTTGCGCACCTACAAGCGGTACGTTGCACAAACCGGAAAAGCGCAGGAAGCCAAAGCCGGACCGGAGAACCTGGAGTAGCCACCTCCAAGATTCCGGCAGGGAAGGGCCGGGGCAGAAAGCAAAAGCCGGGCTTGTTTGACC
>NZ_NRGV01000050.1:164246-195223 GCF_002332385.1 Glutamicibacter sp. BW80 | reverse complement strand
GGTCAAACAAGCCCGGCTTTGCATTGCCTGCTAGATTAGTCGGCGTCGACGATCGAAGCGATCACGGCGCCGGAGGACAATGATTCACCGGGGCTGACTTCCAAGCCCTCGATCTTGCCAGCGCGGTGCGCGGTGATTGGCTGCTCCATCTTCATCGCTTCGAGCACCACGATCAAGTCGCCTTCGGCTACGGTGCCACCGCTTTCAACGGCTACCTTCACGATGGTTCCCTGCATGGGCGAGCGCAGCTCGGCACTGTTTCCAGCGGCGGCCCCGGCCTTGCGGCCCGGCTTGCGCTTCTTCTTGGCAGCCTTGTCATTCGCGGCGGCAGATGCCGCGCCCAGCGAGGAGGGTAAGGTGACTTCCAAGCGCTTGCCGGCAACCTCAACGGTGACCGAGGTGCGCTCTGCAGCTTCTTCCGCCTCGACCTGCGGCATCGGGTGCGGCTCGATGACGGTGGCGAATTCGGTTTCGATCCACCGGGTATGCACCGTAAAAGGCCCGGATTCGGGCACGAAGGCCGCATCGCTCATCACCGCGCGGTGGAATGGCAGCACCGTGGCCATGCCTTCGAGCTGGAATTCTTCCAGCGCGCGGCGGGCGCGGGCCGCGGCGATCTCACGGGTGGAACCGGTGACGATCAGCTTCGAGATCATCGAGTCAAAGTTGCCCGAGACGCTCTCGCCGGCTTCGACGCCGGAATCCACGCGCACGCCGGGGCCGGTAGGCAGAGTCATCTTGGTGATGGTGCCAGGGGTGGGGACGAATCCGCGTCCGGCGTCTTCGCCGTTGATGCGGAACTCGAAGGAGTGGCCGCGGACCTCGGGGTCCGTGTAGCCGAGCTCTTCTCCACGGGCGATGCGGAACTGCTCGCGGACCAGATCCAGCCCGGTGACCTCTTCGGAGACGGTGTGCTCCACCTGCAGGCGGGTGTTGACCTCGAGGAAGGAAATGACGCCATCCTGTCCCACGAGGAATTCACAGGTGCCGGCACCGGTGTACTTCGCCTCGCGCAGGATCGCCTTGGAGGATTCGTAGAGCCGGGTGATCTGCGCTTCGCTCAGGAACGGCGCCGGGGCCTCCTCGACAAGCTTCTGGTTGCGGCGCTGCAAGGAGCAGTCGCGAGTGGAGACCACCACGACGTTGCCCTGGATGTCGGCCAGGCACTGGGTTTCCACGTGGCGCGGGGCATCCAGGAAGCGCTCGACGAAGCATTCGCCGCGGCCGAAGGCCGCGATGGCTTCACGCACGGCGGACTCGTAGAGCTCGCCGATGTCTTCGCGGTTGCGCACCACCTTGATGCCGCGTCCGCCGCCGCCGTAGGCGGCCTTGATGGCCAGCGGCAAGCCGAACTCGTCGGCGAATGCGTAGACCTCTTCGGCCGAAGCGACCGGATCCTTGGTTCCCGGAACCAGGGGAGCGCCCACCTTCTCGGCGATATGGCGCGCCTTGACCTTGTCGCCCAGCTGGTCGATGGAATCCGGGCTGGGGCCAATCCAGGTCAGGCCAGCGTCGATAACGGCCTGGGCGAAATCGGCGTTCTCGGCCAGGAAGCCGTAGCCGGGGTGGATCGCGTCGGCGCCGGAACGCTGTGCGATATCCAGAATCTTCTCGATACGAAGGTAGGATTCGGCGGCGGTGGTGCCGCCCAGTGCGTAGGCTTCATCTGCCAGGCGCACGTGCAGCGCATCGCGGTCCGAGTCGGAGTAGATCGCAACCGATTCGATTCCTTCATCGCGTGCTGCGCGGATAATTCGCACTGCAATCTCGCCGCGGTTGGCGATTAGCACCTTCGTCAATGGATTCATGGGTGAACCTTGTCTATAAAAAATTAGGGTTTCTCACCTAGGAGCCTATCGGCTTTGTGGGAAGTATATGTACTTATCCGGAAAATCTGGGGTGTTAGGCCGATATTTTTGGAGGGTTCCTACAAAATGTGCTGTCATTTGGTCCAAAGACGAAACTCCTGATGTCCTGAGGCCTAACAGGCACCGTATTCCACGCTTCGTTTCACCCTCTTCCGCGGGGCAAACCGGTGAACCGGCGGCCAACGGATTCGAGGGGGATTGTTAAACACCGCGTCCCTGTCCGAGAATAAATCTTGGACAGGGACGCGGCGGGAGATGGCTACTTCCAGAGGCTCACAATCGGGATTCCGGCTTCCGCCAGCAGCTCGCGCAGCACGAAGATATCCAGACCCACCACGTTTTGGAAGTTCCCTTCGATGGACTCGATGAAGGCCGAGGCCAAGCCATCGATGGTGAATGCGCCGGCACAGGGCAGCGGTTCACCGCTGGCCACGTAGGCTTCGATTTCCTCGTCGCTGACCTCGGCGAAGTGCACGGTGGTCGAGGAGACACGTCCCCTCGCGCTTTGCGGGGCGTCGGTGTCGACCAGCCAATGCCCGGAATGCAGGATGCCGGTGGCGCCACTGAGCTGCTGCCAGCGTTCGCGGGCCACCTCGGCGGTATAGGGCTTGCCATAGGCTACGCCATCGAGCTCGAAGACGGAGTCGCACCCCAGCACCACTGTGCCCTCGGGGTGCTCACCTGCGGCGACGTTCTCGGCCTTGGCCCGGGCCAGGAGCAGCGCGGTTGCTTCCGGGCTTTGCGCTCCGCCGGCGCTCACGGCGGCTGCCAGCACGGCATCCTCGTCAACGCGCGAGACTTGGGTTCCGAAGGCCAGCCCGGCATCGGACAATAACTTCTGCCGCCCAGCGGAGGCGGAGGCCAGCAGCAGCCGGGCGCTCTTTTTGCTAGCGGTCATACGGTTACCTCTTCCTTGGCCGAAGCTTCGCCGAGCGGCCGCTCGGCCTTGCGGTCCAGCATCTCATTGAGCTTTGCGCCCTCGACATCCACGTCTGGAAGGATCTTATCCAGCCATTTCGGCAGGTACCAAGCCTTGTCGCCCAGCAGGTGCATAATCGCTGGAATCAGCGTCATGCGTACCACGAAGGCATCAAAGAGCACCCCGGTGGCCAAGGCGAAGCCCAACGGCCGAATCATTGACAGGTGGGAGAAGATGAATCCGGCAAATACCGCGATCATGATCAACGCGGCCGCGGTCACCACCGGGGCGGCCATGGAGAATCCCGAGCGCACCGCGTCCCTGGCCGACAATCCGTGGGCGTAGTGCTCACGCATCGCCGATACCAGGAACACCTGATAGTCCATGGCCAAACCGAAGAGGATGCCGGTGAGCAGGATCGGCAGGAAGCTCAGCAGCGGGCCGGGGACATTGACGTCGAAGACCGAACCCATCCAGCCGAACTGATAGACCATGACGCTGGCCCCGAAGGCCGCAGCCAGCGAAAGCAGGAAGCCACCGGTTGCCAACAGCGGAACCACTACCGATCGGAAGACCAGCAAGAGCAGGACCAGCGAGAGCCCCACCACGATGGCCAGATACGGCGGCAAGGCTGAGGTCACCTTCTCCGAGACATCGATCTGCGCTGCGACCTGGCCGGTCACCGCGATCTTGGCGCCCGTGGCATCGTTGATCCTCTGGGCATCGTCGCGCAGCTCGTGCACCAGCGCTTCGGTGGCGGCGGAGGCGGGACCATCTGCCGGGATCACCTGGATCGCGGACAGCGACCTGTCTTCGGTCATGGTCACCGGGATGGCGGCGACCACGCCGTCGTATTCACGGAGCATGTCTGCGATATCCAATGACTTGGATTCGGCCTGCCGCTCGGATAGGTCTGCGGGAAGGTCCGCGAGGACCAGCAGCGGGCCATTGTAGCCGGCGCCGAACTTGTCGCTGGTCTGCTGATAGGCCTGGAAGGCCTGCGAGTCGGCGGCTTCGGCGCTGCCATCGGGCAAGGCGGTACGCATCTGCGATACCGGGATCGAAATGGCGCCGAGCACCACGACCACCAGCAGCGACACGGGAATCGCGATCTTGGTGACCAGGCGGACCCAGCGCGCCGAGACAGGTTCCTTGGCCACCGGCTTGTCCACCTTTTTCCGGGCACGCTTGGACACCAGCTTGGAGCCGGCCATGGCCAGCAGCGCGGGGAGCAGCGTGATGTTCAGCAACACCGAGCAGAGCACGGTAAAGGCCGCGGAGAGTCCGAGCACCGTCAAGAACGGCAGACCCGGAACCGCGAGGGCGGACAGCGCGATGATGACCGTCAGCCCGGCGAAGACTACGGCATTGCCGCTGGTACCCACCGCGCGGGCGATCGATTCGCCGACCTCCATGCCGGAGAGCAACTGCGTGCGGTGGCGGTGAATGATGAACAGCGCGTAGTCGATTCCCACCGCGAGTCCCAGCATCAAAGCCAATGCGGGGGTAATCGAGGCCATGGTGAACATCGAGGAGAAGGCAAGCGTGGTGCCCACCCCGGCGCCAACACCCAGCAGGGCGAGCAAGAGCGGCAAGCCGGCGGCGATCAGGGTGCCGAGCATGACCAGCAGGACTACGGCGGCGATCACCACGCCGATGATTTCGGCGGTGCCGAAGACCTCCGAAATGTCCTGCAGGATTTCCTTGGAGAAGAGCACCTCGACACCGGTGGACTGCGGCCCGCTGGCGATTGCGGTGATGGCTTCACGATCCGACGCGGTCAATGCGTCGGTCGCGATGCGGAAACTGACTTGGGAGACGGCGGTGGAGCCATCTTCGGAGACGAAACGCATGTCCCCGCTGGCGCCTACCTGGCGGGAGGCGAACTCAAGTTCGGCTCGTCCGCTCTCGAGGTCTTTTTCTCCCTTGGCGATGTCTTTTTCGCCCTCTTCGAGCTCTTTGGTCTTTTCCTTGATCGTCGTTTCGGACTCGCGCAGCTGTTTCTCTGCGTCCGCCAGCTGCGCTTTGCCGGCTACGAAGGCAGCCTTTTGCTTGTCGAATTCTGCCTGTCCGGCGTTGAGCTCGGCGCGGCCGGATTCAACTTCGGCACGCGCCTGCGCCAGCTTTGACTTGTTCGCATCGATTTCTTGCTTGCCCGAGGCAAGCTGTGCCTTGGCCTGGTCAAGCTGCTTTTTGGCGGAGGCCAGTTCGCCGCGGCTAGCCTCGAGCTCCTGGCGGCCTTCGGCGGCCTGGGTGGCCCCGGCATCCAATTCCTTGCGCGCGGCATCCAGCTGCTTCAGGCCCGCCTCGGCCTGGTCGATCTGCTTCAGCGCGGCGCTGGCCTGAGCTTTGCCCTCGGTGGCCTGCAGCTTGGCGGCGTTCAGTTCGGCGAGGCCGCCCTGCAGTGCCGTCAGCTTTTCGGTGTACTCGCGAATCAGGGCTTCGTCACCCTCGGCTTCGGCCTGTTTGAGCGCCTGTTCGACTCCGGGGATCTGGGATTCCAGTTCCGAGATTTGCGGTTCAATGGTCTTCAGGCCCTCTTCGGCCTTCGCCAGGCCCTCGGTGGCCTGCTCTTTGCCGGCAACTAGTTCCTTGTCAAATTGGCTGCGGGACTTGCCGTCCAGAAGCTTGTCCAGCCCCGCCCGGTATTCTTCCTCGCCTGCGTTCAGCTGCGCCTCTGCCTGATCGAGCTGCTTTTCTCCGGCCTCGAACTGGCTCCGCCCGGACTGGTACTTTTCGAATCCCGCATTGTATTCGGCGAGGCCCGCCTTGTATTTCTTTTCGCCGTCGTTCAGCTGCGCCTGCCCGCTGTTCAGCTGGGTTTCACCGGCGCGTAGCTCATTCCAACCGGCGGCCAGCTTCTTTTCGGCCGCGGCGATCTGCGGCTCGGCGTCCTCGATTTCCTTGGTGCCATCGAAAAGTTCGGACCAGCCCTCGGTGATCTTCTTTTGGCCGTCCGCGAGCTGTACCTTGCCGTTAGCTACCTGTTCCTTGGCATCGTCGAGTTCTTTCTGCCCGTCCACCAGTTCTTGTTGGGCGTTGTCCAGCTCGGGCTTGGCGTCATCAAGCTGTTTCTGCAGTTCGAAGGGGCTCATGGCCTCGACGACCTGCGGATGCAAGGCCAGCTGATCCAGGGAGTCCTGGATCGCCGATTTCTGGTCCGCGTTCAACTCGCGGTTTGAACCTTCACGGAAGACGATGGTGCCCTGTCCGCCGGCAAGATCGGGGAGTTCTTCCTTCATCCGGTCCATGGTGCGCTGGGTTTCGGTGCCCGGCAGGGTGAAGGTGTTCGACAGCTGCCCCATGAACAGGCTGGCACAGACGCCGATGGCGATAAACGCCGCAATCCACATGGAGAGCATGCGGAAACGGTGCCTGTGGGCCCACGAGGCGAGGCGGTAAAGGAACGTAGCCATGGCTTAGTCTTCCTTGAGCGAGTTTGGTGCGGTCAATGGCAGCGAGTTGAAACCCGCATCGAGTGTTTCCATGGCCCGGGTGATGAGCCGATGGAAGGAAGAGATGAGTTCGTCGGAAACGTGCAGCCCGGTCGCATCCGGCTCGGGCAGCTGGTCGATCCACGTATCGAAGGCCGCTTGCCCGGCCCCGAGGATGGCATGCGTGAACACGCGGATGGAGTAGGCATCGGTATGCGGGTACCGGGCGGCTATTTTGGCGATGACGTCGCCGGTGGCGCTTTGCCAGGCAATGAAATTCGGCGGGTAGCAGGTTCCGTTTTCCTGCCGGCGCAGATAGGCGCCGAATTGCGCGACCTGCCCCAAAAGCTCGGTGGCCCGCTCGGATTCCAAGGCGCGGACCACTGCTTGCATCAGTGGCAGCTGGTCGGTCAGGGGAGTTAATGTCTCGACCATGTGTTCGAGCACCGCGTGCAGGGGGTAGGACAAGATTGCATCTACGGAGGGGAAATAATTGAACAGGGTGCGCCGGGAAATGCCGGCAATTTCGGCGATTTGGGTGGCGGTGATCGCCGTGCCGTGCCCCTCGCGCAGCAGTCGAAGGGCGGCGTCGACGATCGCCTGATGCGTCGCCTGCCTATTGAGTTCGCGGCGCGTGCCGGTGCCATTGGAAGTCACGTAATTACACTACGTGCAAACTTGCACGCTGTGCAAAGTGGGGAGTTGTGTTCTGCCCCACGAAAAAGCGGTCGGCATCCTCCTGATGGGAGGATGCCGACCGCTGGGTGCTGCTCAGGCCGCTCGGACCTGAGGGGAACTAGGCATTTGCCGACGTTGCCGCCGACTGATCCTGGGTGGCCGCGATGCTGTCGTCGGCGAATGGATTGCCATTGCGTGGGGCGTTGTACAGCTCCGCATCCAAGATGCCTTCGCGCTTGGCGACAATCGTTGGGACCAAGGCCTGGCCGGCCACGTTGACCGCGGTGCGGCCCATGTCAACAATCGGATCAACCGCGAGCAGCAGGCCAACGCCGGCCAGCGGAAGTCCAAGGGTGGAGAGGGTCAATGTCAGCATCACTACCGCTCCGGTCGTGCCGGCAGTAGCAGCCGAGCCCAGAACCGAAACCAGGGCAATTAGCAGGTAGTCGGTCACGCCGAGGTCAATTCCGAAGAACTGCGCCACGAAGGTGGCGGCAATCGCCGGATAGATGGCTGCGCAACCATCCATCTTGGTGGTTGCACCCAAGGGGACGGCGAAGGATGCGTAGCCCGAGGGCACGCCGAGGTTGCGTTCGGTCACGCGCTGAGTCAGCGGCAGCGTGCCGATGGAGGAGCGGGAGACGAAACCGAGCTGCACCGCGGGCCACACCCCGGAGAAGTACTGCTTGATGGAAAGGCCGTGGGAGCGAACCAGGATGGGGTAGAGGGCGAAGAGCACCAGGGCCAGACCGATGTAGATGGCGAGGGTGAACTTGCCCAGCGCCCCAATGGTGTCCCAGCCGTAGCTTGCGACGGCGTTGCCGATCAGGCCAACGGTGCCGAGCGGGGCGATGCGAATAATCCACCACAGCACCTTTTGGATGATCGCGAGGATCGAGGCGGAGAAGGCCAGGAATGGTTCGGCCGCCTTGCCGACCTTCAGCGCGGCAATGCCCACGGCGATGGCGATCACCAGGATCTGCAGCACATTGAAGCTGATCGAGGTGGTGGCCGCATCCTCGGCGAGCTTGGTGCTTGCGCCCAGGCCCAGGAAGTTCGAAGGGATCAGCCCGGTCAGGAATCCGAGCCAGTCGCCGGTCTTGCCGTCGTACTCGGCCGGTGCGCTTTGGCCGGTATTGGCGCCGGGCTGCATCAGCACGCCCAGTCCCATGCCGATGGTCACGGAGATCAGCGCGGTGATGCCGAACCACAGCAGGGTCTGCCAGGCCAGGCGTGCAGCATTTGTCACCTGTGCCAGATTGGCAATGGAAGCAACCACTGCGAAGAAAATGAGCGGGATGACGGCCGTGCGCAGCAGGGCAACGTAGCTGGAGCCGATGATCTGCAGGGCTTCACCGAGCGCGTTGGGTTCCTCGGAAGTGCTGCCGGTGTACTTGGCGACCAGGCCGAGGATCAGACCGACGATCAACGCAGCGATAATCTGCGGACCGAAACTGGTCATCCAACGAGGCAGTCGGGATGAAGGTGCGGTGTTAGACATGACTAAAACGGTATGCCGGAAAACGCCAACCATCGCAGTTAAAGTTACGCAACATTACGATTCTGGATTATTCCGTTATTGACAGCTCAATTACTGTGCGACCGGTCACCGATCTGGGCTGAAATCCAGAGGTGTTTTGCGGATTACTCCGAGTGCCCCGGCATTCGGAGGGGCCCTGCGCGGCATGCCGGAAGTCTCCGCCAGCGGTGTTCGGATGGATTTTCGTAGGCAATTATGCTTCCAAGGATTTGGTTATTGCCGGTGAAATACAAGATGGCAGTACGAACGGTCGGCGCCAGACGAAAACGCGCAACGAACGGTCTCAGCAGTTCTTGGGCTCCGGGCTGCACGCAATGGAATGGCACCGCGTACTGGCCAACCGCACCGCCTGCGCAGGGGTCGGTCCGCCGGCTATTGACGATGACCAATTGGCTTTGAAAGTCGGTAGATTGGATGCCGCTAGGGGATTCGCCTTAGGCGTGCGACGACGAACATCGGAGAAATCATGCGGGTATATATCACTAGCGTCATGGTTGATGACCAGGCGAAGGCCGAAATTTCTACACCGAAATTTCTACACCGAAATTTCTACACCGAAATTCTCGGATTTGTGAAGAAGCACGATGTGCCGGTGGGTGAATTCAAATGGCTGACACTTGTCTCGCCAGAAGATGAGGCAGGCGTCGAGGTCCTGCTGGAACCTGCCGAGCATCCGGCGGCGCGACCATTCCAGGCGGCTCTTTTCGCCGATGGCATTCCGCTGACCTCATTCGCGGTTGACGATGTCCGGTCCGAATATGAGCGTTTGCGCGCCCTGGGCGTGCGGTTCACCCAGGAACCCACAGAGATGGGCCCGGTGACCACTGCCGTATTGGATGACACCTGCGGAAATCTGATCCAGCTGTCCAACTACCGCGGTTAATGACGCGGCAGGAGCCGTTGGCTGCCGGGAATCCCCGGCAGCCAACGGCTTGGCTAGCTGCCTAGCTCAGCAGGGCGCGGTTGAGCGTATCAAGTCCCACCGAGCCGAGTTTCAGCGCCTTGGTGTGGAAGTCCTTGAGCTCGAATTGCCCGCCATCGCGGGCGGCAACCTCGTCGCGGGCCTGTTCCCAGAGCCGCTGGCCGATTTTATAGCTGGGGGCCTGGCCCGGCCAACCGAGGTAGCGGTTGTATTCGAAGTCCAGCTGGCCCTCAGTGAGATCAAGATTCTTCTGCAAGAACTCATACCCGTTATCGGCGTCCCAGGTTCCGGTGCCCCACTGGGGAGGAACCGCCAGGCCCAGATGCACGCCAATGTCGAAGACCACGCGGGCCGCACGAATGCGTTGGGCATCAAGCATGCCCAGATAGTCGCCCGGATCATCGAGGTAACCCAGCTTGTGCATCAGCCTCTCGGAATACAGCGCCCACCCCTCGCCGTGTCCGGAAACCCAGCAGAGCAGCCGGCGCCAGCTATTGAGCGTGTTCGCCTGCATTTGCGCGGTACCTATCTGCAGGTGATGGCCCGGTACCCCTTCGTGGTACACGGTGGTCAGCTCCGACCAGGTGGAGAACTGGTCTTCGCCCGGCGGCACCGACCACCACATGCGTCCGGGGCGGGTGAAATCTTCCGAGGGCCCGGTGTAGTAGATTCCCCCGTCTTCTGTCGGGGCGATCAGGCACTCGATTCGATCCATCGGGGCTGGAATATCGAAGTGCCTGTCGCGCAGCTCGGCAATCGCCTTGTCGGCTTTGTCCTGCATCCAGCTCTTCAGGGCCTCGGTGCCGTCCAGCTTGCGCGCCGCATCAGCGTTGAGGATCGTCTTGGCTTCCTCGATGGAGGCGCCGGGCTTGATCAGTTCGGCCACGCGCTGCTGCTCCGCGATGATCGCATCTAGCTCGCCGACTCCCCAGGCGTAGGTCTCGTCCAAATCAACCGATGCACCCAGAAAGCGGCGGGACATCAACGCGTAGTATTCACGGCCTGCCGCATCCTCCTCGGGGGCCTGCGCCAGCAGTTCTTCCCGAAGCATTTGCGCAAGCTTCAGGTAGGCGTTCTTCGCCAGGGACGCTCCGGCGTTCAGCGACTCGGCGAGCTCGGGGTCTTGCTCGGCACCGGAGGTGGCTAGCCGATCGAAGAACCCACCGTCTTTTGCATAATCCCGGCACTGGCCGGCGACGATATTCACCTGACGCTTAGCCGACACCAACCCCTTGGAGGCCGAATCGCGCAATGAGGCGATGTAGCCGTCAATCGCCTGCGGGACGTTGGCAAGCCGGGCGGCCACAAATGCGAAGTCCGCTGCGCTCTGCTGCGGCATGAGGTCGAAGACCGAACGGATTTCCTGCGCCGCGCAGGCGATATTGTTCAGCTCGGTGCGTCCGGTCAGCTGGATTTCCAGATCCAGGCCGAGCCGCTCCTGCATCGCATCGAGGGTGACCGAGTCGATGTCATCTTGTGGCTTCGCCGCCTCAAGTTCCGCGAGAGTCTCCCGCGATAGCTCGATCTGCTGATCGGTGCCCCTGGGCGAGTAGTCGGAATAGGCCGACTCGTAACCGGGGAGTCCGAATGAAACGCCGTACTCCGGAACTAATTCGAGAGTCTTGGCAAAGAAATTTTCCGCAATGGCGTCGATGCCCGTCGGCACGCGCTGCGTAGCAGTGGATGTCATGGAGCTAACACTAATAGATATGAAAGATTTGTTGAAGAGTATTGGGTAATTGCCGGCACACTTGTTTGGAATGCGATAAACCCCGGAGCCCTGTCTTTCGACAGAACGCCGGGGTGCAATACCAGCTGCCTCTAGCGTCGGCCTAAGCTCCAGCCGAGGCGGGGAGTCAGCGCGCGGCGCTTGCGAATGCGTGCTACGCGTTGTGGTTCGGCTGGGGTTTCGCTTGCTGCCGGTGCGGCGGTGCCCATCGCCGCGAGCAGCGCGGTGACCGCCGCGAGTTCCTCGGCGCTGGGCTTGCCCTTGGTCACGGTAATGAGGGCGGCCGCATTGGCGGTGCTTTGCTCGGGCACAGGCTACTCCTTGAGAAAATTAGTTGCTGGTCAATGAGTCCGCCGCTTACAGCGGGATATTGCCGTGCTTCTTTGGAGGCAGGGTCACATGCTTGTCGCGCAGCGCGCGCAGCCCGCGCACTAGCTGCAGGCGGGTCTCGCTCGGGGCGATCACCGCATCGATGTAGCCAAGCTCGGCGGCCTGGTACGGGTTGAGCAGTTCCGCTTCGTAGTCTTCGATGATTTGCTTGCGGCGCTCCTCGACGTCGCCGCCTTCGGCTTCTACCGCGGCCAGATCGCGGCGATAGAGAATATTCACCGCGCCCTGGGCGCCCATCACGCCAATCTGCGCCGTGGGCCACGCCAGGTTGAGGTCTGCGCCAAGCTTCTTGGAGCCCATCACGATGTACGCTCCGCCGTAGGCCTTGCGGGTGATGACGGTCAGCTTCGGCACGGTGGCCTCGGCGTAGGCATAGAGCAGCTTCGCGCCGCGGCGGATGATGCCCTGGAATTCCTGGTCCTTGCCGGGCAGGAAGCCCGGGACGTCCACAAAGGTCAGGATCGGGATATTGAAGGCATCGCAATTGCGCACGAAGCGGGCTGCCTTCTCCGAGGCGGCGATATCCAGGGTGCCGGCAAACTGCATTGGCTGGTTGGCGACCACGCCTACGGTGCGCCCCTCGACGCGGGCGTAGCCGATCATGACGTTTGGCGCGTAGAGCGCCTGCATCTCGAAGAAGTGAGCGTCATCGACAACCGACTCGATCACCTTGCGCATGTCATATGGCTGGTTCGCGGAATCAGGAATTAATGTGTCCAGGGACAGATCATCGTCGTTGAGTTCCAGGTCCTCGTCGAATTCGGCGACAATCCCGTCGGCGAGGTTCGAGGAAGGCAGGAAGTCCAGCAGTTCCTTGCAGAACTCCACGGCGTCTTCCTCGTCGGTGGCCAAATAGGTGGAGGTGCCGGTGTTCGCGTTGTGCTGGCGTGCACCGCCAAGGGACTCCATATCGATCTCTTCGCCGGTGACGGTCTTGATGACGTCGGGGCCGGTGATGAACATGTGGCTGGTCTTGTCGACCATGATCACGTAGTCGGTCAGTGCGGGGGAGTAGGCCGCGCCGCCGGCGCTTGGGCCCATGATCAGGGAAATCTGCGGGACGACGCCGGAGGCGTGGACGTTGTTGCGGAAGATGTCCGCGAACATGGCCAGCGAGGCGACACCTTCCTGGATGCGTGCTCCGCCGCCGTCGAGGATGCCGACGACCGGGCAGCCGTTGCGCAGCGCGAATTCCTGGACCTTGACGATTTTCTCGCCATTGACCTTGGAGAGGGAGCCGCCGTAGACGGTGAAGTCCTGCGAGTACACGGCGACAAGGCGGCCATCTACGGTGCCGTAGCCGGAAACGAGCCCATCGCCCAGAGGTTTCTTCTTTTCCATGCCGAAGGCGGTGGAGCGGTGCACTGCGAGGGCATCAAATTCGACGAAGGAGTCTTCGTCCATCAGCAGCTCAATGCGTTCGCGTGCGGTGTGCTTGCCGCGAGCGTGCTGCTTTTCGATGGCGGCTTCACCCGAAGGCGCCTGTGCCAGATTCTGGCGGCGGCGGAATTCGGCAAGCTTGCCGGCGGTGGTGGACAGATCGATTGATTCTTCCGTCTCGGTACGGCCCTGCGTCATGCCTTCGACTCCCTCGGGTTTTGTCTTATGTGTAGGAATGGCACAAGAAAAATGCCAACTAAGTCAGTCTAACCGGGAAAATTTCGGTTTTTGTTGTAGGAAACTTACAAATTGGCCCCGAGGAGAACGTGGAGCACGCCAGAATAAGTTACTCATGAGTAGCTTAGTGCGCCAGCATCGCGTAATCTAGGTCACATGACTAATGAATCGCGAGCCGACATCGCCCCTGACATTTTACAACTTAGCGGCCGAACCATCGTGATGAGCGGTGGAAGCCGCGGCATCGGATTGGCCATCGCCGAAGCTGCGGCAAAAGCCGGAGCAAATATTGTCTTGCTCTCAAAGACAGACACGCCACACCCCACCCTGGAAGGCACCATCCATTCTGCGGTAGCGAAGATCAACGCCGCCGGAGGCCAGGGGCTGGCGGTAGTCGGAGACGTGCGTGAAGATTCTGACGTCCAGCGCGTGGTTGATGCGGCGGTCGAAGCATTCGGCGGCATCGACATCGTCATCAACAACGCCTCCGCTATCAACCTGGCCAAAACGGATGACCTGGATATGAAGCGCTACGACCTGATGCAGGACATCAACGTGCGCGGGACCTTCCTGCTGTCCAAAACCGCACTTCCCTACCTGCGTCAATCGAAGCACGCGCATATTCTCACCTTGTCGCCGCCGCTGAACCTCGACCCGCATTGGGCGGGCCTGCACCTGGGCTACACGATGGCCAAATACGGCATGTCATTGACCACCCTCGGGCTGGCCGAAGAGCTCAAGGAAGATGGCGTCGGGGTGAATTCCCTGTGGCCGGCGACCCTCATCGATACCGCGGCCATCCGTAGCTTGCCAGGCGGAATGAAAATGATTCAGGCAGCCCGCACCACGGACATCGTAGCGGACGCGGCGCTGTGCATCTTGGCCAGCAATCCGTCCTCGGTGAGCGGGAATTTCTTCACCGACACCCAGGTGCTAGAGCTTTCCGGGGTAACCGACCTGGAAAAGTACTCGGTGAATCCCCAGGCCCAACTCATCGAGGACATTTTCCTTTAGAACCGAAGTTCGACGCCGCGCGTGTCATAGAGTTGAAGGATGAATCCTGAATCATCCCCGGCACGCGCGGCACTGGACCCGGTGCCGCTTCATGAATTGGCCGCGCAACTGCGGCTGGGATTTATCAAGGTCCTCGCTACCTCGGGTTCCACCAACACCGAGCTTGCCCAGCTGGCAAGCTCCGGCGCCGCCGGGCACCTGAGCGTCCTATTCAGTGAGCATCAGCAGCAGGGCAAAGGGCGGTTGGGCCGCGAATGGGTGACGCCGGCCGGGTCGGCTATCACGCTCAGCGTACTTGCCTCACCGGGCAGCGCGATGGAGCCAGAGTCCTTATCCTGGTACACCATGCTGGCGGCACTGGCCTGGTCGCAGGCCGTAGAGGAACTGGCGCCGGTGCAGGCGCGCATCAAATGGCCCAATGATCTGCTTGCCGGAGACCGGAAAATCTGTGGAATTCTGGCCCAGCTAGTGCAGACGCCGCAAGGATTCGCGGTAGTCGTTGGAACCGGGATCAATGTCGACCAAGAAGCCTCGGAGCTTCCCGTCGCCACGGCAACCTCGCTGCGTCTAGCCAGCGGCACCCGGGTAGACCGCGGCGAGCTGCTCGCCGAGTATCTGCGCCGCTTCACCGCACTGGATGCCGCTTTTCGCGCGGTGGGAGGGCAGAGCACAGCGTCGCTCGGAGAATATTCCGGCCGGTCCTTGCGCGACCTCGTCGCGGCTCGCCTAGCCACCCTGGAGCAGGATGTCCGGGTCGAATTCCCTGATGGCTCGCAGCTGCTCGGACGTGCGGTGCAGCTGGCCGCGGATGGAGCGCTAGTGGTGGAAAATGCTTCGGGGCAAAGCCAGCGAATCTTGGCAGGCGACGTGCACCACGTGCGGCGCGCCGACGGCAAATACGCGTAACAGGCGAAGCACAGAATACGCGGACTAGTATTAGAGGAGAAGACTGTACAGAAGAACCTACGGTAGGAGGGGCGAGGAACTAGACGATGAAGGTGCCGTTACATGACAGGGAGCGCGTGGTCGTCAAGACCCGAGAACATTCCCGAGTGCTACGCCAACCTTTTGCCGTCTTTTTATTCCTCACCGCCGGGTGCGCGTTCCTGCTGGGCTACCTTTCACGCAATGACCTCTCGGACTGGCTTGCGAGCGAATCCGATCTATGGATGGTTCTCAGCCTGGTGCTCTGGTTCATTCTGGTGCTGATTTGGTGCGTGACGCCGTGGGTGCGTTGGCTTCGCAGCTGCATCATCTTAACCACCGAGAGAATCTTGTTCCGGACCTCTTTTGGGCGTGCGGACCTTGAATCTGTTGGACTTTATTCCGTGCGTGACGTAATTGCGCATACCAAACAACAAGCTGCGATCACGAAACCCGGGGCCTTGGACGTTGTCTTAAGCCATGGACATGTGCGTATTATGCATGTGCCCGCAGTATCTTATTTCCGCACGTTGGCCATCGAAATGATGAGCAACTTGCATAATCAGCAGTCATCGAACTCCCAGGTAGATGCATCGAACAGTGAGGGCATTGGACAATGAGCACCGACAACTCCAATCCATCACGCCCAGATACCCCATTGGCGGCCTCCGAAGCCGTACGCGAGGCTCGGGGACATACGGCAAACCATGAGATCCCGGCGGAGCTGGACCCGATTGCGGAACTTGCGCAGGCAATGGAGAGTCCCCTGCAGGTCCCGGACCATGCTTCGGACGCGGTCAAGAACCACATGGCCGAATTGGAAAAACGGCTCATCGGTGGACAACGCGAATTCAAGCGACGAGAAGTCGCCGCCGACGCGGGGGTCTCGCTGCTTTCGGCGCGCAAACTTTGGCGCGCCATGGGCTTCCCCGAACTCGGCGACGATGAGGTCTTCTTCAGCGGCCGAGACACCGAAGCGCTGAAGACCATGGTCGACCTGGTCCGCGAAGGCAAGCTCACCGACGAAACCGCGATCTCGCTGATGCGCTCGGTCGGCCAGATGACCGACCGGATGGTCGTCTGGCAGGTCGAGGCGATCGTCGAGGATATGGTCGCCAACCAGAATATGAGCGACCGGCAAGCTCGCCGTCAACTGCTCGAGAGCCTGCCCGAACTCATCGGCCCGCTGGAAGAACTGCTGGTTTATTCATGGCGCCGACAGCTCAATGCCGGCATCCACCGGCTGGCCCTGCGCGCCGAGGCCGGGGTGGCAGCCTACAACCAGGACTCCAGCGACAGCGATGGCACCCCGTTGCCGCTTGCCCGCGCGGTAGGTTTTGCCGATTTGGTTTCCTACACCTCGCTCTCTCGCCGGATGAATGAGCGCACCTTGGCGCAAATGGTGCAGCGCTTCGAGTCCAAGAGCGCCGAAATCATTTCGGTCGGCGGCGGTCGCTTGGTTAAAACCATTGGCGACGAAGTCCTATACGTTGCCGAAACCCCGCAGGCCGGTGCCCAGATCTCCTTGGCCCTGTCGCGCGAGTTCGAAGCGGATGAGCTCTTGCCACGCACTCGCGTGGCCGTGGTGTGGGGACGATTGCTTTCCCGCCTGGGAGATATCTACGGTCCAACGGTGAACCTCGCCGCTCGGCTGACTTCCCTTGCCGAGCCTGGCATGGTGCTGACCGATGCGGTGACCGCCAATACCCTGAAACAAGATGCCCGATTCATCCTGACCGCGCAAGAAGTTACCTCGGTGCGTGGTTTTGGCGATATTCAACCCTATGAACTCTCCGCTGGCGAGGGTGGCAGGCTGGTGCTGGACTAAATGGAAACCGAACAGCACGCAGAAAGCTTCCGCCTCGCGGTGAGCGGGCAGACCCACGTGGGCCTGAAACGCCAGGACAATCAGGACCGTATCCTGATCACCGACGTGATCCAGGCGGTAGCCGACGGCATGGGCGGACACGAGGCCGGCGAGGTCGCAAGCCAGCTGGCGGTGGAGACCCTCGAAGAGCTCAATACCTTCAGCTTCAAGACCGTCGTGCCGCGTCTTCCCACCGTGGAACAGATCCAACGCCAGATCCAACTGATCGATGACCGCATTCGAGATGCCCTGGAGTCCCGCGGCGGCACGACCCTCTGCGCCTTGGCGCTGGTGCGCAGCTCCGGCCCGGGGCAAGACCAGATCAGCCAGCCAATGGTGGTTCCCCCATGGACCGGCAGCTTCAAAATGAGCCAGAACACCGACGTGCTCAGCAAGATCACCCCCGAGATGCTGGCCGAACACCGCGCCCGGACCGAGAAGGTCAGCGCGGAAACCCAGAGCACTGGCGAATACACGAGCCTGCTATTGGTGAATGTCGGGGACTCGCGAGGGTATCGCCTGCGTGGGCAGGAATTGCGACAGCTCACCCGGGATCATTCGGCCGTACAGGAAATGGTTGATGCCGGGCAGATCACCGAAGCCGAGGCACGCAGCCATCCGCACCGGAACCTCATCACCCGGGCGCTGGGGGCCGGTGCCGATAGCCAGCCCGATCTCACGGTGCTCCAGCCACGCATCGGCGACCGCTACCTGCTGTGCAGCGATGGGCTGAGCGGGGAGCTGACGGAGATGAACATCCAAGAACTCCTGATCAACCACCCCGACCGCCAAGAGGCTACCCAGGTTCTGACCCAAGCGGCATTGGAAGCCGGAGGCCGTGACAACATCGCGGTGGTAGTCATCGATGTGTTGCCTGACACCGGTTCCTGAATACCGGGCGCGCTAGAGGCCAAAGCGTAGGACCGGTGGGGCACAATTGGATACGTGAGTGAAAATCCAGTAACACCAGCAGACTCAATGAGGACCCCACCGGATAGCGTTCGAGAACGCTATGAGACGCTGGTGGAACAGATCCGCGCACATCGCGAGGCTTACTACCAGCAGGACGCTCCGCTGGTTCCCGACGCGGACTACGACGCGCTATTCCACGAACTCCAGCTGGTGGAGAGCCAATACCCAATACTCATGGGGCAGGATTCACCCACACTCGAGGTGGGCGGCGAAGTCAGCAGCGCCTTTGCGCCGGTCAAGCACGCAAGCCGCATGTACTCACTGGAAGATGTTTTCACGCTTGAAGAGCTCGATGTCTGGCTCGAACGAGCCCAAGCGAATGCCACGAAGCTACGTCCCGAATTTCCGGTTAGCTGGCTGTGCGAAGTCAAAATCGATGGATTGGCGCTGAACCTGACCTATCGGGACGGGAAACTGGTGCGCGCGGTGACCCGCGGAGATGGAACCACCGGTGAAGACGTCACGCACAACGCGCTGACCATCTCCGATATCCCGCAAGAACTCACCGGGTCCGGCTACCCGCAAGAATTCGAGGTGCGCGGTGAGGTTTACATTGCCACCAAGGACTTCAACGCCTACAACGAGATGCTGATCGCCGAAGGCAAAGCACCGTTGGCGAACCCACGCAATGCCGCCGCGGGCTCGCTTCGGCAAAAAGACCCGCAGCAGACCGCCAAGCGCCCGTTGCGGATGTTCGTGCATGGGCTCGGACGCAGCCGGGACTTCGCAATGACCCACCAGTCCGAGGCCTATGAACTGATGCGCGATTGGGGCCTTCCGGTCTCGCCCTATGGCCGCGTCGTCAGCTCGCGTGCCGAGGTTACGGACTATATTGCCGAGAATGGCGAAAAGCGCCATGAACTGATCCATGATATTGACGGTATTGTCATCAAGGTCGATGACCTGGCTACTCAGGAACAGCTCGGTTATACCTCCCGCGTCCCACGCTGGGCTGTGGCCTATAAATACCCGCCCGAAGAGGTCCACACCAAACTGCTCGACATTCAGGTGCAGGTCGGACGCACCGGACGAGTGACCCCCTTCGGGGTCATGGAACCGGTGCTCGTGGCCGGATCCACGGTTGCCCGCGCAACCTTGCACAACCAGGAAGTGGTCAAGGCAAAAAATGTGCAGATCGGTGACACGGTCATCTTGCGCAAAGCCGGAGACGTGATCCCGGAGATCGTCGGCCCGGTCCTCGCCTTGCGTGAAGGCAATGAGGGCCTGCGGGACTTCGTGATGCCCGCCGAATGCCCATCCTGTGGCCAGCGGCTGGCTCCGGCCAAGGAGGGCGACGTCGATATCCGTTGCCTCAACGCCGAATCTTGCCCGGCTCAGCTCACCGAACGCGTGGCCTATCTAGGCGGGCGCAGCGCCCTGGACATCGAGGCTCTGGGCTACGAGGCAGCCGCGGCCTTGACCAGCGGCCCCGGAGAAGACCCAGCCACCCAGGGTGGTGTCATCCTCCCGGCGGGCCCCGGCCCGCTGCGCAATGAAGCCGAGCTTTTTGACCTGAAGGACAAGCTGGAACAGCTTGCCGAGGTCAAGGTGTGGCGGGAGAAGCGCGCCAAGGGAGAGGGCACCGGGGAATTTGAACTGGTGCCGTACTTCTTCACCAAGCCCACCGCCAAAAAGCCCTCGGTTGCCACCAAAGGCACCGAGAAGCTCTTTGACGAACTGGAAAAAGCCAAGAGCAACCCGCTCTGGCGCGTGCTGGTCGCTTTGTCGATCCGTCATGTGGGTCCCAACGCTTCGCGTGCGATCGCTACCCGCTACGGATCCATGGACGCGGTGCTAGAGGCCCTCGAATCAGCTAACGCGGTGGAGGAACTGAGCCAGATCGATTCGGTGGGTTCGATTATCGCCGAAGCGCTGGTGGACTGGTTCAAGGTTGACTGGCACCGTGACATCGTCGCCAGTTGGCAGGCCGCCGGGGTGAAGATGCACGACGAACAAGATGAAAACGTCATCAAGCACCTTGAAGGACTGGCCATTGTGGTCACCGGTACTCTGGAGAATTTCTCCCGGGACACCGCTAAGGAAGGCATTATCATCCGCGGCGGCAAGGCCACCGGAAGCGTGTCGAAAAAGACCGATTTCCTCGTAGCCGGGGAAGCCGCCGGGTCAAAGCTGGATAAGGCGCAGTCGCTCGGGGTGCCGGTATTGGACGAATCAGGCTTTGTCGTTCTGCTCGAGCAGGGCCCCGACGCGGCACGCGAAGTTGCATTGACAGCAAATCAAGGAGTCTAAGTGGAAAACAACAAGGCCGCACACGACCCGCTGGTGCTCGTAGCACGCCGCGCAGCGGCGGCCGGCGCCGAGGTGCTCTCCAAGCGTGATGTGGAAAAGTTCAACGTTGATGAGAAATCTGCGGCGGGGGACTGGGTCACCGACTTTGACCGGGCCGCCGAAGAAGCCATTCGCGCCACGATCACCACCACGCGCCCCAACGACGAACTGACCGGCGAGGAATATCCGAGCCAGAAGCCGAGCAATCCCAGCGGCTTCCGCTGGAGCATCGACCCGCTCGACGGCACCACGAACTTTGTTCGCAACATCGCCTACTACTGCTCATCGGTGGGTGTGTGCCAGAAGCAAGAGGATGGAACCGATTTGTGGTTGGCGGCGGCTATTGTCGCTCCGGCCTTGCAAGTCGAATACTTCGCCGGCCGTGGACTGGGAGCTTGGAAGCATGATTTGCGCACCAAGAAGATCACCAAGCTCGCCGGACCGGTCGAGTCCGACGCCAAGTTGTTGGGCACCGGTTTCGGCTATGACGCAGAACGCCGCGGCTTCCAACTCGGGGTCTTGCAGGAATTGCTGCCTGATTTTGTGAATATCCGTCGAATCGGTTCGGCGGCACTGGATCTGTGTTTGGTCGCCGAGGGCTCCCTAGACGCGTACGCAGAATTTGGCACCCAGGAATACGATTGGGCGGCCGGTGCTTTGATTGCCGAAGAAACGGGGACCCCGGTGGGTCGCCCCGTGGGATATCCGGGATGGCAGTACGCCGGACTTGTAGATACCGAGAAGCTGGTCAATCCCTAGCGCACCGCCTCGCGGCGTATTGCTCTCGATCCAACAAGCTCAAACTGGCTCGGTCTGCCGCTCACATAATGGGCGGCGGACCGAGCCGGAAGTGCTTTGCTGACGATTATCCGAGCAGAGCTAGCTGGCTACTGACATAGTTGATCAATACGCCGACCATGACTCCGCCGCACACCTGTGAGGCGGTGTGCTGGCTGCTTCGGATGCGCGACCACGATAGCAAGGCAATGAACATTATTGCCGGGGCAAGGAAGGCATCCCCTGCGGAGATGTGAAGTACCACGTAGCAGCCCACGGCTAAATGCACCGAGACTTTCCACCAGAGGTTGATCAAAGCAACCGTGAGCAGCCCCGCCATGATGGACAGCACCTCGATGAACATTGTGGCGCTTGCCCCTAGCCAGCCGAGCAAGGCCAGCCCACAGAGGATCGACGCTGCGGTCAGAGCAAAGATCTTATGGCGTTGACTGCGTTGGGTGACGTGCAGATCGCTCACGCTGCCGCGGAACTTCGCTAGCAACAAAAATAGCCAAGGAATAATTATGGTGAACGTCGTGGCGGCTACCGCCTCAACCCAAGAGATCCCGTTGTACCGCAAGGGCGTACCGATCAACAGCAAGCCGACTAGCAGGGCAGGCGAGAGGACATGGGAAACCCCGAGCGCAATTTTTCCCGCCAGCGATTGTCTGGTCGCTGAGGGTTGAGTTTGTGTGGTGATGGGGAAGATCCTTGATCAGTGTGTCAGGCGAAACGGCTGCAGTTGGTTAGTCTCTGCGACCCCTCAAGCCTAGCGAGCCGAGGAGGGAAAATCTGCTCGGACCGGCTATGACTCGATTCCCAACGTACTAGTGGATAAGTCCATCCAGATTCGGCACTGCGATCCATCGCTGAAACCTGCAATGGCGGCTGCGCATTAATCAACTGTTGAAGAGCGGCATCACTTGCAGAACTATCCGTGCAGTAGATAATCATTGCGCTGCCGGATGAGCCGGGGCATGTACCAACCCAGGACCAACCTTTCGGCCAACCATCCCAAGGGACCGAAGGGTGCGGCGAAACGAATCCGGTCAACCATCAGTGTCTCTCCGTCGAGTTCATAGAACTCGTGGACGTGATGGAAAGACTTAAACGGTCCGCGGAGCTGTTCATCGACGAATATTTCTGCGGATTTCATTTCGGTGATTTTCGTCGTGAGGCGAAACGGCAACCCGAAATGACGAGCCCTCCAGGTAACCTGCTCACCGAGCGAGATGAGCCCACTCGTCACACCGGCTATTGCTTCTTCTTGGGTGTTGGCCATCGAACCGCGGTGCATATCGATGCTCCGTGCGCGGTCAAAAAGTTCGATTCGATCCATTGGAGTGCGAGTGACGCATTCGAAGTAGACAGCCATATGCCCCAACATTTCGGTTAGATTTTCGTGGAGCCGTGTTGAACCGGCTTAGTGCACTCGGAGATTCTCCAAGCTGATTCCTTCGGCAGCATCATCATAGTAGGCACGCTTCTTCAAGCCCGCCGCCGCTGCCTCGTCGAGGACCACCACTGCATCCTGATGCAGCTGCAGTACGGACCCGGGGCACGAAGCCGACAACGGACCTTCCACCGCCAACGCGATCGCCTCTGCTTTCGACTCACCGGTAGCCAGCAGCACCAGCCGGCCGGCCTCCAGCACCGTGCCAAGACCCTGGGTGACGCAGTGGGTTGGGACATGCTCGATTCCGTCGAAGAACCGTGCATTGTCGATTCGAGTCTGTGCAGCCAATCGCTTGATCCGGGTACGGCTGCGCAAGGCGCTGCCCGGTTCGTTGAAGCCGATATGGCCGTTGCTGCCGATTCCCAGGATCTGAACCTGGATGCCGCCGGAATCCTTGATCGACTGGTCATAGGCTCGTGCATTGGCTTCGATTTCCTCTAAGGAATCGGCCATACCCTGGGGCGTGTGCAGCCCGCTGACCGGCATTCCAAAGGTATTGCAAACCTCGGCGATGAGTGTCTGGCGATAGGACAGCTCATGCGTGTTCGGGATGCCGATGTATTCGTCCAGCGCGAAGCCCCGGGCCTTGGAAAAATCTGCGCGTCCTTCGGCTACCGCCGCACTGAGCTCGCGATACAAGCCAAGCGGCGAAGAGCCGGTGGCAACACCGAGCACGGGGTCTTTCCCTTTTCCGTGGTGAGCCAGTCCAGCGAGGACATTATCTGCGGCGATACGGGCAACATGCTCCGCGGAAGAACCAATGAGAACGCGCAAGTCGTTCACTCTCCGATCTGTTAGTGGAAAATACTCTTAGTTGGGCAGGCCGTGAACCGTAGCCCTAATCGTTGGACGTGAACCAGCGCGCTGCCCTTTGCAACATAAATATCAACGGGTGTGTGGCCGAGTCCTTGAGCAGCGTCCAATATCCCGGCCGGGGCCGCAAAATCATCCTGAAAACAATTGATTTGGTGCTGAAAGGATTGCACGGCCGAGTCCTCGGGCTGGGCGTTCACAACGGTGTGACAAGCGAGGATTGCTGCTCGAACTGCGGCAATGCTAGTCAGTTTACTGGGTTCCGGCCACAGATGGCACCTGAAATATTCATTGTTGCTTTGGAAATCTGCTTGATTCCCATGCCGGCTTCACCCGGCTTATGGTTCGTCATCTACGCTCGGAAGCGGCCGGTACGGCGCGACGCTGCAGGGAGGATTTTTCACGATTCGTCTTTTGCCCCGCCGCTGCGCCGCGAGCCGGAAATCGATGGCAAACTAGAAGCACCATGTCTGAAGTTGATGATTGCAAAGCAGCCAAGGGCCAGTTGCTCATCGAATTGGCGTCCGCAGCCGATTACGAGCGTATCGGCGACCTCACCGTTGAGGCGTACCTGCAGGCCGGGCATTTTGACGATCCGCAGCATGAGTACCTGCACTTTGTTCGCCAGGTCGCTCAGCGCGGTGCCCACTGCGATATTTTCGTGGCACGCAAAGACGGCCAGATCATTGCTTCGATGACCCTGATCCAAGCGGGCAATGAATACGCTGACGTCGCCCTCGAAGGTGAACTCGAAATCCGTATGCTCAGCGTGGATCCAACCGTGCAACGCGCCGGCGCAGGACGAGCAATGGTGCTGGCAGCGATCGAGCTTGCCCGCCAACTACCGGAGGTGCACGCGGTGTCGCTGACCACCGGCGGCCACTGGAGTGCGGCTCGTCGGCTGTATGAATCTCTAGGTTTCACCCACCGCCCGGAACGAGACTGGGTGGTTCCGGATACCGACATTCGCCTCGTGGTGTACGCGCTGGTCCTGGAAAGCTAAAGAATGTGCCTAATGCGGACTTGTGGCGAGCCATTCTGGCTTGGCGCTCTCGCATTTGCATAGACTGGCGCCATGCGTCGTTTCCCCCGAAGTGCAGTCGCCCTGTCCGTTGCAGCCCTCGTTGCGGGCTCGCTTACCGCATGCAGCGCGGCAATACCCGATCCGAAGCCTGCGGCCGAGGCGCTTGCCGCCGCGCTTGGCTCCGGCGACTTCTCTGCGGTGCCGCTGGCCGGAAGCGACCCCAGCGCGGCGGCGAAGAGCCTGGAAACCGCGTATGGCCCGATGGGGGACATCAAACGCAGCCACACGGTGCTCGGTGCCGCCGAAGACGAAGAGTCCCAAGATGGGGTGCAGACCGCTACCGCGACGCTGCAAACCACCTGGGACATTGACTCCAGCGATACCGATCTGACCTATGACACCCAAGCAGTCATGGAATTTGATGATGAGGCCGAGCAGTGGAAGCTGCGCTTTGATCCGAAAATTCTCGCACCTGATCTGGAAGCCGGCGAGTACCTCGATGCGCGATTCAGCGAAGCCGCACGCGGGCAGATCCTTGGCGGCAACGGCAACGCGCTGGTGAAGAACCGTCCGGTGGTGCGCGTGGGGATCGATAAGACCCGCGCAGAATCAGACGAGTGGGAAGCCTCCTCCCGCAAACTGGCAAAGCTCGTGGGTATTGACGAAGATTCCTTCGCGAACCGGGTGGAAAAAACCGGTGCCAAGGCCTGGGTCCAGGCGATCGTATTGCGCGATGATGCGGACCGCGAAGTGACCGACGAACAGATTGCAGAGATTCCCGGAGCCCTCGGGCAAGCCGATGAGATGCCCTTGGCGCCCACCCGAGCCTTCGCCCGCCCGATCCTTGGAAGCGTCGGCCAGGCGACCGCCGAAATTATTGAGAAGTCCGAAGGGAAGATCCAGGCAGGTGACCAAGTTGGTCTCTCCGGACTGCAAGCCACCTATAACGAGACATTGGCGGGCACCGCCGGGGTAGCGGTTTCGCGGTATAACGCAGAGCACGAACCGGTTGCCGAACTGATGGGCACCGAACCGGTAGCTGGTGAAGACCTCCAGCTTTCCTTGAATGAAAAGCTGCAGACCGTCGCAGAGTCCTTGGTTTCCGAATCCGATTCCGCCTCATCCATCGTGGCAATCCGGCCGTCCGATGGCCAGGTGCTGGCGGCAGCTTCCGGGCCGGAGTCCAATGGGCTGAATACCGCGCTGAAGGGCCGGTACGCTCCGGGATCAGTCTTCAAAGTCATCAGCGCCTTGGCGATGCTCCGCGAGGGCCAAACCCCGCAGAGCCAGGTGCAATGCCCGGCGAGCACAGAGGTGGATGGCAAGAGCTTCAAGAACTATGACGGCTACCCCGCGGGTGCCGTGGGCACGATTCCGCTCGCTGAGGCCATTGCCGAATCCTGCAATACGGTCTTCGTCAATGCAGGCAGCGAACTAGGTGCTGAATCCGTAGCCTCGGCCGCCAGCTCGCTGGGGCTTGTCGCCGAGGATGGCACCGGAGCCGAAGCATTTATCGGCTCCGTTCCGGATGCCTCGGAAGGAACCGAACTGGCTGCCAACATGATCGGACAGGGTGTGGTCGAAGCTTCCCCGCTGGGCATGGCCACAGTCATGGCATCAATCGCCCAGGGCAGCACCGTGCAACCACGGCTGGTGCTGGACCCCGAGCCGAAGGAACCTGCGCAGGCGAAGACCGAATTGACCGAATCCGAAGCCGGACAGCTGCAGGAAATGATGGCTGGGGTAGTGGACCATGGCACGCTGAGCGACCTGAAGTCGGTGCCGGGAGCAAAGATCATTGGCAAGAGCGGCACCGCGGAATACGATGCGGAACGCAACGCGCACGCCTGGGTGATCGCCGCCCAGGGCGACCTCGCGGTGGCGGCCTTCGTCGAAGACGGCGACGGGGGAGCGCAGACTGCAGGCCCGCTGGTCGCCGATTTCCTCACCGGCGCCGGCAAGTAAGCCCGCCCGGGGTTCAGGGTCGCGCGGTGGCGAAGTAATCGCGGGCAAGGAGACCCATGATGAGCTGGTCATGAAACTTGCCTTGGTGGAAATACACCTCTCGTTCGCGGCCTTCGAGGCTGAAGCCGGCTTTTTCATAGGCCCGCAGCGCACGGGTGTTGAACGCCGCGACCTTTAAGCCAATGCGGTTCAGCCCCATCTCGTTGAAGCCGTAACCGGTCATCAGCCGGACCGCACGGGTGCCGTAGCCACGGTCCACGTGCTCCCCGCCAAGCATGATGGCAAATTCCGCTGCGCGGTGCGGCAGCGCGCCACCGGCGAGCGTGGCATGCCCAATGAGGTTGCCCTGCGGCTTTTCGAAGATGCTGAATCCGGCGTCCCCGCTGTTCGGCTTGTTCTCGCTCCACACGGCCAACATATCCATTACCCGCTGCGATGGCCTGGGCTTGGCGATCCTCTGTTGGAGCACCGCCCACTGCGGGTCATTCCACCACGCCGCCAGCTGGGCCAAGTCTTCTGGCTCCACCTCGCGCAGGCACACCCGTTCATCCTGTAACAGGGCTTCGCCATAGCTTTGGGCTTGGCTGGCCTGGTTCCACTGAGCATCGGTTGTCATGGATCCCATGCTATCGATATCCTCTGGCGGCACGGGCTCTGCAGGAAAATTAACATGCGCCTTGAGAGCCGCGGGCAACACGAGGGTCAAGCTCTTGTGCGCACGTCGCTGACTTGGCAGACTGAGCCCATGGGCATCGTCTACAACACCTCAATGTCGCCAACCAAAAATGAGTTGGTGTCCGCTTGGCTGATCAAGCAGGACTTCTATTCTGGTCAGGGCGTCCCGAAACTTGAACATATCGGCGGATTCCGGCTCGAAGACCCCCAGGGGAAGGTCGGGGTGGAGCTGCGCATTTATGCGGATCATGCCGACACCTCCGAGGTGATTTACCATGTGCCCTTGAGCTATCGAGAAGCACCCCTCGAAGGCGGCGAGCCGTACCTGATAGGCATCAGCGAGCACGCCATCCTGGGGCCGCGCTATGTCTATGACGCGGCCGGGGACCCGGTCTTCAACGACCAGGCGCGCGGACTGCTCGCGGGCAAATCCATCCCGCAGCACCACACCGAATCATTTACCGACGATGCACGGATCACGCTCACCGGCGAGACCAGCGGGAAGCGCGCCGTCATTATCCGCAAGCCGGTTGCCGGCAAAGCCAACGCCGCCGGAGTCATCGGCTTCTGGGAGAATGCGCTCGGCCAGGAGCTGAGCGGTTTGGTATTGCGCACAGCATAACGTCCGAAGGACTTTTGCGACCTAGTTGCCGGCGGGCAAGGGATAGACTTGTCTGTGAAACCCATCCGCCCACTTTAGGGAGATATATGTCTGCCATCAGCCGTGAGGACCTCGTGCACTTGTCACGATTGGCCCACATCGAGATGAGCGGCGCAGAGCTGGACAAGATGACCGGTGAGCTCGGCGTGATCGTCGATGCCATCGCATCCGTCAGCGAAGTCGCCTCCTCCGATATCCCAGCCACCAGCCACCCAATCCCGTTGACCAACGTATTGCGTGAAGACGTGGTGGGACAGACGCTGAGCATCGATGAAGTTCTGCTCAACGCACCTGACTCGGACTCGAACCGCTTCAAGGTCCCGGCAATTCTGGATGGTGAATAACCTAGTGTCAGATCTGATTCGTCTTTCCGCCACCGAGCTGGCAGCAAAGCTGCGCGCAGGCGTTGTAACTTCCGTAGTCGCCGTCCAGGCTCACCTGGATCGCATCGCCGAAGTTGATGGTGCACTGAACGCCTTCCTGCATGTGAACGCCGAGGAAGCGCTCGCCGTCGCCGCCGAGGTGGACGCGATCCGCGCCGCCGGCGGCGCCGAAGCCGAAGCGCTGCACCCACTGGCCGGCGTGCCTATCGCCATCAAGGACCTGATCGTCACCAAGGGCCAGCCGACCACCGCGGCATCGAAGATGCTCGAAGGCTGGATGAGCCCCTATGACGCCACCGTCATCGAGAAGATCCGCGCCGCGAAGCTTCCGATGCTGGGCAAGACCAACCTGGACGAGTTCGCCATGGGCTCCTCCACCGAGCACTCCGCCTACGGGGTGACGCGCAACCCGTGGAACCTGGATCGTATTCCCGGCGGTTCCGGCGGCGGCTCGGCCGCGGCCGTAGCCTCCTTCGAGGCGCCGCTGGCTCTGGGCACCGACACCGGTGGTTCGATCCGCCAGCCCGGCGCCGTCACCGGCACCGTGGGCGTGAAGCCGACCTACGGCGGGGTCTCGCGCTACGGCGCGATCGCCATGGCCTCCTCGCTGGACCAGATCGGCCCGGTCTCCCGTACCGTGCTCGACTCGGCACACCTGCAGGAACTGATCGGCGGGCACGATCCGAAGGATTCCACCTCGCTGCCAAAAACCCTCGAGGGCCTGGTAGCCGCCGCAGAATCCGGCGCCACCGGGGATCTCAAGGGCCTGCGCATCGGTGTGATCACCGAGCTGCAGGGCGAGGGCTACCAAGCCGGCGTGCAGGCACGCTTCGAGGAGTCCCTCGAACTGCTCAAGGGCGCGGGCGCGGAAATCGTCGAGGTTTCCTGCCCTAACCTGAAGTACGCACTGGGTGCCTACTACCTGATCATGCCTTCGGAAGTCTCTTCCAACCTGGCGAAGTTCGACGGGGTCCGCTACGGCAACCGGGTGCTTCCGGAAGACGGCGCGCTGACCATCGAACGCGTGATGGGAGCCACCCGTGCCGCCGGTTTCGGCGACGAAGTCAAGCGCCGCATCATCCTGGGCACCTACGCGTTGAGCGCCGGCTACTACGACGCCTACTACGGTTCGGCGCAGAAGGTCCGCACGCTGATCCAGCGCGACTTCGACGCCGCGTTCGCGCAGGCCGACGTGCTGGTTTCGCCAACCGCTCCGACCGTCGCCTTCGAGCTGGGCGCCAACGACAACGACCCGCTGGCCATGTACCTCAACGACGTGGCCACCATCCCGGCAAACCTCGCCGGCATCCCGGGCATCACCGTGCCCGGCGGGCTGTCCGAGGACCTGCCGGTGGGCATCCAGTTCCTGGCTCCTGCCTTCGAGGACGCTCGCGTCTATCGTGCAGGTGCGGCACTGGAAGCACTGCTGGAAAAGAGCTGGGGGCACACCCTGATCTCGCAGGCACCTGCCATTGATTCCGCGTCGATCGCGCCAAAGGCCTAAGGGGAGCACATGTCTAACTACACCGATGAACTCGTCGACTTTGATGTGGCACTGGAGAAATATGATCCGGTGCTCGGCTTCGAGGTCCACGTAGAGCTGAACACCAAGACCAAGATGTTCTCGGACGCCCCGAATGCCTTCGGCGACGACCCGAACACCAACGTCACCCCGGTTGACCTGGGTCTGCCTGGCGTACTGCCGGTGGTCAACAAGACCGCCGTGGAGTACTCCATCCTGATCGGCCTGGCGCTGAACTGCCAGATCGCCGAGCGTTGCGGATTCGCGCGGAAGAACTACTTCTACCCGGACACCCCGAAGAACTTCCAGACCTCGCAGTACGATGATCCGATCGCCTTTGACGGCTGGCTGGATGTCGAACTGGAGGACGGGGAGATCTTCCGCGTGGAGATCGAACGCGCCCACATGGAGGAAGACGCCGGAAAGCTGACCCACATGGGCGGTGCCTCCGGACGCATCCAGGGCGCGGACTACTCGCTGGTGGACTACAACCGTGCCGGGGTGCCGCTGGTTGAAATCGTCACCAAGACCATCGAGGGCGCCGGCAAGCGGGCGCCGGAGCTGGCCAAGGCCTACGTGGCCGCGGTGCGTGAAATCGTGAAGAACCTCGGGGTATCGGATGCGAAAATGGAGCGCGGCAACGTGCGTTGCGACGCCAACGTTTCGCTGATGCTCAAGGGAGCGGACAAGTTCGGTACCCGTACCGAAACCAAGAACGTAAACTCGTTGCGTGCCGTGGAGCACGCGGTGCACTTCGAAATTGAACGCCACGCAGCGGTGCTCGATTCCGGAGCGAAGATCGTTCAGGAAACCCGTCACTGGCACGAAGACACTCGCAGCACCACCTCGGGCCGTCCGAAGTCGGATGCCGATGACTACCGTTACTTCCCGGAGCCGGACCTGGTGCCAATCGTCACCACTGCCGAATGGGTTGAGGAACTGCGTTCGCGTCTGCCCGAGCCGCCGGCAGATCGCCGCAAGCGACTGAAGGCCGACTGGGGTTATGCGGACAAGGAATTCCGTGACGTGGTCAACGCGGGCGTGCTCGACGAGATCGAGGCAACCATTGCCGCCGGTACCAGTGCCGCGGTAGCCCGCAAGTGGTGGATGGGCGAGATCGCCCGTCTGGCCAAGGCTGCGGACAAGGAAATTGCGGATCTGGGGGTCACCCCGGCAACCATCGTTGAGCTGAATTCGCTGATCACCTCGAAGAAGATCAATGACAAGATCGCCCGCCAGGTGCTGGAATTTGTGGTTGATGGCGAAGGAACTCCAAACGAGATCGTTGAGAAGCGCAGCCTAGCTGTGGTCAACGACGATGATGCGTTGGGCAAGGCCGTGGATGAAGCTATGGCCGCCATGCCGGACGTGGTCGAGAAGATCAAGGGCGGCAAGATGCAGGCCATCGGCGCCCTGATGGGACCGGTTATGAAAGCCACCCGCGGTCAGGCCGATGCCGGTCGCGTGCGCGAAATCGTGATCGAGAAGTTGGGTCTGTAAGACTCATCCTTCGGTACTAAAACAGCGAACCCCGAATT
>NZ_NRGV01000050.1:150369-164232 GCF_002332385.1 Glutamicibacter sp. BW80 | reverse complement strand
AATTCGGGGTTCGCTGTTTTTCTTCATAAGCCACGATGTTCCGGTGATCGCTCGCGGGCGTTGCCAGAGTTCGGAAGTAATACTCGGATCAGTCTGGCCATCGCCGCCTCTGCGGGCGGTTTCGTGTGGCGGCGCTCGCCAGACGGTGCCGTTTTTTAGAATGGTGAATCTTATAGCGTGGGCGGGAGCGGTGGGATAGTGGAGAAGAGCTTCGAAGTTCAACTCGCTGGCACCCGCGTTGCCGGAGCCGGCCCAGATCACCATTTGACCTCAGGATGCGGCCAACGCGCGCGACACGCGATTGACGTTACGGGATTTAGTTTTTGCCGGAGCGTGGGTCCGGGGAATGGTCTTCACCGCGGGCTAGGGAGTGTTCGGAAATGAGCGAACCAATGAGCAGGGTGCCTGCGGCGCATATTCCGGGCACATAGGATGCAAAGCCGGAAGCGCCGCTAAGTAGCCAATGAGTTACGGCAAAAACCGCAAATGCCAAAGCGAGGCAGAGGAGCAGGGATCCCCATTTAGTTTTTTCGCTCACGCCATCGTCTGGTTGTTCCGATTCGTTTTTAGCCTTTTCTTCCAAGCCAAACCAAGCAAGCATGCGACTCACGAAGCCCTTCTGTGCATGTCAGGTAATCCAATCCAAGTTCAAACTGACTGGTTCCTATTAGAACTACCATCTTCACAGTACGTTGCTTTGGCGGCCACGGCTATCGTCAATTTGGATGATTAACATCCCTTTGAGCGTTCGGTGAAGGGGGTTATTTCTCGGAATTATGCAGCCAGTGGCCTTAAGCTCCAGTGTTCGAGCACGCGTTCTAGGGGGCTTTGTACTGTTTCTGAAAAACGAAAAAGAGAACCCGCCAATCGACGAAGGAAATAGGCCTCCCTTCACGACGCTAATACTATGCCGGACAGCAAATCCTAAATTTCCTATTCACACAACGCGAAAATCAGTCACTTGCCTAGGCCTATGCCGAGCTGCCAAGCCAAACTGAAGACAGAAACGCGGTACTAGTCATGAGGTCCGCATCTAGAACTCGAGCGCACTGAACGAAAACCGCAAGGTAGCGGAAAGCACGATTGTCCCGCACGTTGTTTCCACGCACGCTATTACCGAACAGATGACACGGATGATTTTGCCGCGAAAAGTGGATGAAAAATCTCCCAGATCTAGTCTCGGATTCTCGTACCGAGCGGAATGCGCGCGATCGCTTTGGCGGGATTGATTTAGCATGGAGCAATGACCTTCCAAGAAATGGCCGTTTCGGCAAAACCTGCGGCGGAAGTGTCTATTGATCGGGCGTTGGTGCGCGAATTGATCTGCGCGCAAGCGAGTCAGTGGTCCGGAAGAACTCTGACTTATCTGGCTACCGGGTGGGACAACGAGGTTTACCGTTTGGGTGATGATTTACTGGTGCGACTGCCTCGTCGTGCACTCGCCGAGAAGATCGGGCACAAGGAGCGGAAATGGTTGCCTCGCCTGTCGTCCGACAGCGGCTTGGATGTGGGGGCTCCGGTATTCATCGGGGAGCCGTCAGCGGACTACCCGTTCACCTTTTCGATCTGCCGTTACGTCCCTGGCATCAGCGCGGCGACGCTGGGGCGAAGGCAACGTGATGCCTATGCGCCGGCTTTTACCGACTATTTGTCGGTGGTGCATGGCCCTGCCCCCGAAGATGCGCCACGCAGTGAATTCAGAGGCTGCGAATTGCAAGTAGTGGATCAACGCACCAGAGAGCAGATCTCCCAGCTTCCAACGACGTACCGACGCGGTGCGCAATTCATCTGGGAACAGTCATTAGAAGCTGATGCCTACGGCGGGCCGCCACGCTGGCTCCACGGCGATCCGCATCCGCACAATACGATTGTGACCACCGGTGGTGGCAAGGCTGAACTGTCCGCATTGGTGGATTTTGGAGACCTCTGCGCCGGAGATCCCGCTTCGGATCTGGGAATGCTGTGGATGCACTTTACCGAGCCGGTGCGTGATCAAGAGTTGCGTCGGTACGCTGCAGATCGCGGGACAGCAATGTGGCTGCGGGCGCGTGGTTGGGCACTGCGCTACGCCATGCTCACCGCGCCGCTGGGCACCGCCGACCCCTTGGGACGAATCGGCTTGGATACCCTGAATATGCTGCTGAAGAGGTGAGTGTGCCGGAGCGGCTGATCCGGATCTTAGATGTTGATGCCAAAACGGCCGTTTCCGGAGGCACCACGGATCGTCCCTGCCGGGGGTTTTCTGGGGCGCTAATTCGACGAGACTAGCGCGGGGAGTTCGCCCATGCTGGTGAAAATGTGGCTGGCACCCGCGGCGGTCAGCGCCTGAGGGCTGGTGCTGGTCGGGCCGCCCGAGCAATATCCGTACACGGTGGCCCCGGCGGCGACACCTGCGGTGACTCCGGTGGCGGTATCTTCGATTACCAGCGCCTGACGCGGATCGACCCCGAGCGCAGCTGCAGCCGCCAGATAGACATCCGGTGCCGGTTTACTGCGCGGGTATTCCATGCCGCTGAACACCCGGTCGCCGAAAAACGGTGCCAGCCCGGTGAGCGAGAGCTGCATTTCCACCTTGCCGCGATCGGCCCCGGTGGCGCAGGCGATCTTGTTGCCGTAGCTCCCGGGAATTTGCGCGACTGCTTCCAGGGCGCCGGGAATGGGCTGCAGGTTCGCGCGCAGCGCCTCGTCGCGTCGTGTCCGGAACCGGGAGATCCAGGCGTCGTCGATGCGGAATCCGGTGTGGGCGAGAATTGGCTGCCATTGATCTTTCAATGCCTTGCCGATGAAAATCTGGATGCATTCTTCCTGGCTGAGATTCCATCCAAGCTCGATCAGCATCTGGCGCAGCACCGCGTTAGTGAGGGATTCGGAGTCCACCAGGACCCCGTCGCAGTCAAAGAGCAGAGCGGAGAATTTTGGGTTCATCGGTGGTTCCTTTTTGAATCCGAATGCGGAGGCTAGGAGACGGGGAGCTGATGCAGGGTCCGGGCCAGCGGGGCCAGCTCGGGTAGTTTCTCGGCATCGTTGAGCACTCGTTCCAGCGTTTCATCGTGAATCGGTTTGGCCCTCAGGTACAGCTCCTGGCCAGCTTCGGTCAGTTCGGTGTAAATGCCGCGCCGGTCATCGGCGCACAGCACGCGCGAGAGCAGGTGCCGGTCCTCCAGACGGGTGACCAGCCTGGTGGTGGCGCTCGGGCTTAATGCGGTGGCTCGGGCTAACTGCGCCATGCGCATATGCCATCCGTCTTGCCGGTTCAGCGCATCCAGCAGTGTGAACTCGACCACGGAAAGGCCGGCGTGAGCGGTGAGATCCTTTTCCAGTGCGGCCTCGATTATTCCGTGCAATGCCGCCAAAGTGCGCCATCCGCGTGAGCGGATTTCAACGGCGTCATCTGCGATTCCCATAACAACTCCCATATTTGTTGGTTGCGCTCATTACTTGCGTGTGCAACTATTATATTCATCGACGCAATAACAAGCGTCTGCAACTAATTTCTTCCAGCTTATCAGGAGTAACGTCATGCCGCTCGGACTTATTGCGTTGGCCCTCGGTGCCTTCGGCATCGGGCTCACCGAATTTGTGATCATGGGCCTGCTTCCGGAGGTGGCTGCGGACTTCGCCGTCAGCGAGGCAGCCGCCGGCTGGCTGATCTCCGGCTACGCGCTCAGCGTGGTGGTCGGTGCGCTCGGACTAACTGCAGCTACCGTGCGATTGCCGCGCAAACCCGTGCTGGCCGGCCTGCTGGTGCTGTTCATCATCGGTAATACGCTCACGGCCGTCGCCGCGACCTACGAGGTCGCCATGCTTGGCCGCGTCATCGCCGCCCTGTGCCATGGCGCCTTCTTCGGCATCGGGTCCGTGGTCGCCGCCGATCTGGTTCCCGCCAATAAGAAGGCGGGTGCTATTGCCATCATGTTCACCGGACTCACCGCAGCCAACGTACTGGGCGTGCCTTTTGGCACTTTCCTAGGCCAGCAGGCAGGGTGGCGTTCCACCTTCTGGGCGATCTCAGGCATCGGCGTGATCGCGCTGATCGGCATCCTGGCGCTGGTACCGGTACTTAAGCAGGCGGCTGAGGCAATCTCGCTGCGCAGCGAGCTGGGAGCCTTCAAATCCCGGCAGGTCTGGCTGTCGCTGGGTGTGACGGTGCTCGGTTACGGCGGCATGTTTGGTGCCTTCACTTATATCGCTTACACCCTGACCGAAGTCTCCGGATTTAATTCCCATACCGTGCCGTGGCTGCTGGTCCTCTTCGGTGCCGGTCTGTTCGCCGGCAACTGGCTAGGTGGACGCATGGCCGACAAGAACATCGACCGCACCCTGCTGATCTTCATTGGCGCATTGCTCGTGGTCCTCATTGCCTTCGGCGCGCTGGCTACCAGTCAGGTGGCCACCATCGTGGCGTTGTTCCTCATGGGTGGTTTTGGCTTCGGTACCGTGCCTGGCCTGCAAAGCCGCATCATGCGCTACGCAGGCTCAGCACCCACCTTGGCCTCCGGCGCAAACATCGGCGCCTTTAATGTCGGCAACGCCCTGGGTGCCTGGGCCGGCGGCATGGGCATCGCCGCGGGACTGGGCTATACCTCGCCAATCTGGATTGGCGCCGCGATCACCGTCGCCGCGCTGCTGCTGATGCTGTTGGCCATGAACCTGGCCAAGAAGGCCCCGGTCGTGGCGGAACTGACCCCGGCTAACTGACCCCCCCCAATTTTCACTGATCCACCACACAATTTAAGGAGTTAGAAATGACGACAGTTGTTCCCGCCGTTACCCTGAATAACGGCGTGCAGATGCCGCAGATCGGCTTCGGTGTCTTCCAGGTTCCGAACGAAGAAACCACCACCGCCGTGGCCGCCGCACTGAAGGCCGGCTACCGCAGTATTGACACCGCAGCGATCTACGGTAACGAAGAAGGCGTGGGCAAGGCGTTGGCCGAGTCCGGCATTAACCGTGAGGAACTGTTCATCACGTCCAAGATCTGGATCTCGGACATGGGCTACGAGCAGACCTTAAAAGCATTTGACGAGAGCCTGCAGCGCCTGGGCCTGGATTACCTGGACTTGTTCCTGATCCACTGGCCGGCTCCGGAGAAGGAACTGTATGTGGAGACCTGGAAGGCGCTGGAGAAGCTGTATGCCGAGAAGAAGATCCGCGCTATCGGCGTCTCTAATTTCCAGCCGACTCACCTGCAGAAGCTGATTGATGCCACGGATGTTGTTCCTGCGGTCAACCAGGTTGAGCTGCATCCTGCCTTGCAGAATGCTGAAGTCAGCGCCGCCAATGCCGGGCATGGCATTGCCACCGAGGCGTGGAGCCCGCTGGCCCAGGGGGCGCTGCTGAACGACGCATCGATCCTGGCGATCGGCGAAGCGCACCAGGTCACCGCCGCGCAGGTAATTCTGCGCTGGCACCTGCAGCGGGGCCGGGTGATCATCCCGAAGTCGGTCACCGAATCGCGCATCGTGCAGAACCTGGATCTGTTCGGCTTCGAGCTGTCCGCCGAAGAACTAGCCGCGATTGACGCGCTGGATCGCGGCGGCCGCACCGGCCCGGATCCTGACAGCTTCAACGGCTGATCTGCAGCATTCGCAAGCACCGCCCGTCCTCTGGTTTGAGGGCGGGCGGTGCTGTATCTAGAACCTTTCGCCGGTAGGCTCGGCGGACTCAGGGCCCGCCGAGCCTACCGGCGATATGAAGTAGATGATCGGCTCGATGATCCTGCCAGCTTCCACGGTCAGCGCATCGACCAGCACCATGTTCAAGCGTGCTTGCCGTGCGCGGGCATTAGCTGAGCATCAGACGTCGCACGGTACTGCGTATAGCCTCGATCACCTCGTTGACCGGTGCACGGTGCAGATGTTCGGCGCGCAGCAGCAGGTCGATTTGTCGTCCGGAGTTTAGCCCTTTAATGGGTCGTAAAGTCACCGACTCGTCCAGCGATTTGCGCGCCGTATATCGCGGAAGGATTCCTAGGCAGCTACTGGCCTGCACTAGGGCACCGGCGGTGGCATAGTCGTTGACTCGATGCTCAACCACCGGTGCGCTGCCGGCCAGAGCGGCAATAGTTTCCAGCACATCGGCGGGGGAGTAGCCCGCACGGGAGACCACCCAGCGTTCGCCGATCAGCTGTTGCGGGGTCAATTCCTCGAAGGCTGCCAGCGGGTGCTCCCGGTGAATCGCGATGTCCAGTGGTTCGAAGGCCAAGGGGATGACGGTGATCTGGTTTTCAGGCCACGGAGCGGTATGCGGCATGCGGTGGGCGAGGACCAGATCGTAGGCGGAGGTCAATGCCGGAAAGTCCTGCTGGGATACGTCTTCATCCGAGAACCGCAGCGGGGGTAGGCTGCCTTGCGGGTAGGCCAGCAACGGAGCGAAGAGCGTCTGCCCGATAGAGTGGAACCCGGCGATGCGAACGGGGGCATCGCGGTCCTGATCCTGGGTGCGGATTTTTGCTGAAACCTCAGCCAACGTTGAGGCGACCGACGCGGCAGCTGATGCCAATAATTTACCCTCTGCCGTTAACACCAACCTGCGTCCATCCTTTTGAGTCAGCGGAGTCGGGAAGCCGCGTTGCAACTGCGCGAGGTGTTGGGACACCGCCGAAGGCGAGACGTAGAGGGCCTTGGCCACGGCGTTGACGCTACCTAAGTCCGCTAGCTCGCGAAGAATTCGCAACTGATGTAATTCCATGAAGTAAATACTAAATCGTTAGATCAGGAAATCGAAGTTCTTCTAAGGTTTTATCCCGCGGTGTTGGGTGCGACACTTGAAGCAACGCCAAGTCTGTCGTGCGCACCTCGGTGCCCGATCTCAAAGGAACCAGCATGAAAGCTCTATATAAGTCCGGCCCACACGCCGGACTGGAACTCGTTGACCGGCCTGAGCCAGAGACCGGAGCCCATGACGTGAAAATCCGCGTCATGACCGCTGGCATCTGCGGCACCGACCTGCATATTGAAGCCTATGATGAGGCCGCGCAGGCCATGATCAACACACCGCTGGTCCCGGGGCACGAGTTTTACGGCGAAGTCGTGGAGGTTGGATCCTTCGCACACGGCGTTAAAGTCGGAGACCGCGTTTCCGGCGAGGGCCACGTGGTCTGCGGTATCTGCAGAAATTGCCGCGCCGGACGCCCGCACATGTGCATCAACGTCAATTCCGTTGGCGTGCAGCGCGATGGCGCGTTCGCCGAATACGTGGTAATTCCGGCAAGCAATGTGTACATTCACCGCGACGAGCGCATCACCCCGCTGCTCGGCGCAATTTTTGATCCGTTCGGCAATGCGGTACACACCGCGCTGCAGTTCCCCATGGTCGGCGAGGATGTCCTGATCACCGGAGCGGGACCCATCGGTTTGATGGCGGCAGCGGTAGCCCGCCATGCCGGAGCGCGCAACATCGCCATCACCGACGTCTCCGAGCAACGCCTGGAACTGGCCCGCAGCATGGGCGTAAACCTCGCCATCAACGTTTCTAAGCAGCGCGTCGCCGACGCTCAGAAGGAACTGGGCATGCGCGAAGGTTTCGACTTCGGCATGGAAATGTCGGGGCACAAGACCGCATTGCCAGAAATGATCGAAAACATGAACCACGGCGGCAAGATCAGCATGCTGGGACTTCCCAGCGAATCGATCGACATCAACTGGGGCAAGGTTGTCACCCACATGCTCACCTTGAAGGGGATCTATGGGCGCGAAATGTTTGAAACTTGGTACGCCATGAGCGCCATGCTCACCACCTCGGACGTTTTGCGCGAACGCGTAGCTTCGGTAGTTACCGACTTCATCCCTGCCACCGAATGGCAGGACGGATTCACCGCCGCACGCGGTGGGCACGGCGGCAAGGTTGTTTTGGACTGGACAGTTTTCTAGGAGATATGACATGTACACAGATATGAAAAACCAGCTGTCCACGGAACTGGAACAGCTTAAAGAAGCAGGACTTTTTAAAGCAGAACGCCACATCGATTCGGCGCAGTCCGCGTCTATTATGGCCGGTTCCTTGGGCAGTGAAGCTCGCCGAGTGCTGAACTTCTGCGCGAATAACTACCTGGGCCTAGCCGATGATGCCCGCATCATCGACGCGGCAAAAAATGCTATGGACGAGCGTGGCTTCGGCATGGCCTCGGTCCGCTTCATCTGCGGCACCCAGGATCTGCACTTAGAACTTGAATCCAAGCTCTCGGCCTTCCTAGGAACTGAAGACACGATCCTGTTCTCCAGCTGCTTCGACGCCAATGGTGGCGTCTTTGAGTCCTTGTTCGGCAAGGAAGACGCGATCATCTCCGATGCGCTGAACCATGCCTCGATCATTGATGGCATTCGGTTGTCCAAGGCAGCGCGTTTCCGCTATGCCAACCAGGACATGGCAGATCTGGAAACCCAGTTGCAAGCAGTTGCGGCGTCAAATGATGGGGCAGGCGCTCGCCGAACCATCATCGTCACCGACGGTGTGTTCTCCATGGACGGCTTCTTGGCACCTTTGGAAGCTATCTGCGATCTGGCTGACAAGTATGGCGCACTGGTCATGGTGGATGATTCCCACGCAGTGGGCTTCATGGGCGCAACCGGCGCCGGCACCCCGGAGCACGCAGGGGTTTCGGACCGGGTGGACATCTACACCGGCACCTTCGGCAAGGCCTTGGGCGGCGCTTCGGGCGGCTACGTATCCGGCCGCGGGGAAATTGTTGCGATGCTGCGCCAGAAGGCCCGCCCGTACCTGTTCTCCAACTCGCTGGCGCCATCGATCGTGGCTGCTACGTTGAAGGCGCTGGATCTGGTTGTTGATTCCGGGGACCTGCGCGAGAAGCTCTTCGAGAACGCAGCGCACTTCCGCCGCCGCATGAACGAAGAAGGCTTTGAATTGCTCGAAGGCGAGCATGCCATCATTCCAGTGATGTTCGGCGATGCGGTCAAGGCCGCAGAAGTTGCAGGCAAGATGCTGGAGCAGGGCGTCTTCGTGACCGCCTTCAGCTTCCCTGTGGTGCCAAAGGGTGCCGCGCGTATCCGAGTCCAGCTTTCTGCTGCGCATTCGGCTGAGGATATCGAAGCCTGCGTGCAGGCATTCGTAGCCAGCCGGTAGCCGGCATTTGCACAGCTGTTGACAGTGCGCCCGTTCACTGACGTGTTTCAATAGAAGCTACGTAACTGCATGTTGAAGCGGAGGACAAATGGCTACAAGAGATGATGTTGCACGCCTTGCCGGCGTATCTCCCAGTACCGTTTCCTACGTGATCAGTGGACGGCGCACCATCTCAGAAGCGACCAAGACCAGGGTTTTGGCCGCCATGCGGGACTTGAATTACACCCCGAACGCTTTTGCTCAGGGGCTGGCGGGTGCACGTCGCGGCATCCTTGCATTGCATTTTCCAACCAGTGTTGACGGCTACTCATCCACTGAGTTCGAGTATGTCACTGCGGCCATGGAGCGGGCTCGTGCCCTGGGCTATCACATGCTGCTCTGGTCCAACCCGATGACCGACGTCATGGGCATGGAAAGCCTTGTTGCCCAGAAATTAGTGGCCGGAGTGCTGCTCATGGAGGTTTCAATTTCTGATCCGCGCTTTGATGTTCTGCGTCGCGCCAAAATTCCTTTCGCTTCCATTGGCCGGCCCGATGACAGCGATGACGTGATTTATGTTGACAATGATTTCGCTGAAGCAGGACGCCTAGCAATAGAGCATCTGGCCGGATTGGGTCACCGATCCATCATGTACATCAATGTTTCGCAACAAGATCAGGCCGCTGGCAATGGCCCGGCAATCCGTACCGCACGAGCCATCACCGAATCAGCGCAGGCACAGAATATGTCAATTGTTGAGATGCCCGTGGAGAATAACGCCCGCGGTGGCCGGCAAGCCTTGGACGGCTACCTGAAATTCAACCCGCGCCCGAGTGCGGTGGTAGGACTCAAAGAGTTCGCCACTGCTGGTTTCCTGAATGCTGCAGGAATGGCTGGCTTGTCGATTCCAGCGGACGTCTCGGTTGTCGCTTTGGGAATCGGTGACCGTTCGGCAGAAATGGTTTCGCCTGCGCTGACCACGGTGGCACCTTCCGGTGAAGTTATTGCCCACACCGCGGTTGACGCGCTGGTGGAACAGATCGAAGGCCGATCCAGCGACGTCATTCAACAGCTCTTCACTCCCGTCATGGTGATCAGGGAAAGTTCTGGAATAGCTCCCGCTTAGCCCCCTCTTGAGGATTTTCTCCGGGTCTCGTGCGCTCGGCAGTTGACGCGCGTCGATGATCTGCGTCACTATGGAGGGGATCAGTCGTGCCAAGCTGGAACTTCCCGCAGGGTACAACTCAAAAGTGGAAGGCATCATGAAGAAAACAAAACGTGGGTTGAAGCTCGTTCCCGCTCTTTCCGTGGCCTCAATCGGTTTGCTGCTGGCCGGTTGCTCCGGGGGAGCAGATCCCAATGATCCCAATGCCCAAGGCGGGGAGACCCAAGTTGCCGAATCCGACGGAGTAGTGGATGTCTACGGACCAGTCACTGGCACCGAAGCTGAGCTGCTCGAGAAGTCCTGGGCCGACTGGTCTGAAGAGAACGGCATCAAGATCCGCTACACCGGCGACAAGAACTTCGAATCCCAGTTGGGCATCAAGGTCCAGGGCGGAGATACGCCTGACCTAGCAGTCTTCCCTCAGCCAGGTTTGCTGGAAGCTACCGTAGCTTCGGGCAAGGTGCAGAAACTTCCTGAAGGCGCCCAAGCTGAAGTGGGGAAGAACTGGTCTGAGGACTGGCAGAACTACGGCAAGGTGGACGGCGTCCAGTATGGTGCTCCGCTGATGGCCAGCGTCAAGGGCTACATCTGGTATTCGCCCAAGCAGTTCGAGGAATGGGGCGTCAGCGTTCCCAAGACTTGGGACGAAATGACCGCGCTGGGAACCGAAATTACCAAGAAGACCGATGAGCCTGCCTGGTGTGCAGGATTTGCCTCGGGCGAAGCATCGGGTTGGCCAGGCACTGACTGGATTGAGGACGCTGTCCTGCGCCAGTCGGGTACCGAAGCCTATGACAAATGGGTGTCCGGAGAACTGGAATTCACCTCGCCAGAAATCACCAGCGCATTTGATTCAGTTGGCGAGATCTTGCTGGATCCAAAGCAGGTCAACGCAGGCTATGGAGATGTAAAGTCCATTAATGCCACCGCGTTTGGTGACATCGGCACCGCAGTTGCCAAGGGCACTTGCCCGCTGACCCACCAGGCTTCATTCCTCGAAGGCTTCATCCTTGATGCCAAGAACGCAGACGGTGAAACACCTACGGTAGCTCCTGACGGAGATGTCTGGGCATTCATCGCACCACAATTCAACGAGGGTGATCCAACTTCGGTTGTCGGCGGTGGCGAATTCGTCGCGGCCTTCTCGAACGACGAAGACACTGCGAAGGTGCAGGAATACCTGGCCAGTGCAGACTGGGCCAATAGCCGAGTTAAGCTCGGTGGCGTGATCTCGGCAAACTCCGGCCTTGATCCAGAAAATGCCAGCAGTGATCTGCTGCGCTCTGCGGTGGAACTGCTGCAGGATCCAAGCACCACTTTCCGTTTCGACGGATCTGACCTGATGCCAAAGAGCGTCGGTGCCGATTCCTTCTGGAAGGGAATTGTGGACTGGATCGATGGGAAGCCCACCAATGAAGTTCTAGAGAACATCCAAGCCGGTTACGACTCTTAGTCACCAGTGAATAAGTGGGGGAGGCCGGTTCAACCGGCCTTCTCCAGCTTTAAAGGAGATATGACTCGTGTCTGATTTTTTCCAGTGGCTTGCCGGCTTGTCACCGCTTCTTCAAATACCGGTAATTTTGCTTTCCTTTGCCGTGGTGATCGGCCTGGTACTTGCGTTCGTTGAGGTTTCTACGAACCGTGGACGTGGCTTCGCAATTCTTCGTTTGCTCGCCTCCGTGCTCGTTCCTGTAGTAATACTCTTATTGCTCGGGCTATATGCCTCGGTCATGTGGGTCGCCGCAGTGGCTGCCGTTCTCGGTCTTGCCGTGTATTTCTATGACCGCCGCTCACGGTCGGGGGCCGGCACTTTTCTTCAGCTAACAGGATTCCTGGCCCCGGCCATGATCTTGCTGGCAATAGGGCTGATTTACCCAACCATCCGAACAGCAATTAGTGCTTTCATGACCAACGACGGCTCCGGATTTGCCGGGCTGGCGAACTTCGCCTGGGTCTTTGCCAGCCCCGATGGCTTGACCGCCCTGCTCAATACGCTGGTCTGGGTCTTGGTAGCCCCGGTGGTTTCAACGATTATCGGCTTGGCCTACGCCGCCTTCATCGACAAGAGCCGTGGTGAGAAGTTCTTCAAGCTGCTCGTTTTCATGCCGATGGCAATTTCATTTGTTGGCGCGTCGATCATCTTCAAATTCTTCTATGATGCGCGGCAAGGCGAACAAATTGGCGTATTGAACGCAATCATCACCGCCTTCGGGGCGAAACCGGTGGACTGGCTAGGACTGGAACCATGGAACACCCTGTTCCTGGTCATCATCCTGATCTGGACCCAAGCTGGCTTCGCCATGGTGATTCTGTCCGCGGCAATTAAAGCGGTCCCTGCCGAACAGCTTGAAGCAGCTGCCTTGGACGGCACCACCCCGTGGCAGAGCTTCATGAATGTCACGCTGCCGGGAATCCGCTCATCGGTCATCGTTGTGCTGACCACCATTTCCATTGCTTCGCTGAAGGTCTATGACATCGTGTCCTCCATGACCGGTGGACGCTCCGAGACCACGGTTCTGGCCTACGAAATGGTCCGGCAGTTCCAGCTGGGCAGCCGCACCGGTTACAGCTCCGCATTGGCAGTAGTCCTGTTTGTCCTGGTGCTTCCGATCATCATCTACAACGTTCGCCAGCAAAAGAAACAAGGAGGCACTCGATGAGTACGGTCAGTGATTCCTCGCGCCGCTTGCTTAAAGCCACCGAAAAAACCGGCGGGAAACTGCGCAAGGCCAGTTCGTCTCGAATTGCCACGGCCGCTGCGTTCCTTATCGCCGCGATCTGGACCATCCCGACATTTGGGCTTTTTGTCTCCTCATTCCGTGAAGCCAACGACATCAAAACCACTGGCTGGTGGACTGCCCTGTCCAACCCGTCATTTACGCTGGAGAACTACGCGCAAGCGTTCGTCTCGGGCGACAGCTTGCCGCTGTCCAAGGCGTTCTTGAACTCCTTGGTCATTACGATCCCGGCTGCCATCATCCCGATCATCATTGCCAGCTTGGCGGCCTACGCTTTTGCCTGGATCAATTTCAAAGGGCGCAACACTCTATTCATCTTGGTCTTTGCATTGCAGATTGTCCCGATCCAGATGGCGCTGGTTCCACTGCTGCAGATGTTTTCCGATGGCGTGAAAATCGGTGGGTTGTATATCCTTCCCGGGCTAGGCGTTAATGGGCTCGACGGGGCCTATGCCAAGGTTTGGATTGCCCATACGATTTTCGCCTTGCCTCTGGCGATCTTCATGCTGCATAACTTCATTTCGGAAATCCCGGAAGAAGTCATTGAAGCTGCACGAGTAGACGGTGCCGGGCACGGAACTATATTCACTCGTATCGTCCTTCCGCTGGCGACACCTGCCATCGCGTCGTTTGGAATTTTCCAATTCCTCTGGGTATGGAATGACTTGCTGGTGGCCACGGTCTTCACCTCCGGTGGGGAACTTCCGATTACCAAGGCGCTTCAAGACCTCTCAGGTTCTTATGGCCAATCGTGGGAGCTGCTCACAGCCGGAGCGTTCATCTCGATGATCATTCCGCTGGTTGTCTTCTTCGCACTGCAACGATTCTTCGTGCGAGGTTTGCTGGCAGGAGCCAGCAAGGGCTAAGTCGAGCTCGTTCCAGAACCAGAGGGTGTCCGTC
>NZ_NRGV01000050.1:0-150356 GCF_002332385.1 Glutamicibacter sp. BW80 | reverse complement strand
GACGGACACCCTCTGGTTCTCTGTTCCCAAGCCATGAATCCTAGGTAGGCTCATGCCTAAAGGACCAGCAACACCACGAAGGCGGAATTCTCATGGCAACCCTGTTGCTTACCAACATTGGACAGCTGACTACGGTTGACCAAAACGCCCGGGTGCTGGAACACGCCGCGGTGCTGATCCAAGACAGCCTGATCGCATGGGTCGGTGACATGGGCCAGGCACCGCAAGCCGATGAATCGATTGATCTCGGCGGGCGTGCGGTTTTGCCCGGCTGGGTTGACTCCCACAGCCACCTAATTTTCGGGGGCGACCGGGCCGAAGAATTCGTGGCACGCATGGCCGGGCAGTCGTATGCCGCCGGCGGCATCGCGGTCACCACTTCAGCTACCAGCCAGCTTTCCGATAACGAGCTGAGCGAAGCTGTGGCTGCACGCCGGGCGGAAGCTCTGGCAATGGGCACCACATGGATGGAAACCAAGACCGGTTACGGCCTGGCAGTGGATGAAGAGACCCGGCATTCGGTGCTGGGCAAACCGCTGGTTGATTCCTTGACCTTCCTCGGTGCGCACTTGGTACCTGCAGGATGGGATGCCGATGAGTACACGGAGTTGGTAACTGGCCCGATGCTGGATGCCGTGGCAGATAACGTTGACTTCGTCGATGTCTTCTGCGAACGCGGAGCTTTCACTGAAGAACAATCTCGCCGGGTCCTGGAAGCGGCAAGGGCAAAGGGACTGGCGACCAAGGTCCACGGAAACCAGCTGGGTCCTGGCCCAGGAGTGCAGCTGGCAGTGGAGTTCGGCAGCCACTCTGTAGACCACGTGAATTATCTGGAGGAAGAGGACATCCAGGCGCTCGCCGGAAGCTGGGCCGGCTGGGACTCAGCCACACGGACAGGAACTCCGGGCACGGTAGCAACCTGCTTGCCCGCCTGCGACCTGTCTACGCGACAGCCGCTTGCACCGGGCCGCGAACTGCTTGATGCAGGTGTGCGAATCGCTTTGGCCAGCAACTGCAATCCGGGTACCAGCTACACGAGCAATATGAACTTCTGCGTGGCTACCGCAGTGCTCCAAATGAACCTGTCGCTGGCTGAGGCAATCGAAGCGGCAACCTACGGCGGCGCCTTGGCCCTCGGAGTTGCCGGCCAAACCGGTTCCATCGAGGTAGGCAAACGTGCTGATCTGCATGTGCTTGACGCTCCGGTTGCTGCGCATCTGGCATACCGTCCCGGAATGAACCTGACCCACAGCGTATATCGGGCCGGCAAAGCAATCTAGCGGTTTGCCGCAGGCCACCGAGAACCGTGCTGCACCGGACACTATGCTCGGGGATTCCCGCCGGCGAGTGAGGAAGCCGATGAAATGGTAGCCGCCATTTCGACTCTCACTGTCCATGAGACTAGGACGGCAATACGAATATTCCGTCTGGGCTCGGGAACCCGGAACGCTGCTTGATGTGCGCGTAGACGCTGACCGACCACGGGGAATCTGACTGGTAGGGAGATAAATGCCAGTCGGAGAATCGTTGCATCAGTTGCAGCGAAGTACCTTGGCGAAGCTCGTCCTGGTCTGCTGACCCGCCTTTGGTATGGCTGGTGGTGCCGATAATGAGCACGCCCGAAGAACTGCGCACCTGATCGGCCAAACTGAAAATTCCACGTAGCTGTTCGCGTGGGATGAATGCCGGAACATTGCCGGCCAGCAAAATGGCGTCGTACTGTTCGGGCAGGCCATGGCTGCGCAAAGAGGCGCTCTCCAGCTGATTCGCTGACAGCTGCCTGAACCAGGTCCCGTCGAATAGCTCTGCAGCTACCTCCAGGACTTGGGGTGTGGGGTCTATGCCGTAGGCATGGTGTCCCATGCGGCGCAGCGCATTGACCGTATTGCCCACGCCGCAGCCGATGTCCAGAACCTGTGATTCACGGTGGCATAGCATGTCAGTGAATCGGGCGACTACTTCCAAATCAGTACCGTCCAGAGTCAGCGCTCGCATCTTGGCCGCATATGCATCGTAGTTCGTGCCCATCTCCACAGTCTTGCATGAGCACAAGGCGTGAGCGACTTGTTTGCGCTTGTTGGCTGAAAATATGGCTCCGGATTAGGCATCCATGATAAACAAGACCTATGGCTAATACTGCTTTTAAGGGAACTCCCGTACAGACCATTGGTGAACTGCCAGCCGTAGGCTCGCAGGCTCCAGCATTCACCCTCACCGACACCGGCCTTGCAGATGTCACCAGCGAGTCGCTGGCTGGCCGCCGCGTAGTCCTGAACATCTTCCCATCAGTTGATACCGGTGTCTGCGCTGCCAGCGTTCGCCGTTTCAACGAACTGGCTGCCGGCCTGGAAAACACCACCGTAGTGTGCGTTTCCGCTGACCTGCCATTCGCCTTGGGCCGCTTCTGCGGTGCAGAGAACATCGAAAATGTGACCGCTGCTTCCGTGTTCCGCTCGGACTTTGGCTCGGACTACGGCGTGACCCAGGTAGATGGGCCACTAGCGGGCCTCTTGGAACGTTCCGTCGTCGTCTTGGACGAGACCGGCAAGGTCGTTTACACCCAGATCGTTCCGGAAATCACCACCGAGCCAGATTACGATGCTGCAATTGCAGCTCTGAGCTAGTCGCTTGTTCGCATCGATAATGATGCGCAGAAAATGCCCACCCGTGCTCGGGTGGGCATTTTGCGTCTAAACAATAAATGGGGTCAATGACTACCGTTTGCTCCACGCATACTTCGGCAGACGTTTATGATCAGAATCGGACGTAAAACATCGAATGAGATCTCGCTTATTCGGCGAGTTGCGGGTTTGGCTGATTGGTTAAGCAGTCTTACTAGCTTTTAGGAAGTGAGTAGGGGCGATCGAAACCGATAAATCTCGCCCCTGCAATTCATTAACGATGAAGCTTAGCGAGCTTGAAAAGCCGTTGACATCAATCTGTTCCTGAACAGTCCCACCTTCAGGAGTGCAAATGACTTTGATCTTTCCCTGATCCTGGTGCTTGTCATCCTGCCATACCACGGTGGACGAGGTGTCTTCGCCTTTGCATCGAAGTACCGCCGAATATTGGCCACCATTCAGTGGAATTCCAACTGAGACAGTTTGGATCTTTTCTTCGATGGTCGTTTTGGTCGCCGCAATTTCATTTTTTTGCATCGGCACTAGCGACGGTCCTGTTGATGGTGTGGAGATTTCTGATTTGCCAACGGAGCAACCTGTGAATGAGAGGGCAAGTGCAACGATTGTTGCGAAAATTAGAGTGCTTTTTGATCTCAAGATTAATTCCTTGTTAGGCAGCAACTACTCGGAACTGGATTCCCGTAGGAGAAATTGCAGTCCCTGATCCGCTCGAAGTTTTGAATCCCGCAGTGTACTGCCGCCATTTGAAGATGTAGAAAGTGCTTTGTGGGCGAGCAACATACATTTGACGTGAGTTCATTTTAGACGACGCGGAAGACAAAATTGTAGTTAGCGAGCTTTGGACCGTGAAGTTCGTATTTGCGTTGAATGCTTTGATGCCCACACCTCCACCTGCAGACAAGCTAGCTGAGGCGGTGACTGAACGCGACAAATTGCCTTTCCCGCCTTTTCCTCCGATGCCACAGGACGACTCACTCGCACTCTTTTTGTTCAGCTTGCTGGTGGTCTCAACTTCAGGTTGTCGCAGGTTAGTCATGAGGCTCCTCAGCACGCGCACAGTCAGATCAGCCTATGATCGAAAATGTGAACGCTGAACAAATTGAGCAGACAGCAACCCGCAAAACTCTCAGGTTTGAGATCATCTTGGTTCTAGCCCTGTCTTTGGGGCAGAGCGCGGTGTATTCACTGATTAGTTTCGCCGACAAGGTGAGCCGTGCGCCGTTGCGCGACCAGACCACGTCGATGAATAATCCGTTAAACACGCGCGAATACTTCGACCTGTCCTATCAGTTGCTGGATATTTTCTTCGCACTGATCCCGGTTCTTCTCGCACTGTATTTGATGCACCGCACCCTGGACCGAAGCGTGAAGGATGTAGGGTTCGACTTCCGCCGTCCGGGTAAAGATCTGTTACTTGGGGCCGGATTGTTTCTTGCCATGGGCCTTGGAACCCTGGGCGTATATGCCGCAGGCCGTGCCTTGGGAGTAACCACCGCGTTGTCCACGGCTAATCTTGGTGACTATTGGTGGAGCGTGCCGGTGCTGCTGCTTTCTGCCGTACGCCACGCGGTGCTTGAAGAAGTGATCATGCTCGGTTTCCTGTTTACCTACGGTAAGAAGCTGAACCTGGGACCGTGGACGCTGATTCTCGGATCTGCGCTGATCCGCGGTAGCTACCACCTCTACCAAGGCGTCGGCCCGATGCTGGGAAACATAGCCATGGGTGTGATTTTCGGTTGGATTTACCAGAAATATGGGCGAGTGATGCCGTTGGTGATCGCGCACTTCTTGTTGGACGCAGTGGGATTTGTCGGGTTCATGCTCTTCGGCCCCGCTATCGGTATCGGAGGCTAACCCCACAACGGCAAGCATTGCGCAATGGCAATAAACGACGTTTTCAACGGTACGTTTTACTTATGCAAATCAGTGAACTCAAACTGACCGAAATAGGCGAAGCAACAGCCCTGTGGCGGAGCGTCGAGCTTACGCGGCCATGGAATGATCCGGAGGCAGATGCACGTAAAACACTGGAGAATCAGAGCTCTACGATTCTTGCGGGACCTCATGAGCAAAGACTGGTAGCTACAGCCATGGTTGGGTTCGACGGACACCGAGGCTGGCTATATTACGTGGCGGTCCAACCCGGCATGCAGGGCCAGGGGTTTGGACAGGAGATTATGGGGGCAGCGTCGCGTTGGCTTGCTGAACAAGGGGTGCCCAAAGTACAGCTCATGGTGCGTACCGAGAACACTGATGTGATCGGATTTTACGAGCGGCTAGGCTACGAAGCTCAAGAAGTGGTGGTCCTAGGCAAAAGGCTTGGATAGTTGGAACGACAAAGGGTAGGCGAGGACGTTGCCGTCCGCACCTACCCTTTATTTCGACGTTCTTTGTTATAGCGTGACCAAACCATTGTCGGTTTCAAAGGTGACCGACAAGATGCCCGGAGTGCCGTTGGGTGCTTCGTATTCCATGCTCACCGCGCCAAGATTGACGTTCTCTGGCTGGCCTAGCCAGTCTAGGACGCGGTCGCGGGAACCAGCGATAGTGATGCTTTGAATCGCACCTACAGGCTCTAGAGCCTTCGAAGGGTGCAGATCCTCCGTTCCTGCGTCCCAGCGAAGCAAATACGGAACCTGCGGATCAGCGATGAGCCCCTTGATTCCAACTTGCTGCCAGGTGAGTTCGCGGCCGTCTGGGAACTTGCGGTTTCCCGGAACAGATTTACGTCCCAGCCGCTCTTCGGCGCTGGAGAGGTCTTCAACGGAAACGCACCATCCCATCCAGCCGCCGCCAAGCTCGGAGCGGGCTCGTACTGCCTGCCCAAACGGTGCTTTGTCGCTGGAAGGGTGGTTTAGAACTTCAACAACTTCTAGGTACTGGTTGTGCTTGAGCGGGAAAATTACATTCCGCGTTCCAAAACGCGGATGTACGCCCCCCTTGACGAATTCCAGGCCCAAAGCCTTGGAGATTCTTTCGGCGGTTGGCATGAGCCCATCGGGGCCACATGCGTAACTAACGTGATCTAGCCTCATCATGTGCCCCATCATGTCACTATGTGATCTCAGTCTCGACTTAGGCGACCCTAAGTGGTAATGGTGGGATCGAACAGTCTGCATAAATTTCTTCATTAAAGATCTATATGACCGATTGAGTCACGTTAAGCTATCTCATATTGCCAAATTCTTCGGCTATCGGGCAGACTTGAGTCAGGTCATGAGTCCCAGTAACAAGCCCCGGCTTACTGGGCGGCAACCCTCCGCCGCGGTGGGGTGCCCCGGGTGAAGACCTGGCCCTCGACGCACCAAGCGTTGAGGACAAGCGCGGGTTACCCCCTTCGAAAGCTCCTCGACGAGGAATTTGCCGTCGGTGTGTTTTTGAGTGGTGTACCCCCATAGTCGACAAACAATATGGAGGAAACCATGAGTAACAACTGGTCTTTTGAAACACGTCAGATCCATTCCGGGCAGCAACCAGATCCGGTCACCGGTGCGCGTGCCCTGCCGATTTTCCAAACCACGTCTTTTGTTTTCCCGAACGCCGAGAGCGCCGCGGCTCGCTTCGCACTGCAGGAGCTGGAGCCGATTTACACCCGTATCGGTAATCCAACGCAGGAAGCGGTCGAAAACCGTATCGCGGATCTTGAAGGCGGCGTCGGCGCACTGCTGGTCGCCTCGGGGCAGGCAGCAACCACCCTCGCAATTCTCAACTTGGCTCAGTCTGGAGACCACTTGGTGGCCAGCCCGAGCCTCTACGGTGGAACGCAGAACCTGCTCAAGCACACGCTGCGCAAGCTCGGTATCGAGGTCACCTTCGTGGCGGATCCAGACAACTTGGATCAGTGGCGTGCAGCGGTGAAGCCAAATACCAAGGCCTTCTTCGGTGAAGTCGTCTCCAACCCGCGCCAAGACATTTTGGACATCGAGGGAGTCTCACAGATTGCCCATGAGGTCGGGGTTCCACTGCTGGTTGATAACACCTTGGCAACCCCATATCTGATCCGCCCCATCGAGTGGGGCGCGGATATCGTCATCCACTCGGCCACCAAGTACCTCGGTGGTCACGGCACCGCCATTGCCGGCGTAATCGTGGACTCGGGCAAATTTGATTTTGCGAAGGATCCGGAACGTTTCCCGGACTTCAACACCCCCGATGAGTCCTACAACGGTTTGGTGTTCGCCCGCGATCTGGGCGTTGATGGCATCCTTGGTGCCAATCTTGCCTACATTCTGAAGGCTCGCGTGCAGTTGCTCCGCGATCTGGGCGCGGCTGTCGCACCGTTTAATGCTTTCCTTATTGCTCAAGGTCTGGAGACTTTGTCTCTGCGTATCGAGCGTCACGTGCAAAACGCGAAGGAAGTAGCCGTCTGGCTTGAAAGCCAGGAGCAGGTTGAAAAGGTCGCTTACGCTGGCCTGCCTTCCTCGCCGTGGTTTGAACGCGGACAGAAGTACTCGGCAAACGGTGTCGGCGCGATTATTGCCTTCGATATTGCTGGTGGACTCGAAGCTGGCAAGGCTTTTGTGGATGCGCTGGAGCTGCATTCACATGTGGCCAACCTCGGTGACGTTCGTTCGCTCGTCATCCACCCGGCGTCGACCACCCACGCGCAATTGACCGAAGACGAACGTCTGGCCGCCGGTGTGCGTCCGGGCCTCGTTCGGTTGAGTGTGGGACTTGAAAACATCAAGGATATTCTCGCTGATCTGCAACTTGGTTTTGCTGCCACTAAGCAGCTCTCTCACCAGGAATTGCAGGAAACCCTTTAGGCATGGCATCCATAGTGACTACCGAAGAAACTCTGCCATCGCAGGAACTTACCGACGGGCAAGACGGCATTTTGCGTCGTGCGTTCGTGGGGGAGTACACCTTCGAAACCGGTGGCTACCTACCGCAGATCGAGTTGGCCTACGAAACATGGGGCCAGCTTAACGCGGAGGGGACCAACGCGGTGCTGGTGAAGCACGCGTTGACCGGTGATGCGCACGTATCGCGCGGAGATTCGCAGACCCCGGGCTGGTGGGAAGATTTTGTCGGCCCCGGGCTAACTGTTGATACCGACAAGTATTTTGTCGTGGCCATCAACATCATCGGTGGTTGCAATGGGTCCACCGGACCTAGTTCGCCAGATGAGCACGGCAACGCCTGGGGTTCACGCTTCCCCTTTATTACCATCAAGGATTCCGTGCGCCTCGAAGCGCGGTTGGCCGACCTGCTCGGGGTGCACTCCTGGCATACGGTCATCGGCGGTTCCATGGGTGGGGCACGAGCCCTTGAATGGGCGGTTGAATTCCCGCAACGCGTAAAGAACGTGGTGGTGATGGCCTCCACGGCGCAAGCCACGGCAGAACAGATCGCTTTTGCGCAGGTGCAGACCGAGGCCATTCGCCTCGATCCCAACTTTGCGCAGGGCGACTACTATGCCAACGGAGTGCGCCCGGATGCCGGATTGGGCCTGGCTCGACGCCTGGCGCATATTACCTATCGTTCGGAGGCTGAGCTTGAAGCGCGGTTTGCGCGTAATGCGCAGACCGGCGAACAGCCGTTTGTTACAACACGCGGCCCACGCGGCCGATACCAGGTGGAAAGCTATCTTGATCACCAGGCGACCAAGCTGGTTCATCGTTTTGACGCGAATAGCTACCTGGTGCTCACCGAGGCTTTGATGAGCCATGACGTGGCGCGCGGTTACGAATCGCTCACGGTTGCGCTGGCTCGACTGGAGAAGGTGAATGTGGTGGTCGCCGCGGTCAACAGCGACCGGTTGTACTTCCCGGCGCAGTCTGAACTGCTCGCCGCCTCGTTGCCGAAGCCTAAGCCGGTGCATTACATCGATTCACCGATTGGACATGACGGTTTCCTGACGGACGCCAAGCAACTTGGACCGGTACTGACCGCCCTAGTCTTTGATGACTAAGGGCTAAAAACTAAGCAGTCATATACATTTGGGACGTGGATTTTCGCACCAGTAATCGGTGCAACAAACCACGTCCCATTTGTTTTGTGTCTTTATTTTTGTCCGGGAGCGCTATCTCCAGCACCCAGCGAGGCATTCGGCGGCTGCACGGCGAAGGGCGTGGGAAGCGGTCTTTTTGCGCTAACTCCATCACCGGAAGACTGGTGGCGAATCCTGCGCAGGATCCACGGACCAAAGTACTCGCGAGCCCATTGCAGGTCTTCAATTCGTGCTTCGCGCCAGCTTCGGGTTGCGTGTTCTAATTGCGCGTCCATGACGCGTTCGTGGGGAACGTTCAGTGCATCGAGCACCATTGCGGAGATCACTTGGTGGCCCGCGGGGGAAAAGTGCAAGCGATCCGGATCCCACATTTGTGTTTGGCGCAGCTCGCTCAATGCCCAGAGATCTCCCACGACTGCGTCATGACGTTGGGCGATGGCACGGACGTTTTCGTTGTAAATTGCGACCTTGCCACGAATCCCACCAAGTACCGGGGTGTCGCGAATGTCCGGGCCGGTCAGTAAAACAATGGTGGCCCCAGTGCCACTTAACTCATTGATGGCGCCATCTAGCTTTTCGGCGATTTTATCCGGGTCGCCGCCGGGCCGGATGACATCATTTCCGCCCGCGCAAATGCTGATCAAATCCGGTTTAAGCGCGATTGCTGGTTCAAGCTGTTCTGCAACTATTTGATTGATTAGCCGTCCGCGGATGGCTAAGTTTGCATAGGCGAAATCCGGAACGGTGGTACTTAATTGCTGGGCGACGCGGTCAGCCCACCCACGATGTCTTCCCGGATTGTGCGGATCGGGGTCACCTATTCCCTCTGTAAAAGAATCTCCGAGCGCAACGTAACGCCGCCATGGATGATGTACTTCTTGGGGTGGGGCTGCCGGGCCGGAGATTGGGTTTTCAGACACTCCTACATTGTTACTCTTGGGTAACTTTATGTCAACGGATGAGAACAATTAATCGCGCAGCGCTTGGCTTCGCGCTTGCGTATATTCTTCGCGAGAAATGATTCCGCGTGTAAGCAGATCGTCTAGCTCGGATAGTTTCTGTTCCGTAGTTTTCTTCGGAGCTAGCATCTGCGAGCGAGCCAACCGGGTGGCGACGTCTGTCTGTAGGGTGAATGGATCAAATCCCGCTTTTCTGGTTGCCTTGTAATTTCGAACTGCGATGTAAATGATGAAGCCCACGAAAAGGATAAAGAGCACGGCAAATATTCCCGTTAGTAACGGAATAGCGCTAAAGGTCGTTTCCACGAAAGTTGAACCACCCAGTGGGTCTTCGTCGATGAAACCGAAATCCTGCAATTCATTAGAATCGATCAGCTGTGTTATATCCATCTCGTCCATGAGTCCCGTAATTCTGCGAGTTGGCCCCTGTCGACCACAAAGATCTATGACCGCTGGTGCTGCGTATTTGAATAATTATCACTAGTCAAACATGTTTATGAACAGAATGTAAGATGATTTTTGAAGTTTACGCTATTGCAACAAAAGACTTGTGACCACTATTGCGGATCAAAGTGCGCAAGATTCTGGTTGACTTGTTGGGTGAACGAAAAAACTTGGAATCCTACAGTTATCTGGTCTCGTCCCGAGGAAGAACGGGCGGGTACACCGTTGCTCGTGCTCTTGCACGGCTACCTATCCAATGAAGAAGACCTCATGGGGTTGGCTCCTATGCTGCCTAAGGAATTCACGATTGTCTCCGTGCGTGCACCTCAAGCACTGGGGCCGGGTTTCACCTGGTTCCCACTGATGCAAGATCTGGATTACTCCTTTAATGAAGTGAAATCAGCAATCACGGATTTGTGGAGTTGGCTAGAGCCAATTAGCAAGCAACATTCCTCGGTGAGCTTGCTTGGGTTCTCTATGGGCATGGCCGTGGCAACTTCGTTGCTGCGTTATCAGCCGGAGGCCATCAAAACCGTCGTGGGACTCTCCGGTTTTGCCGTTCCCGAAGAAGGAACAGGCTTCTTTAACGACGAAAAGCTTCGCCAGCTGCGCAAGCCACTTTTCTGGGGACGCGATCAAGAAGATCCGGTGATTACGGCGGAAAAAGTTGAGTACACCCATGGATGGGCAACCACCGACGTTCATCTCACCAAGGTGCTCTACTCAAATATGTTGCACTCGGTCAATGCGCAGGAGATGGCTCACGTACATGAATTTCTCAGCGCCGTGGTCCTGAAAACCGAGGCCGAGCAAGAAGTTTAATCTTACAAAAACTTGTGGCGGTGTCTCCAATAAAACAAGACACCGCCACAAGCGCAGAATATAAATTGAACTACGCGGTTTCGACAACTACCGATTCGCCGCGTACGGAGATCGTGTCTCCATTGCGCATCTGGGCACCGCGGCGAGTTTCGATCTTGCCGTTAACCAGTACCTGACCGTCTTCGATCAACTGTTTGGCGTGAATTCCGTCTTCGGCTAAGGACGCCAGCTTCAGTAGCTGTCCTAGGCGAATCGATTCGTCACGGATCTGAATGGGGAATACCTCGGAGTTTGCCATGGTTCCATCATCTCGCATCGAGGAGGGACTGTGAATGCTTTTCAGCCACGCACCGGCTTTTGTGGCGGATCAAACACAGTACAGACGGTGCTGAGTCACCCGAGAAGGGTGCGCCCCACGAGATGGACGCGATAGGCTTAAGCGGTATGTGTTTCCTACGGACCGCAACCAGCGGCCTCGTACTTTCTTTTGGAGTTGAAGATGGCGCCACAGTCCAAGCTTGATCAGGTTATTTCCCTCGCGAAACGTCGCGGATTCGTTTTTCAGGCTGGTGAAATTTACGGTGGTTCCCGTTCCGCATGGGATTACGGGCCACTAGGCACCGAGCTGAAAGAAAACATCAAGCGCGAATGGTGGCAGTCCTTTGTGCGTGGGCGCGAAGATATGGTGGGACTGGACTCGTCCATCATCCTGCCTAAGGCAGTATGGGAAGCCTCCGGCCACGTGAAGACCTTCACCGATCCGCTGGTCGAGTGCACCCAGTGCCACAAGCGCCACCGCGAGGATCACCTCATCGAGGCATTCGTTGCGAAGAAGGGCCGTGATCCAAAAGACGGCATGAGCGAAATCGCCTGCCCAGATTGCGGAACCAAAGGCCAGTTCACCGAGCCGCAGCAGTTCTCCGGCCTAATGAAGACCTTCTTGGGTCCGCTGGATACCGAGGCTGGCATGGCGTACATGCGCCCGGAAACCGCCCAGGGCATCTTCGTGAACTTCGCCAACGTGCTCAACGCCAGCCGCAAGAAGCCACCCTTTGGCATCGGCCAGATTGGCAAGGCCTTCCGCAACGAAATTACCCCAGGCAACTTCATCTTCCGCACCCGCGAGTTCGAACAGATGGAAATCGAGTTCTTCACCGCACCAGAAGAAGCCGATGAATGGTTCAAGCACTGGGTGGATGCTTGCTGGGCCTGGTTCCTGGATCTAGGCCTGAACCCAGAAAACCTGCGCCAGTTCGACGTGCCGGAAGACGACCGCGCCCACTATTCGGCTGGCACCATCGACTTCGAATACCGCTTTGGCTTCCAGGGCTCGGAATGGGGCGAGCTCATGGGCGTCGCCAACCGCACCGACTACGACCTGACCAGCCACAAGGATGCTTCGGGTTCCGATCTGTCGTACTTCAACCAGGCCTCCGGCGAACGCTACGTGCCATTCGTGATCGAGCCTTCCTTCGGCCTGACCCGTTCCATGATGGCTTTCCTGGTGGATGCCTACACCGAGGACGAAGCACCGAATACCAAGGGCGGCGTGGACAAGCGCACCGTGCTGAAGCTGGACCCGCGCCTGGCGCCGGTCAAGGCGGCCGTGCTGCCGTTGAGCCGCAACGAATCGCTGTCCCCGAAGGCCAAGGACTTGGCCGCCGAGCTGCGCAAGCGCTGGAATATCGATTTTGACGACGCCGGCGCCATTGGCCGCCGCTACCGCCGCCAGGATGAGATCGGCACCCCGTTCTGCATCACCGTGGACTTCGATACTCTCGATGACCACGCGGTCACCATCCGCGAACGCGACACCATGGCGCAGGAACGCGTGGCCCTTGACCAGGTCACGACCTACCTATCCGAGCGTCTGAACGGAGCCTAGAGCGCATGAGCGATCTAGCATTCCGCGCCTGGCGTTCGGGCGATGACCTCGAATTGCTGCAGATCTTCGGCGATCCGCTGTCTCCGCAGGCGTACCAGGACCGCACCATGCTGCGCGAGGACAGCGATGCGCCGTTCTCGCGCACCCTGGTGGCAACCAGCGAATCCGTAGCTATCGGCGCCGGCGTGATCTTTGCTTCCTCGCTGCACCCGCAGCGTTTGTGGCTCTACGTGGAGGTGGCCCCAACCCACCGCCGCCAAGGCGTGGGCACCGAGCTGGTGGCGCAGCTGCGGACTTTGATTCCGGCCGGGGAAAGCACCGAGCTGAAGTCGCGGTACACCGTGACCGCCGGTGACCCGGCGCAGGCCGCCGGCGGTTTCTGTGCGGCCCTCGGGCTGGGGGAGATCCAGGTATCCCGGGACGTCATCCTGGAACCCGGTGCGCTGGCCGAACCAGACTTTGACAACAATGACCGGGTCATCGAGGATATCGCTACCGGCAGCGTCGAATTGACCAAGCTTGTCATGGACTTCTACAACGCCACCCACCAGTGGGATCCGGCGAAGATGACCGTGGGCTCGGCGCAGAAGATGCTGCTCGACGAAAGCACCGGCGCCCAGGGCGCCATCGTGCTGCGCGACAAGCCACGCAGCGAAGGCGGAAAGATCCTGGCCTTCGCGATCAGCTATATCCCGGCCCGCGAGGAATCACCCACCGACGTGCTGGTGGGCTCCAACCCGGCATTCAGCGATGACCAGGTGGCCGAGTCGGTTCGCGACCTGGTTGCCATGCTGGTTTACCAATACCCGGTGAAGCTGGAGGTCGACTCGTCGATGTTCGTGCTTTCCTCCTTGGTGGATGCGCTGGCCACCGTTGAGCAGGCAACGATCATCTCAACGACGCACATTCTGGCGAGCGACTACGCCAACTAAGTAGTTCCCAGGCGGGACCCGGCAGGGTCCCGCCTTTGCTTTCCCCGCAATGCATTTGCCCAGTATCTGAGAAAGAACCACGAGTGAACAATTCGCTTAGCACCACCTTGAGCCCCGGCCTGAAGCTGGTGTATCTGCTGATCGCCGTGGCCACCGGACTGCTCATGCCGATTCAGAGCCGCGTCAACGGTGCCTTGGGTGTTGAGCTGGGCGACGCGGTTGCCGCCGCGCTGGTCAGTTTTCTGGTGGGGCTGGTGGCATTGACCATCATCCACCTTGTGGTCCCCGGCGCCCGCCGGGCCGCGCGCTCGGTGCCCCGCGTCATCCGCGAGCGTCAATTCCCGTGGTGGTATCTGGCCGCCGGCGCGGTAGGCGGATTTGTGGTGGTCAGCCAGTCGGCTGCGGTTCCGTTGGTTGGCGTGGCGCTATTTACCGTGAGCCTGGTGACCGGCCAGACCGTCGGCTCGATGATCGTGGACCGGATCGGCTTCGGTCCGGCAGGGCCACGAAAGATCAGTGCGCTGCGCCTGGCCGGGGCGGCGCTCACGGTGATCGGAGTAATCTGGGCCGTCAGCCCACGCATTAATACGGACATCGAGCTGACCACGCTGCTGCTGCCCATGATCTTCTCACTCGTGGTGGGCATACTCATGGGATTCCAATCGGCTTCCAACGGGGTGCAGGCCCAAGCCTATGGCACCCCGATAACCGCTACACTGATGAACTTTGTCGTGGGCAGCTTGATGCTCGCGGTGATCTTGCTGGTGCGCCTGCCCGCTGTTTCCCCGCTCGGGGCCCCGCCAAGCCAATGGTGGTTTTACGTCGGCGGGCTGCTTGGATGCGTTTTTATCGGCGTCTCCGCATTCATGGTCAAGCATCTGGGGGTGCTGTTCACCGGCTTGTGCATGATCTGCGGCCAGCTGCTCGGCTCGCTCCTGATGGATTTGCTGGTACCCACCGACGGGTCGCAGATTAGCTTTGCCACGGTAGCCGGCACCGTGCTGACCCTGCTCGCGGTAGCGCTCGCATCGGTCAGCGGCACCGGAAAACTCACCCGCAAGCGCAACTAGGGGATTCTGCTATCTATGGCTGACGGGCCATCTGGACCGCCGATGCGATTACGGCGCTTTGGGCTCGGCCCCCGGGCTGCGCGCATGACCGGGCACCGGGTGCCTATCCGTCCATGAGGCTTTTTCGCATCTTGATGCTTGTGGTTTCGTATCCGAGCGACTCATAGAGCCCTCGCGCCGAGCGATTGAAGCCGAATACGCTCAGCCCCAGGGTGCGCGCTCCACGCGATCGGGCATAATCTTCGGCCAGCAGCATGGCTGCCTTGCCATGTCCCCTGCCGCGGGCAGCGGAGTCGACGACGATGTCCCACACCCACCAAGAGGTCGGATCCTTCGAATGATCCGGTCCGACCCAGATATAGCCGACCACAGATCCGTTCTCGTCGATCAGATTGAATACCGCATTCTCTGCACTGGGGCGGCCCGTGGGAAAAGCCGCGCGGAGCGTGAGCTTCGCCTGCGACCTGGCGGCTTCGGAGGTGCTTCCCAACGAAACCAGATCGGCGGCATATTCGCTGGCGCTTCGTTCCATCCATGCGGGGAAGCCCGCGGGGTCCAAGGCAGCCAGTCGAATAGTCATGGCTCAAGCCTAAGCCGATTCCTGCCACGGGATGAACACCCCTATCGGGTACCAGCCGGTGAGCCCGGTGGCCGGTACCGCCCGGACGGCAAAGAATCCGGTTCCCGCGTTCGCCAGCAAACGAGCGGAAACCGGATCTCGTGCCCAGTGCTGGGCAACACCTTCGAGCCGACCAGTTGCTAGGAACCGACGGTCTTGGCATCCTGGAGCACGTCGATGAGCTGATCGAACCACTGCACATAGCTGGCATAGGTGTAGGGGCGCTTGTCATCCCACTCCACCACTTGGCCGGACTGCACCGCAGGCAGTGCGGAGAACACCGGATGGTCTTTGACCTGTGCTGCCGTCCCCGAGTAGCTGAGCACCACGTCTGCCGGGTAATCACTGACCTTTTCCCAGCTCAGCGAGGCCCATCCGCTATCAGCGGTCGGGCCGGCTATTTCGAATCCCAGATCCTCGAGCAAGGCGAGCTGGCCAATGGTTTTCTGACCGACGTAGAGCTCATCGTAACCGTTGAGCGCGATGATCTTCAGCCCGGGCTTTTCGGCGGCGATGCCCTTGAGCGTCTCGAGCCGCTCGGTGAAAGCCGTTTTGCCTTGTACCGCCGACTCGGAGTTCGTATCACCGCCGAGCGCTTCGGCTAGGGCGGCATAGTCCTCGATGACGCTTTGAACCGGACGGCCGCCTGATTTAATCGGCAGGTATGGTGCGGTGGCGGTAGCTTCGCCCTGGACCTTCTCATCCCACCAGGTCCAGCCGGTGCCTTCGGCGTTGCCGTAGCCGACAATCACCTCGGGGTCCAAGGAGAGCAGCTTCTCCAGATTGAACTCCGCGTCCTTGCCGATGATCGTCATCTGGCTGACATCCGCGTTGCCTACCGAAAGTCCGCCTTCTTCGGTTAGTCCATAGCCGAAGACACCGGTGGGGCGGACGCCGTAGTCCCACAGCGCGGCCGCGGAGTAGGAATCCACGACGATCGATTCGGGCACCTGGTCCAGGGTAGTGGTCTTCTCATAGAACGAGTCGGTAAACGACCACGAGCCGTGCAGGGTCTCTGGCGAAGCGCCGGTGCTCGCATTTTCAGCGCTCTGCGCTCCACAGCTGGTGAGCGCGATGATTGAGGCGGCGCTGAGCATGGTCAGCAGCGTGCGTCGGGTAGGTGCAGTCATATTCGGTTCATCTTTCGGTTAGGTGCGGCGCGTCCGGAGCCGGCCGGCCAAGGAAATATTCTGGTGGTGTTGACGAGCCGCTAGGCCCAGCTCTCTACGTCACCCAGGGGAACGACCAGCGGCGTCCGGGATACGGGGTCCTCGATGATCCGGCAGCGCAGCCCGAAGACCTCGTGAATCAGCTCTTCGGTGACGATCTCGGACGGCGCACCGGTGGCCACGATGGCGCCGTCCTTCATGGCAATCAGGTGATTGGCATAACGGCATGCATGATTCAGATCGTGGAGCACCGCGACCACCGTGTGCCCCTTGCTCCGGTTGAGCTGGCGGCAGAGCTCCATGATTTCTATCTGGTGCGAAATATCGAGGTAGGTGGTGGGTTCATCCAGTAGCAGCAACGGGGTTTGCTGCGCAAGCACCATCGCGACCCAGACGCGTTGGCGTTGTCCTCCGGAGAGCTCATCGACCAGCCTGCGTGAAAGGCTGGCCGTATTGGTCGCTAGCAGGGCTTCGAGCACCGCGCTCTCATCCGCTGCAGACCATTGCGAGAGTAGCTTCTGATGCGGGTAGCGACCGCGAGCCACCAGATCTGCGACGGTGATTCCATCCGGGGCAATCGAGGACTGGGGGAGCAGCCCCAACCGCTTGGCAACGTCCTTGGCAGGAAGCCTATGGATCGGTTTTCCGTCCAAGATAACCTGCCCGGCCAGGGGCTTGAGCAGACGCGACAGCGCGCGCAGCAAGGTTGATTTGCCGCAGGCGTTCGGACCGATAATGACGGAAAATGATCCGTCGGGGATCGCGACGTTCAGCTCCTGGGAGATGGTGCGCTGTTCGTAGCCCAGAGTAAGATCGTGGCCGCTTAGCCGAGAGGTGGTTGCCTCCCCAAGGCGGCCAGGGGCATTGGTGGCCTGGGGATCTCGAACCGATGGCTGGCTTGTTCTCATCTGCAACTTATTGCCTTTCAACTTCGTTTCGCCTCGCGGAGCAAGAGCCAGATCAAATAAATGCCGCCTACGCTGACCGTGACCACGCCGACCGGTAGCGCGGTCTCCGGAACCAGGCGCTGGGCCATCAGGTCGCTGAAAAGCAAGAGCACCGCACCGAGAATGGCCGATGAGCCCATGCGGACTCCCGCGCTGCGCGTTAAACGCCGGGCTACTTGGGGTGCGGCCAGGGCGATAAACGAAATAGGCCCGGCGGCGGCCGTGGCCAGTGCGGTGAAGCCGACGCCGACCACCATCAGCAGGAGCCTGGCGGGCTCAACTCGAATGCCCAACGCGCTGGCGGCGTCGTCTCCCATCTCCAGCATGTGCATCCGCGGGGCCAGCATGGCGGCGGCGATGAAAAAGACGGTGACCGCGAGCAGCGCCGGTTGTGCGTGCTCCCACCCCATCGCATTGAGCGACCCGGCGCCCCAGACGGCCGCGGACATCGCTTCTTCGAGCCCGGCACGCAGGATCAGCCAAGTATTCAGCGACGCGAGAATGGCGCTGATTGCAATCCCGACGATGATCAACCGGAAACCTTGGGACCCGCGGCGATAAGCCAAGAGATATACCAATGCAGCCGTCAGCAGGCCTCCGAGAAGTGCCCCAGCGGCAATCTGGAAATATCCTCCGCCAGCGAGAAAAATAATCGCCAAGGCGCCGGTGTATGCGCCGGTGTTGAACCCGATGATGTCCGGGCTGCCCAAAGGGTTCCGAGTCAGCGACTGGAAAATCGCTCCGCTGATACCCAAGGCCGCGCCAAGCGCCAGGGCCATGACTACCCGCGGCAAGCGCCAGGAGAGCACCACCAGCTCGCTCGAGCTGCTGCCGGTGCCGAGCAGCGCACGCAGAAGCTCTGTGGCCGAGAAAGTTATTTCACCTGTGGCTAGGGCCCAGAGTGCTAGCACGAGACCGAGCGCAGCAAAGATCGCGCAGACGAGGATCGAACGGCGCTGCACGCGGAGCGAGAAGCGGCCGCCAGGCGATGAAAGCACCGTGTGCCCTAGCCCGAAATCCACGCGTTGAGCGGAAGCGAGAGTGTTGCCCGTGGTGGTCATAGCCCGCTGACCTGCTTTCGGCGGACCAGCCAGATCAGCACCGGCGCGCCCACGAAGGCCGTCACGATGCCGACCTGCAACTCACCGGGCGGAGCAACTACGCGGCCGATGACGTCCGAGACCAAAAGCAGCACCGGTCCCAACGCCAGGCTATAGAGGACAATCCACCGTTGATCCGCGCCGACGATCCATCGGGCGATGTGCGGAACCATCAGCCCCACGAACCCGATGGGGCCGGCAGCCGCGGTGGCGGCGCCGCACAACAATGTCACCGCAACGATGACCGCTACGCGGGTTCGCGTAACGTTGCTTCCCAATGCGCGGGCCATGTCCTCACCCAGCGAAACCGCATTGAGCGAGCGTGTGCAGAAAAAGGCCAGGCATAATCCTGCCACGACAAAAGGCAGGATCACCCAGACCATATCCAAGGTCCGGTTGTTCAAGGTACCGGCGCCCCAATACCGCATCCGGTCGAATGCCTCCGGGTTTAATAACGTGATGCCACTTGAGATCCCGCCGAGCATGGCGCCCAAGGCAACTCCCGAGAGGGTCAGCTTGATCGGTGTAGCGCCGGACCGTCCACGGGAGCCAATGAGATACACCAGCACCGTGGTGATGATTGCGCCACCGAATGCGAACCAGATGTAATCGGCAATGGAGACGATGCCGAATACGGCAACTGCAAGGACAACCGCGAAGGCGGCACCCGCGTTGACACCAAGAATTCCCGGGTCAGCTAGCGGATTGCGGGTCAAGGCCTGGATCAACGCGCCGCCCACGGCTAGCGCCAGCCCAGCCATGAGGCCGACCAACGTACGCGGTACGCGCAGTTCGTTGAGTATCACTAAATTTTCCTGGGTGCCCAGGCCTGCTAAACCCCGGAATACCTCGACGGCCGGAATCCACTTAGCGCCAACAGCGAGCGACAAGAGCACCGATACGCCGAGCGCTGCGAGTGCTAGCGCGAATCCAACCGCGCGGGTCGCATTGCTCGCAGCTAAACCGGTACGGGTTTCAGTTGAATTTGCTTCGGGGGCAGCAAGGCCAGGCAGGGACGCGACGGCCTCATCGGTCGCCGGAGCGGGTTCGACCCCTGGGATTAATTCCTCGGGCTCTGCGGAGATCTGCGTCGGAGTTCGCATCAGACCTTCTTGAGTTAGGTAATGCTCACCTATCTGATGGCACAAAAGAAAACAGTATCATCTTCTTATTCGGAAGTATCGCAAGATTACGACGAGGACCCCGTGGCCCCTCGGTCGAATAACCGGTCGCCGGCTTGGAATGATGGACGAGCTATGAAGAAATTTGGGTTGGAGGACCCAGCGTTGGGTGCCCTAACTAACTTCGCTGAAACGCCTTGCTCGAGCGGCAGGCGTACCGCGCTTCACGCGGTGTGCATGAAATGCTCTATTTGATCCATCGGCTGGCGCTGAGCAAATGCATTGAGATAAAAAACCGCCATCGTGCCCTGAAATAGGGCACGATGGCGGGGAGAAGCAGGTCGCAACCGGGGCTGGAATTTCCCTATTCGGGTCGCATCTGGGCTCAGGCCAGTGAGACGAATTGCGCTTTGCCGGAAGAATCAACGGTTACCAGCAGCCCGGACGCTTCAGAATCGATTCGGGTGGAGACTTCAGTGAGCAGCTGGTCCAGGGCGTCCTGCGCAGGAGCAGTGCCTGTGCAGGGCACCCAGTGAAGTTGGATGTGCTTCAGTTGACGCAGTCCTTCGAGCAGGTAATCGGAGCCTTGCGGCGCAACGATCATCAGGCTGCGTGCAATTTCGGCTGCCGGGAGATTCTCCGAGGACACGGAGCTCAGCAGCTGGCGATCCGAACGCCACAAGAAGAAGTGGTACGTGGCAACCAGCGCGGTGGCAACTAGCCAGCCGAAAGGTGCTCGGATCATCTCCAAGAGGCTTCCCGAGCCGGTGCTAACCAGCAGGAATTCGAAGATTCGGTAGCCAACAACAAGCAGCGAAATCAGGGCCACCAGTGCACTGCAACCGAAGAACATCACCAGGTAGACGCGTCGGGAGGCCGGTTTGGCAGGTGCCATGGGGCGGAAGAAAAACACCCAAGCTAGCGCGCCGACAACCAGAAACGCGATTCCGGCGCGGAGCACCAATGCCGAGGTGCCTGTGGAGAACGGAACCGCGAGCGAGGCCAGAAGGGCATTGATGACCATGCCCAAACCGCTGGCGCCGATGGCCAGTGCGGCGCCGCTAACGATCTGCCGGGAAACCTCCGCTGACCACGTGCCACGTGTGTTCAATTTTGCCTGATGATAGATCCACACGATTAAACTGGCCAGCAGCCCGGCGATTAATGGCGGGCCGTCGATGGTGAGGTCCTCGACCCAGGTGTCCGACCCCACGGGTAGCGGGAGCAGTAGGGACAGCAGCCCCGCCGCGCAGAGCAGCGAGAACACCGCGGGCAAAGAAATTCCGATGATGACGTAGCTGAAATCCGTAAAATCATCAACCATGCTGTGCACGCGCTGCACTGTCCAATGCCACCACCATAGGATGAGTGCGCCAAACGTCCAGACTGCAGCCGCCAATAACTGGGGGAGAGCGGTGGGCGCTCCGAGCAGGATTTCCTGCGGTGAAAGGAGCTCGCTGACGGCACGCTGCACCAAGTACGCGGCCGAAATGCCGGCCAGTACCAGGGCGTAGGCAGAACCCAGCGCGGGAGCGAGCGAGGCGAGCTCAGTGGGCGCGTACTTCGGGCTATTGATCAAGCGGTACTGCCACACAAAAACCAGGCCCCAACCCAATCCGGCGCCCAGCAGCGACTGCCAGCCGGTGCCGTTCCTGGGGTCCACCAGCTCGGCGAATAATCGGAGGAACGATATTGAAGACATTGCCAGGGCAAGCACGTACACGGCCGCGGCCTGCAAGGACCAGATAGCGGCGTCAACCGGATTGACCTGTTGGAGGTTTTTTCGGACCGTGCGCCACAGCAGCCAGGTGAGGGGGCCGGCGATCAAGGTGAAAGACAGTCCCACCGCGAGTTCGGTGGACCCGCTGTAGGCCGGAACGAAGCCACGCAAGAGCATTGAGATCAGGGTCGAAAGTCCCGAGCCGAGGACCATGAGCAAAATGAACAACAAGCCGTGCAGAATCAATTGGCGAAGGCTGGTCACCGTTTGCCCGGGCACCGCGTGATTGGGCCGTTGCGAGGTGGGGTTGCTCATGACTAGTACCCCAGCATTTCTTCGTCGGTGCACATGTTGACCTGCCATGGGGCAACCTGGATTTTCCACTCCGAGCCGGCCAGGGCCAGCTGGAAGGAATCCTGGTACGCGTACATGCCGAAGAAGGAATCGTAGACAGCACTGGCATCATCGTTGAAGGTCACGTGGACCTCGGCGCTGTTGCCGGTGATCACGGTTTTTATCAGGCTCACCTCTGGGTCGCGCAGCTCTGCAGACACCGGATCGCAGAGCTGCTTGTCTGCGGCATTCAGAACGAAATTCTTCGCGGTATCCATATCGGCGTCGGCGACCGCCATGACGTAGCGCTGGACGACGCCCTCCGGCGTGTCCTCAGAAAGCAACGGGGCCGCGGGGCGCAGGGCAACGGAGATCAGGGCGGCTATAACCAATGCCACACAGAGCGCACCAAGGGCTATCAATGACAGCCGTACGCGCGAATAATTACTTGTCATCCCATAATTCTGCCTGTTAGATATAAGATAATCAAGCTACGCATGGTTGCGATTTGATATAGATCTCACCCGAGATTTGCTCGGGTTTGAGATAATGGTTGTGTGACGATCCTTTCTGCTACCCAAACCACCGAGTCGACCGACGTTCCGGCCCTTGAGCTGCCCCCGCTACAGCTGGGCAAGCACACCATCGAAACCCCGGTGATCCTGGCCCCCATGGCTGGCATCACCAACCGAGCGTTCCGTCGACTGTGCCGTGAATACGGTGGCGGCGTGTATGTAACCGAAATGGTCACCGCACGCGCCCTGGTGGAGCGAAACGCCGAGTCGATGCGCATCATCTCCCACGACGAGGATGAGGAGCTGCGCTCCATCCAGATTTACGGTGTGGACCCGAATACCGTGCGCGCCGCGGTGCGCATGGTCATCGACGAAGACCGCGCCGACCATATCGACCTGAATTTCGGTTGCCCGGTCCCGAAGGTCACCCGCAAGGGCGGTGGCGCTGCGCTGCCGTGGAAGACGGACCTTTTCACCTCCATTATCGAAGCGGCCACCTCCGAGGCAGCCAAGGGCGAGGTGCCGTTGACCATCAAGATGCGCAAGGGCATCGACGAGGACCACCTGACGTACATCGAGTCGGCCAAAATCGCTCGTGACCACGGCGCCGCCGCAGTCACCCTGCACGGCCGCACCTCCCGCCAGTACTACGCAGGAAAGGCCGACTGGGAAGCCATCGCCACCTTGCGCGAAGCCCTGCCGGATATTCCGGTGCTGGGCAATGGAGACATCTTCAGTGCCGAAGACGCCATCGAGATGGTCGAGCAGACCGGAGTCGACGGCATCGTGGTGGGCCGCGGCTGCCAGGGGCGCCCGTGGCTTTTCGGCGATCTGCAGGCCGCTTTCGAAGGGCGGCCGCAGCGTTTCCGCCCCGGCGTGCGCGAAGTGGCGGACACCGTGTACCGCCACGGAGAGCTGCTGGCCGAGTACTTCGAGGATGAAGGCAAGGGGATGCGCGACATCCGCAAGCATATTGCCTGGTACTTCAAGGGCTATCCGGTGGGCGGCGATATCCGCGCCCAGCTGGCCCAGGTGCCGTCCTTGGAGCGCCTGCGCGAACTGCTGAATGAACTCGATCTGGATTTGGGCTACCCGGGCTCTGCCGCCGAGGGGACCCGTGGACGTGCCGGAACGCCGAAGAAAACCCACCTGCCAGACGGCTGGCTGAGCTCGCGTGAGATGTCCGATGAGCATCGAGTCATGATCAAGGCAGCTGAGTTAGACATCTCCGGTGGATAAGTGAACGAGTGACCCAAAAAGTCACTAGACTCTTCATATGACCGAGATCAACGGATATACCGAAGCTGATCAGGAACGTTGGGTGCCCGAACCGGCTAAGAAGTCGTATCGCACCGCGTTCGCACGTGATCGCGCCCGGGTTTTGCACTCCTCGGCGCTGCGCCGGCTGGGCGCCAAAACCCAGGTGGTCTCACCCACGCTGAACGATTTCGTGCGGACCAGGCTGACCCACTCCCTGGAAGTGGCGCAGGTGGGACGCGAACTCGGGGCCGCCTTGGGCTGCGATCCCGACATCGTAGACACCGCGTGCCTGGCCCACGACCTAGGCCACCCGCCCTTCGGCCACAACGGTGAGAAAGCCTTGAACAAGCTGTCCAAGGACATCGGTGGTTTCGAAGGCAATGCGCAGACCCTGCGCCTGCTCACTCGGCTGGAGACCAAGACCTTCCGTCATAACGGCCATTCGGCCGGGCTGAACCTTTCACGAGCTGCCTTGGACGCCTCGTGCAAGTACCCTTGGCTGCGTGAAGATGCGCCGATGCGAAACGGGAAGAAGACGAAGAAATTCGGCGTCTATACCGATGACCGGCCGGTCTTCGACTGGCTGCGCAGCGGCCCGGATTCGGTGCTCGGCCAGGTGTGCATGGAAGGCCAAGTCATGGATCTGGCCGATGACATCTCCTACTCGGTGCATGACGTGGAAGACGCGATAGTCGGAGGGCGCCTGCAACTGCGCTGGCTGCTCGAATCCGCGCAAAGGGACCGCGCCCTGCAAGTGACCAAGGACTGGTACCTGCCCACCACGAACGAGTCAGATATCGAGGCGGCATTGGCTCGCCTGGAAGCCTCGGCCGAGTGGGTATCGCACGCCGACGGCTCACGCCGGGCACGAGCGGCGCTCAAGGATATGACCAGCCAATTCATCGGACGGTTCTGCCAGGCGGCCATGGACGCCACGCGCAGCGAGTACGGGCAGGGAAGCCTGACCCGGTACAACGCACAGCTGATCGTTCCCGAGGAAACCGAACACGAGATCGCGGTGATGAAGGGGATTGCCGCGAACTTCGTGATGACCAACGAAGAGCGCCAGCCAATCTATGCGCGGCAGCGGGAAATACTCACCGACCTGGTGGAGTTGTTATCCGATAAGGAAGACAAATACCTCGATTCCATCTTCGCCGCCGACTACAAGGACGCGGCGGACTCGCATGAACGTTTGCGGGTGATCATCGATCAGGTCGCCTCGTTGACCGACGCTTCGGCCCTGGAATGGCACACGGCGCTGGTCAAGGGCGAGAGTTTCGAACCGAAGCTTTTCTAGGCTGAGCATCATGCACAGCCCGTGACGCGCGCAGCCTAGGCGGCGCGCAACTTCTTAGAATGGGAAACATGGCAGGGCTGATTAAACGAGAAGACATCGACGAGGTGCGTAACCGCATCGACCTTCGTGAGGTCGTCGAATCCTATGTCACGCTCAAATCCGCGGGCGTGGGCTCCTACAAGGGCCTGTGCCCGTTCCACGATGAACGCAGTCCTTCCTTCCATATCCGCCCTCAGCTGGGAACCTTCCACTGCTTCGGCTGTGGCGAGTCCGGGGACGTGATTGCGTTCATCCAGAAGATGGACCACTCTTCATTCACCGAGACCGTTGAATCCCTGGCGGCTCGCATCAACTACGAGCTGCATTATGAGGATGGCGGAACCGGGCCCCGCCGCGAAGAATACGGTAAGCGCCAGCGACTGGTCGACGCCCATAAGGTGGCCGAGGAATTCTTCCGCACCCAGCTAGCCAGCGACGAGGCGCAAACCGCTCGAGAATTCCTGAACGGGCGCGGCTTCGAGCCTCAGGCGGCAGCCGATTTCTCCGTGGGGTACGCACCCAAGGGGTGGGACGCGCTGCTCAAGCACCTGCGTTCAAAGGGTTTTGCCGACGAGGAACTCAAACTCACCGGCATGTTCTCGGAAGGCAACCGCGGGATCTACGACCGGTTCCGTGGCCGGCTGGTATGGCCCATCCGCGACCTGTCAGGTGCCACGATTGGCTTCGGCGCGCGCAAACTCTACGAGGATGATCAGGGCCCTAAATACCTGAACACCCCCGAGACCCAGCTGTATAAGAAATCGCAGGTGCTCTACGGGCTGGATCTGGCTAAAAAACAGATTTCCAAGACCAGGCAAATCGTCGTTGTCGAAGGCTACACCGACGTGATGGCCTGCCACCTTGCGGGGATCACCACGGCGGTGGCGACCTGTGGCACCGCCTTCGGCACCGACCACATCAAGATCGCCAGGCGGCTTTTGCAGGATGACGGTACCGGTGGCGAAGTGATCTTCACCTTTGACGGCGATGCCGCCGGGCAGAAGGCGGCTTTGCGTGCCTTCGAAGAAGACCAGCGTTTTATCGCGCAAACCTATGTGTGCGTTGAGCCGACCGGTGCGGATCCCTGCGATCTGCGTTTGCATCGCGGGGATGAAGCGGTGCGTGAACTGATCGAGCTCAAGCGCCCGCTCTTCGAGTTCGCGATCCGCGCGGAGCTGAAGAAGTTCAATCTGGACACCGTTGAAGGCCGTGTGCAGGCCCTGCGGCAGACCGCACCGATCCTCGCGCAGATTCGTGACTCGTCGATCCGTCCGGCCTACGCGCGTGAACTGGCCGGCTGGCTGGGCATGAACAATGAAGACGTGAACCGTTCGGTTGCCGCCTCCATCAAACGCGCCCGGCTGCCTAAGAACACCCAGGCGGCCGCCGGTAGCGCCCAGGCTGCGGGGGAGGCGCAAGAGCAGCCCGGCAACGCCTTCGAACGTCCCGACAAGCGTGATCCGGTGATGCGTTTGGAGCGTCAGGCGCTGGAAGTTGTCATTCAGCAACCTCACCGGCTCAGTGAAGAGCAGTGGCAAGCCTTTTACGAGGCCCGCTTCATGGCTCCGGCGCACGCTGCCGTACACGACGGGGTGGTGGCTGCCAGTGCGGTAGGCGCTTCGGCATCGTCGTGGGTCGAGGTGATTCGTGATGAGGTGCCCGAACAGTTGCGTTCTTTCGTCTCCGAGCTTGCGGTGACCAGCATTCCGGCCTCCGATGAGCACAACTTGTCCCGCTATTGTTCAGACATCATCAATGGGCTGATTGAGCTTCAAATCACACATCGCAAAGCCGAGCTCATTGGCCGGTTGCAGCGGGCCGAAATGGAACCCGAAGGGGAGGAATACACCCAGATCAACCGCGAACTTATGGAACTTGAGATGCGTCGCCGAATCCTCCGTGGGACCTGAGCGGCCAGTTTTGGTTTTTGGTTGAGCGTCGGGTAAAGTTATATCTCGTTGCATTCCTCCATAGCTCAATTGGCAGAGCATTCGACTGTTAATCGAAGGGTTACTGGTTCAAGTCCAGTTGGAGGAGCTTTCAAAAGGCCCCGGTTCTCATTGCGAGAATCGGGGCCTTTGCCTTTGAGTATTCCTGCCGGATGTTTGAAGCCTCACGCCCGCCTAGGGCGCTAAAGGGATCCACTGTTGGGGCCTATGCCTGCGCGGGGTGGTTCCACAGTCTTCGAGATTCCAAATACCAGAAATAGGTGAAGAGGCCGATCTCGTACCACTCGATGATAAATAGCGCCTGCGCTACGCCCATGAGGGTAAGCACGAGCCATCCGACGATGCCCAAAGCCATGAGTACCAGCAAGACGGCGTACTGGGTTGAACGCCCACCGCTGGTATCGGTGTCGCAGAGGTCTTCGCGCCCCAGATGGCTGGCGATGGCTACTCCCATGCTGATAATCAATAGAAACGCGGCAGCATAGTGAACACCGGCAAAGTCTGTGCCTTCGATGCTGCGCCACAACAGCAAGCCGATAAACGCGATCAGCAGCACGGTACTGACGAGGGTCAAAGTTTTACTGAGCGTGCTGAAGTGCAACGAGCGCGGCGACCACTTGCTAGTTTTCCATTCAAGCCAGACAAATACCGCGGAAACCACGAGGACGGCAAACACCGATATTTGCACGGAGCGGATCAGCTGTAGTTGACCGTGTGGGGTCAGCGTGGAGAGCGTCTCGCCCAGCCGGGTTGGAACCAAGGCTACAAATATCGCGTAGAAACCGGCAAGGTTCAGGGCATAGTCCTCCAGGGGCGCGCCTTTGTAAACTACGAGCATTACTCCGGTGGCGACAAGCATTGCGACGAATAGGTCCCGGCTAGGTCCCAAGTAGTAGGAACTGATCGAGTCTTCAACTTTTCCGTTTAAAAGCCCATAAATCACGATGGCAACAACCAGTAAAAGCGGTAGGACCAGCAGAGCTAGCCTGACGTAGCGTAGCGTGTCGCGGCCATGATCGATTTCGTCGTTGGTGCCCATACTTGAATTCTGCAACAGCAACTACGTGCTGGCTAGGAATTGTTTTCATCTCAGCGTGTCGCTGGGTTAAGCGTTTGTGCACCGTGAATCCCCGCATCGCTTAGCCGTGTGGCAGCCGGGATAGCGAATCCAGAACTTCCTGGATCTCTGGATCCTTCGAGGAGAATGTACGTATGCGCATCGAATTGTTGGTTATCGAGAATTGCCCCAACTCCGCCCTTGCGGCCGAGCGACTGGGCGCTGCCCTAGAAGCACTCGGGGTCAGGAACACGACGATACTGCAACACGTTTTGAAAACGAGCGCCGAGACGCGTGGCACTGGTTTTGCCGGTTCCCCAACGATCATTGCAGGAGGCATTGATCTTTTTCCGGCGGCGACTACGCGCGAACTCGCTTGCCGCATCTATCCGACGCCGGATGGGCTGCAAGGTGCGCCAACTGTTGACCAGCTGACCGCGGCATTGTCGGCCCGAGGCTACGGGCAGCGGCAGGCAAACCGCTAGGGCGTCTGGTCCGCGGCCCTGTACCCGGCTGGGTCCGAAAGCAACCGGGCGAATGCCAATTCGGCGGCGCCAATGAGCAATAGATCCGAACCCAGCACAGCCTTTCTGATTCTGACCTCGCGGCCTAGCCCTGCAATGGGGCCGCTGGAGACCGCATCGGTCAACCGTTCGGCGCGCATTGCGTAGATGGTTCCCAAGAAACCGCCAAGGACGATCATTTCTGGGTTGAATATATTAACGAAATTGGTAAGCGCCACGGACAGCAGATCAATCTGCCGGTCGATTTCTTGGTGAAGCTGCGCGGACTCATTGCCGGCAATTGCCTGCTCAAGAGAGTCTAGGTCGGCGCTGTCGAACTGGAGGATATCCAAGAGACTTTCAACCCGCACCTCGGCATCGAGGCAACCTCGGCGCCCGCAATGGCAGAGGACCCCGCCGGTTCTGACCAAGGTATGCCCCAGTTCTCCGGCAAAGCCCGAGGCTCCACGAAGCGGGGCACCGCCGGTGAGGATGCCGCCGCCAATGCCACTGGCGCTTCCATTGAGATAGAGCACATTGGCGTAACCTTGCGCGGCACCGTGAATGCTTTCGGCAACGGAGCCTAGGGTTGCGTCGTTTCCTACGAGTAGCGGAAGTCCGAGCGCGGGTTCCAGCAATGACGACAAGGATTCATTCGCCCATTGCAGGTGCGGTGCGAGGAGGATCTTTCCGTCGCTGTCTTGCACCAGAGCGGGCACCGCTACGCCCACGGCGACGATGCGATCCAGCACATCGATATCCGCGCGCATGCCGTCAAGAATTGCCTTGCTGATGTTGGCGGTTTCAACAGGAGTCGGTTTCGCGGCGGCTTCATAGCGAATTCTGCGATGGACCTTGCCGCCGAGCCCGACAAGCCCAACATGCACGGCATCGATGTCCGGGTTGATGGCGACCGCGACGACTTTGTCGTTGGGATGAACGAGCGGGCTGGGCCGGCCAGCCCTGCCAGCTGCTTGTGGCTCGCTTTCGAAGACCAGCCCCAGCTCGCAAAGTTCGGCGACTAGTGCGCCGACCGTGGAACGGTTAAAACCGGTGCGCTCGGTAAGTTGGGCACGCGATAGCCTGCCTTCGCGGTGCAACAAAGTGAGAATGACAGACAGATTATTGCGCCGCATGGTTTCAGGGCTCTGCACCGCCTTGGACGCACGGGGTGAGGCCGTCATCTAGTGTCCTTCAATTCTTCATTCTTAGGCTGAGCTGGCTAGCTGATGGATGAGCAACGGCGGCCAGCGACCGAGTGCCATAAATTCAATCGGCTGGGCAGGGGTAACGAGCCACGAGCACCAGTGGCGTCCGTCTTGTCAGTCGTTGGAACATCTTCAAACTTTCGCCATTTTATCAACTACGTTGCCGCTCCCAATGACCGTTCTTGCGCTTGCAAGCCACGCGACGTGACGACGGGATGCCATGCGGCACGGGCCCGGCAGAAGATTGCCGCGTTTCAAGGAAATGGACAATCAAAATTCCCATAAGTTGTAAACGTAAACTTATAGGAGTTAGGGCGCTACATCAAGTCTATACCCCTTGTTTTACTTGGTGGAGAAACGCTGCCAATTTCGTTTATTCGCGAATGAGGGGGAAGTTTTCCTTGACTCTGAGGATCGTTCTGCAATAAGTTGTTGCTAACTACAAATCATTCAGGAGTACGCATGACTTTGCAACCAACGCCAGCAGACCGTTTCACCTTTGGCCTATGGACGGTGGGATGGACCGGGAACGATCCGTTCGGCACGCCAACCCGCCAGGCGCTCAACCCGGTCGAAGCGGTCAATCGGCTCAGCGAGCTGGGTGCTTACGGTATTACCTTCCACGACAACGACCTGATCCCGTTTGATGCAACGGCAGCAGAACGCGAGAGTATCCTCAAGGATTTCCGTGGAGCCTTGGAAACGACCGGTTTGAAGGTCCCAATGGTTACCACCAACCTGTTCAGCCATCCGGTCTTCAAGGACGGCGGCTTCACTTCCAACGATCGCTCCATTCGCCGCTATGCCTTGCGCAAGGTGTTGGCAAACATTGACCTCGCTGCCGAGATGGGTGCCGAAACTTTTGTCATGTGGGGTGGCCGCGAAGGCAGCGAATACGACGGATCCAAGGATCTGTCTTCTTCACTTGACCGCATGAAGGAAGGCGTTGATACCGTTGCCGCCTACATCAAGGAAAAGAACTACGGGCTGCGCCTTGCGCTGGAACCTAAGCCAAACGAGCCACGCGGTGACATCTTCCTGCCCACGGTAGGCCACGCGCTGGCTTTCATTGCCGAGCTTGAGCACGGCGATATCGTAGGCGTTAACCCGGAAACCGGCCATGAACAGATGGCAGGATTGAACTTCACGCACGGCATCGCGCAGGCGCTTTGGGCAGAAAAGCTGTTCCACATCGACCTCAACGGACAGCGCGGAATAAAGTACGACCAGGACCTCGTCTTCGGCCACGGCGATCTTACCAGCGCCTTCTTCACTGTCGACCTGCTTGAAAATGGATTCCCGAACGGCGGGCCAACCTACAACGGTCCACGCCACTTCGACTACAAGCCATCGCGAACCGACGGCTATGACGGTGTATGGGACTCTGCCAAGGCGAATATGTCCATGTACTTGTTGCTCAAGGAACGCGCTACCGCATTCCGCGCCAACCCAGAGGTGCAGGAAGCGCTGAAGACCGCAGGCGTCTTCGAGCTGGGCGAAAGCACTCTGGCCGCCGGCGAAACCACCGCGGATCTGCTGGCGGATACGTCGGCATTCGAAGGCTTTGATGCAGACGCTGCCGCCGAGCGTTCCTTCGGGTTCATCCGCTTGAACCAGCTGGCCTTGGAACACCTGATGGGCGCACGCTAAGCCTGAGGTTTTTACAAGAAAAGTTTGACCGCGTCCCCGGTTCTGTTGCCAGATCCGGGGGCGCGGCGCTGTTATTCATCCCAAGCCCGAAAGTTATCTAAATGCAGCTGGTTGCCGGAGTGGATAGCTCCACCCAATCTTGTAAGGTCGTCATTCGTGACGCCGGTTCCGGAGCCCTTATCCGACAGGGCTCCGCGCGCCATCCATCGGGCACCGAGATCGACCCAGAGCACTGGTGGACGGCACTACAGCAAGCCATCGAAGAGGCCGGCGGTTTGGAGGATGTCTCGGCTATTTCGGTGGCAGGCCAGCAACATGGCATGGTTTGCCTCGACGCCGACGGCGCGGTAGTTCGTCCGGCCTTGCTGTGGAATGACACTCGCTCCGCGGGCGCAGCTCGGCAGCTCGTCGAAGAATTCGGCGCCGAGTATTGGGCGCGAAGCATTGGAACCATCCCGGTGGCCTCACTCACCGCGACCAAGCTGTTGTGGCTGGCTACCGCGGAACCAGAGAACGCCGCGCGCACTGCCGCGGTATGCCTACCTCACGATTGGCTCAGCTGGCGCCTGGCAGGATTTGGCCCAGGCAGCGGTGCCGAAGGCCTAGCCGCGTTGCGCACCGACCGTTCGGATGCCTCGGGAACCGGGTACTGGTCACCGAGCACCGGCGAGTATCTTCCAGAGGTGCTCGAACGCACCCTAGGGCATGTGCCGGTCCTGCCAAAGGTCCTGGCGCCATTGGAAGTCGGACAGTTGACCTCATCTGGAATGCTGATCGGCCCCGGCTGCGGCGATAACGCCGGAGCGGGATTAGGCGTGAACGCCACGCTGGGCACCGTGGTGATCTCGGTTGGCACCTCCGGGACGGTATTCACCGTGTCCGACCAGCCTACCGGGGATCGTTCGGGGCTGGTGGCCGGATTCGCCGATGCCACCGGCAGCTACCTGCCACTGGCTTGCACCTTGAATGCCTCCCGCGTGCTGGATGCGACGGCGGCGCTGCTGAAAGTCGATCTTCCGCAACTGTCCCAGCTGGCATTGACTGCGCCTGCCGGTGCCGAAGGTTTGAGCCTGATCCCTTACTTTGAGGGGGAACGAACCCCTAATCTGCCCGACGCTACAGGCTCGCTGCACGGGCTGACCTTGGAGAACTTCACCGCCCAGAATCTGGCTCGAGCCGCCTTCGAGGGGATTATCTGTTCGCTGGCGGACGGGCTGAAGGCACTGACGGACTTGGGGGTGCTGGCCGAGCGTATTGTGCTGGTCGGTGGGGCGGCGCGTTCGGTTGCACTGCAGGAAATTTCGGCCAGTGTGCTGGGCCTGCCGGTAAGCGTTCCGGAACCCGGGGAGTACGTTGCCGATGGGGCAGCGCGCCAGGCGGCGGGAGTGTTAAGCGGAGTATTGCCGCTCTGGCCAACCAATGAGGCCCTGCTGGCGACAAGCGAACCGGACAGCCGGGTCCTCCGCCAGTACCGGCAGGCTGCTTCCGGTTACTGAGAGCCCAGAGGACTGCCCTTCGGCTACATGGTCAACTTGAAGTCGAGGGGCAGTCCTTTGCCGGAAGCGCGAGCTAAGCCGAGGCAGGGGCGGAACTTCTCGGGAGCTGAAAATTTACTGTGAGGCTAAAGTGTCGGAGCGTCCTCGTAGTGTCGTTGATGGATCAAGCAAGATTCAATCCGGATCACGACCATGGGGTATGAGCCGGTTTCACTTAGGCGCTGGCTAAGCGCCGTCATCACTTGAGGAAATATTCATGTCTGCTGGAACTCCACTGGAGCCTGCACCGCACTCGCAGCTCCCACCCGCAAAGTCCACTGCCGGCAAGGGGCTGGGAATTGCCGCACTGGTCATTGCCATCGTTGCCCTGACCCTGTGCTGGGTCCCGATCGTGAACAACTTCGCCGCGGTTCTAGGTTTTGTCGCCCTGATCCTCGGTATCATCTCGCTCGCCATCGCCGCGAAGCGGCGCGGCAGCAAGGGGCTGGGGATCGCCTCTAGCGTGATCGCCATCGTTGCCATCGTGCTGGTCTTCGTCACCCAGTCCGCCTACGTCAAGGCCTTGGACGGTGTCTCGGCTGCCATCGATGACGCCGCGGACGGAGAGGTCGCGGCTCCGGAGAAGGTCATCGAGCAGGCAGCAGATGAGTCTCAGGTGCTCAAGCTGGGTGAGGCGGCCACTATCGGTGAATATTCGGTCAACGTCAGTTCCGTGAACCTCGAAGCCGACGAGGCCATGGCCAAGGCCAACTCATTCAATGAAAAGGCCGAGGGGCAATATGTCCTCGTAGATCTTTCCGTGGTGTACAACGGCGAGGAAGAAGGCGACGCCTGGCTTGACCTGTCTCCAGAGCTGGTTGGCTCCGATTCGCGCATCTACAGCACCTCCAGCTCCATGGCCATGGCTCCGAAACCAGCCATGGACGTGCCTACGCTGACCAAGGGCGGCAAGGGAACCTACCAGGTCGTCTTCGATGTACCGGCCGATGCGCTCGATGACGCGAAGATCCGCGTCACCGAAACCCTGTCCTTCGACGACGAAGCGGGACTCTGGGAGACCAAGTAGTCGAACCGCAATAACGAGCTCCAACGCGAATGCACGGGCTGCGCCGCAAGAAAAGACCATGCGGCGCAGCCCGTGCCTTGTGCGCCGCAAGCCGGTAGGCGCCCCCACGCCGGAGCCATCGAACTCACCGTCGCGCAGACCGTGATCGGGAGCCCGTAAGGTACTTTCTCACCTTCTCATATTCTTCTCATCGACGAATCATGAACCTCTCACCAGTACTTAATTTGTGTCTCACAAGGGTTTTCTAATGTAGAAGCATGATCCGTCGCATACTTCTCATCCTTGCTGTCCTGGCCGTTCCCGCCGGGCTGGCAAGCGCCAGCCAAGCGCTGGCCGACTCCGCAAGTCCGCCGACTCCGCACCAGCAGCCGATCGTGGTTCAACTGGACGTGCGACCGCAAACTGCGCTGCCCAGCGCGCAGCCGGAACGCGGTGGCAAGGATGGCTGAATCTGCTGAGCAGCAGGGGTCCAAGGTCTCGGCCCGGTTGCGGATTGTCGGCTGGATCGTTCTCACCACGGCGCTGGCCTTGCTCGCGGTGACGGTCACCATGCGTTCGATCATGTCCGGGCAGGTCGCCGAGGCGGCCAATGTGGGCATCACCCAGGAGATCGAGGAATTCAGGACCTTCGCCGCCGAGGGGCTGGATCCGCAGACCGCGCGCCCCTTCGCCTCGATGGACGAACTGCTCGAACGTTATCTCGCCCGGCAGCAGCCCATGGCGGGCGAAGCAATTGTCGGCCAGGCCAACGGCCGCGTGTTCAGCGCGCACGGCGCCTTGGACCAGACCGGTGTTGTGCTGGCCGCGGATGCGCAGCTGCTGGCTCGGATCCTCGAAGATTCGCGGACCTCGGCGGTGTATGAAACCAAGTACGGCACCGTGCGCTGGGCCAAGGCGGTAGCCGAGGAAGCCGCTACCGCGAACCGGTCCGGCCCGATGCAACAAGCCCAGCTGGTCGTCGCACAGTTCACCTCCGGCGCGCAGGAAGAAGCCAACCGGCAGGCGGTGCTCCTGTTCGCGGTGGCCGCCGGAGGGTTGGCGCTGACCGCGGGGATCTCCTGGCTAGTGGCAGGTCAAATCATGCGCCCGATCTGCACCGTGCGCGAGACCTCTGCAGCCATTACGGCGCATGACCTTTCGGCCCGCATCCCGGTGTCCGGGCGCGACGACCTGGCGCAGCTGGCCCAGACGCTCAACGCAATGCTCGACCGGGTCGAGTCCTCCCATCTGGCCCAGCGGCACTTCATCGCCGAAGCGCGCGAGCATCTCAACGAACCGCAACGTCGGCTCGCGGCGACGCTGCACGAACTGGTCCGTGAAGACCTGCCCGCGGTGCAACGCGCCGACATCGCTTGCGGGGCGCAGGAGCTCATCTCGCAGATGGGTCAAACCCTCGCCGACCTCGACGTACTTGCACACAGCGGCCACCCGGATTTCGTCAGGCCGCGGCTGGTGGCCGTGGGCGAGGTCACCGCGGATATTGCCGCCGAGGCAGCGCAATCGGACACCTACCTGCAACGGCATTTCCGCATCGAGCAGTCGGCTCGCGCCGAGGCGTGGCTTGACCCGGAGCGCATCACCGATGCCTTGCGCCAACTGATCCAGAACGCCGTCGCGCACACGGACCACGGGGACACCATTCGACTGGGCTCCGCCGCCGATGAACAGTCAGTCAGCTTCTGGGTGGCCAATGACGGCCCGGGCTTGGATTCCGAGGTGGCCCGCGCATTGCTTGATACCTATCGCAGCGGGGGCACCGGCACTGACCAGGAACCGGGCATGGGCCTTGGGTTGGCCGTGGTCAAGGCGGTAGCCCAAGCGCATCGGGGGACCGCGTGGGTCGAATCCGGCCCAGGCGCCGGAGCCCGCTTCGGCCTCTCACTTCCGCGACTGGCTTTGGCTTCGGAAGCAGGCTCCGAGGAGAACTTCGCCGAGCGCATGGCGAGCACTCTGGGAGCCGAGTCATGAGCACGAGACAACACACTACGGATACCGGATTCCGCTACAGCACCGACGCACCGCAGCCGGCGGCTGCCGTTGGACCGGCACAACGCGCCCCGCGGCGGCGCTGGAACCGCCGACGCGCCAGCGGATTGCTGGCCGCGATGCTGCTCGCCGCCTTTCTGGTCTGGTGCGCCTTCGGGGCTTTTGGCTCCGCGGCGGGAACGGCGACCGCGCTGCCGTCCCAGGGCGCACTGACCCTGGCGGTCTTCGCCGTCGCGATCTGGCTATGGGTCTTCTCCCCGGTCGGGGACACCTATGTCGCTCTCGGCGCGGCCTTGGTGCTGGTGCTCATGGGCGTGCTGCCCGAGGACGTGCTCTTCGCGTCGCTGGGTGAAGACACCATCTGGCTGCTGTTGGCCGCGTTCGTGATTGCCGCCGGAATCACGGCAACTGGTTTGGCCACCCGCGCCGCCGCCTGGATCGCCGTCGGAGCCCGCAACCCGAGACAGTTGATGCACCTGACCACCGGTGCACTGGTGGCCACCGCATTCGCGGTGCCTTCCACCTCGGGCCGGGCGGCGCTGGCAATTCCCGTCTTCATTGCCTTGGCCAAGGTGCTTGCCGCCCGCCCGAGGGTTGTCCTGGCCCTGTCGCTGCTCTTCCCCTCGGTCATCCTGCTTTCTGCGGTCGCCTCGTATTTGGGGGCCGGGGCGCATCTGATCACCAGCCAGATCCTCGCCACCTCCGGCTATGAGGGCTTCTCATTCGCAGGCTGGCTGCTCTACGGGCTGCCGCTGTCCTTCGTCTCCTCGCATCTGTGCGCGGAACTGGTGCTATGGCTCTTCACCCGCGGCTCGGATCGCCGCCAAGCGCTGGAGGTGAGCATTGGGCAGCTCCAAGAGCATTCTCCGGTTCCGCTGACCGGACCGCTGAGCGTCGGGCAATCCCGCGCCGCCTTGCTGGTATCCGCGGTGGTGGTGCTCTGGTGCACCGAACCATTGCACCACTTGCACCCGGCCGTTGTGGCTCTGCTCGGATCCTTGCTCGTGGCCAGTCCGGGCTTCGGCTCGGTGGGCCTGGCCAAGGCGCTGAAGGCGGTGCCGTGGTCAATGCTGATCTTCATGGCCGCCACGCTGACCCTGGGCACCGCGCTGGCCCGCACCGGCGCCGCCGACTGGCTGGCACGCCGTGTGCTTGGACCGGTCGAGGGGCTGGGAGCCGTCGCCCCGTGGGTGTTCACCGTCGTGGTGGTGGTCGTATCCGCCGCGGCCCACCTGGTGATCCAGTCCCGTTCGGCGCGCTCGGCGGTGCTGATTCCGCTGGTCGTTTCGCTTGCCCCGGGTGTGGGGGTGGACGCGGTGGCTATCGCTTTCGCATCCACTGCCGCCGCAGGTTTCTGCCACACGCTCACCAGCAGCGCGAAGCCCGTCAACTTGTTCTCCGATATCGAAGGTGTGGACAGCTATCAACCCGCGGACCTGCTTCGGCTCAGCGCGGTGCTGGGACCGGTCATGGTCGCCCTGATCCTAGTGTTCTCCTTCTGGATCTGGCCGGCCATGGGCCTGCCGCTGTTCACCTGAGATCGCTGACCCAACAACCATTGCCTACACCAACCACATTAAAAAGGACTCATCATCATGGTTCATGCATTGCCGCAACGCATCCTGGTCGCCCCCTCCGGATTCAAAGAATCCCTCGACGCCTCGGCCGTCGCCGCCGCGATCGGTGCCGGCGTGCGCCGCGCCTTGCCCGGAGCAGTGGTCAAGGCCGTCCCGATCGCCGATGGCGGGGAAGGGACCGCCGAAACCCTCGCCCGCGCCACCGGCGGCCATCTCGTCCCAGCGGTCGTCACCGGACCGGTAGGGCAAAAGGTCGGCTCCCACTATGCGATGCTCGGCGGAGAATCCGCCGGCACCGCCGTCGTGGAGATGGCCGCCGCGGCCGGTCTGCGGCTCGTTCCCCGGGACCAACGCGACCCGGGAACCACCACCAGCTACGGCGTCGGCGAACTGATCGCCGCGGCGATCGACGCGGGCGCGACCAAGGTGCTCGTCGGATGCGGGGACTCCGGAACCTCCGACGGCGGCATGGGGGCGCTGCAGGCGCTCGGGGCACGGATCCTGGACGGCAGGGGCCGGGAGCTCACCGCCGGAGGAAACCAGCTCGGACGCATCGACCGGCTTGAGTTAGCCGGGCTGCACCCGGCGCTCGCGGACGGAACCGTGCAGATCACGCTTGCGCTGAATCAGCACAACGTCCTGACCGGGCCGCGCGGCGTGGCCCGAGTCTTCGGCCCGCAAAAGGGCGCGACGCCTCAGCAGGTCGAGGCGATGTCCACTGGCTTTGAGCGCTGGGCCGCGGTGCTGCGCCGCGATGCGCTTGCCTCGGCGCGTGAGACCGACTTCGCGACCGCGCCGGGCACCGGGGCCTCGGGAGGGCTGGGCGCCGGACTCGCCGCGGTGGGAGCGGTGCTGCTGCCCCGCTTCGAAGCGATCCTCGACTCCGGGCTGGCCGGAATCGACCTCGATTCGATGCTGCGCGGAGCGGACCTGGTGATCACCGCCGAGGGCGCCATCGATTTTCAGACGCCCAAGGGCAAGGTTCCCGCGGAGGTCGCGCGCCGTGCCGCCCTGCAAGGAGTGCCGGTGGTGGCTCTCGCCGGAACGCTGGGGCGCGGCTGCCGCGACGTCCACGACATCGGCATCGATGCGATTGCCTCGATCGTGCCGATCCCGATGACCCTGCAAGAAGCGGTGGATGACGGGGAACGGCTGCTCATCGAGGCCGCCGAGCGCTTCATGCGCACCATCATCCTCGGCGTCTCGATGGCAGCCAGCAAACTGAGCCCGCACGAGGCCTGGTGAGCGGACGCCGGTGAGAGTCAAGGGTGCGCTAGCCGGAGGCGCCAGCCCGGTCGATGTGCAGTTGGACCGCCGCCGCATACTGCTCGACGACCTCGTCTGCATCAAAATCTTCGGCCGCGAAATAGCCCAGGACTCGAATGCCCTCGGCCAGGCCCAGCAGCTGGCAGGCCACGGCCGAGGCGTGGCGGCGGTCGGCGGTGGTATCTGCGATGGTCCTTGCCAACCCGGCCAGATAGGTCTCGCGCAGCTCGCGCTGGGTTACCTCCGGTGTGGGCGATTGCCTGATCCGCGGGACCAGGGTCTCCCAGGGATCAACCACCGCGGCATCACGCCGGTTGAGGATCTGCTGCACCAGCGCCCGGCCCAGGCGTTCGCGGGGCAGGTCCAGGTCTGCCAGCGGAACGGTGATGGTGCTGGCCACGGTGTACAGCTCGGCCTTGGAGCCGAAGAGCTTGATCACCAAGGCGGGGGAGACCTGGGCGGCCTCGGCGATCTCGCGCACCGTAACATCATGAAATCCGCGCTCGCCGAACAAGGCCGACGCCGCTTGCCGGATGCGTCCCCGGCCATCGATGGCGCTCATGCGGGCAACTCGATATCCACACGCTCGGTCCGCGCCCGCAGAATGAGCTTGACCGAAGTGGCGGTGTCACTGTGCGGTGACGCGGCGGTTAAAACGTAGGTTCCCACCGGAGGCAGATCCAAGGTGTAACTCCCGCGCCCGTCGGTGTGGGTCGCGGCGATGAAGTCGCCGGCTCCGGCACTCAGGCTGACCAGGGCCCCGGTCACGGCCATATTGCCGGTAGCCACCACGCCACTGAGCGAAAGCGTATCGTGCAGTTCCACATTGTGCTCCGTGGTTCCGCCGGAGAAGGTCACCAGCTGGGAATTTGGCACCCAGCCTGCGGCGTTGGCGACCACGAGATAGCGTCCTGGTCCGGGCAGCGCCGCGGTGAAAAGCCCCTCATGGTCGGTGCGCGCCCAGTCACCGGGGACGCCGTCCTGGCGCACAAAGGTCACAATGGCCGGACGCTGGGTACCGCCGGCAGCGGACATGATGACCCGGCCATGCACCATGGTCTCTTCGACGTTGTTGTCTGCCTTCGGCGTGCGCCCGCCGCTGGGGATGAACAAGGCAATGGCGATGCCGATGGCCGCGGCCAGCGCCGCGAGCCAGAACGCCAAATGCAGCGCATCGATCGAGGGCAGCACGGTGCCGTTGTGCTCGACGACCAGCGTGGCGAGGATCAGGCCGGTCAGTGCGCTGGCCACGCTGGTGCCCAGCGAACGGATCAGCGCATTGACCCCGTTGGCCGAGGCGGTTTCGGTAATCGGCACCGCGCTCATGATCAGCGTCGGCATCGCGGCGTAGGAGAAGGCGACTCCGACGTTGACCAGGGTTGCCCCGACGATCACCTGCCACACAGCGTCATCCAGGAAGACCCGGCCCACGTAGGTGAGGGCCATAATCGCCGCGCCGAAGATCATCGTCGGTTTGCCTCCCCAGCGATTGAGCATCGCGCCGGCAACCGGGGACAAGAAGACCATGGCCAGCCCCGAAGGCACCATGGCGAGCCCGGCGACCAGCACCGACAAGCCAAAACCATAGCCGGTCTGCGTGGGGATCTGCAGCTGTTGGGTGGTGATGAGCATGTTGACGAACATCGCCACGCAGAGGAAGAACGAGGCGACGTTGGTCAGAAGCACCGGCCGCTTCACCGCGGTGCGCAGGTCCACCATCGGCTGGTTGACGCGCAGCTGCAGCGGGATCCAACCGGCAAGCAGCGCGAGTGCCAGAGCAAATAGGCCGAGTGTGAGCGGACTGTTCCAGCCCCAACTGGCACCCTTGGTGACGGCCAATAGGGCGGCGGTGAGTATTACGGAGAGGACCAGCGCCCCGGAGATGTCGAAGCGGCCGGGGGTGGTGATCGTCGATTCCTTGACCAGCAGCAGCACGCCTACGAGGAATACCAGGCCCAGGCCTGCGGAAACCCAGAACAGTGATTCCCAGCCATAGGCGTTGTAGAGCAGTCCGGACATCGGCATGCCCAGCGCCGAGCCGATGCCCAAGGTTGCGCTCATCAGCGCGACGGCCGAGGCCACCTTTTCCTTGGGCAATTCGTCGCGAAGTACCGAGATTCCCACCGGGATCAGCGAGGAGGCGAAGCCCTGCATGGCCCGCCCGGCGATCAGTGCGCCAAAGGATCCGCCGAGGGCGGCAACAAGCGAGCCGAGGGTCATCACGGCCAAAGCGAGCAGCAGCATTTTGCGCTTGCCGTACATGTCGGCCATGCGGGAAATGACCGGGGTGAAAATCGCCGCGCTGAGCAGCGTGGCGGTGACCAGCCAGGAGGAATCTTCGGCCGAGACGTCGAGGATCACCGGAAAATCAGGCAATAGTGGGACAACGAGGGTCTGCTGGAGCGCGACCACCATCCCGCATAAGGCGAGGATGGCGGTGGTAGCCCACGCGGGAACGGAACGAATCGGCACGACGGTGGCCTTCGGATAAAAGATGACGCAAACGGGGTGAACGGCTGTTTACCCTTTCTAAGAACACACCGCCGTCCGGTGTACTGTCAAGTAGGTTCCGGTGCGGAAGGAGACGAATAGTCTGTCGGAATCGGACTATTGGATCCTCAGTGGGCATGGCAGTCGGGCGTTCCGTGCCCCTTCGGTTGCTTGAATTTCAACTAGCAATTGTGGATCCGAAATTGTTCATCCCGGACAATTTTCCCAAAGCGCCAACGTACTTCTACAGAACGTAGCCGGCGATGACTTGGGAAAGGGCTCGGATGTCCACCTTGCCCTTGAAATCCAGGCTCACCTTTCCAAGACCGCTAAACCACAGCTCCAATTCCGCGTCGAGATCAAAAGTTCCGGCCGTTTCGACGGAGAAGGCTTGGATACGTGCGTAGGGCAGCGAGGTATAGTCGCGTTTCTTGCCCGTCAGGCCTTGGACATTAACCGCGATGAGCCGCTTATTGGTGAAGACTACATAGTCACGTGCACCCTTGAACGCGGCGAGCAGCTCTTCCGCTGGGACGAGCATGGGGGTTATCTCCGGTGCTACCTCGGCCAGGTTCCATGGGCCGAGTTTGAACACTGAGGAGTTATTAAAATCGATCATGCCTTGATCCTAGGCATGACTAGGGACAATTTGGAGCGCATTTCTCGGTGGGCGAGTCCGTGCGGAGGTGGCGAGGCATGAGGCGCTGCTCATCTATTTCTCGGACGGCGCTGGAGACATCGTTCCCGATGCAACACTCGACGAGGCGTAGCGAGCTGAATGACGAGCATCCCGCTTAACTCCGCAAATTCCCGCCCACGGGCCAAGAATGTCGTACGAAAAAATGCGTGACGGTCGGTCCGGACGGTTCTCGGAGCGACCATCACGCATTGCGTATTAGAAGCGAAGGCTACTCGCCGAGCGTTGCGATCGTACGCACCGCGCGTGCGGCTTCGGCACCCTTCTTGACGAAGTGTTCGAAGTAGAACTTTTCGTGTTCTTCGCTCGAGTGGAAGTGGTGTGGGGTTAGGCTCACAGAGAAAGTCGGCACATTCGTGTCCAGCTGCACGCGCATCAGCCCATCGACAACCGCCTGAGCGACAAAATCATGGCGGTAGATTCCGCCGTCGACTACTAGCGCCGCAGCCACCACGGCATCATACTTTTCGGTCTGTGCTAGCCGTTTGGCCTGTAATGGCATCTCGTAGGCACCAGGCACGGTGACCACATCGATGCCGTATTCAACGCCGGAAGCATCCATATCTGCTTTGAATCCGGCCAAGGCCTGATCAACGATATCTGCATGCCAGCTGGCCTTGATGAATGCGATATTTAGTGGCTTGCTCATGTAATTCTCCTGTGTCAGTTTTCTTGTGTTAGGCAAAATCTAGTAGGAGCCATTCGAACTGCTCAATGGCTCGGGCTGTATGAAAACCAAGCTCTCCCGCTCCAGCCTAGTGTCCTACATCTCATTCGCTTCAATGGCGGCGAGAAATCTTGTAACGATTGTCCTCCGCCGAGCTCCTGCCCCGTAGCGGCGCCATCTGCGCGAACCTCGAATCGATGGCTGGCACGTTGTAATTGACTCCTGACTGGATCGGGGCAACCGGGCTATTTTCCTGCGGCGCGCTGCACTAGGCTGAACAAGCCTCGGGAGCTTGCCCACCCGATGCGCAGTGGAGTGCCATCAGGCGGGACCTGCCCCGACAAGATCAAACCGGACGGAAACGTGATGTACGAGAATGACTTCTGGGATGCAATCCATGCCGAACGGCACCGGCTTCTCGAAATGCTGTCGGGACTGGATGATGCGGCTTGGCAAGCTCCCACGTTGTGCAGCGATTGGTCGGTCTCCCAGGTTGTCGCCCATCTGACCGCCGCCGCAAACACCGGCACGATGTCGTGGCTGCGCAGCATCGTGTTGGCAGGCTTCAACTCCACTCTGCATAACGAGCGTAGGCTGCGCAGATATTTGGGGGACACTCCTGCCCAGACGCTCGCGAACCTTCGTGCATCCGCCGAGAACAAGGTCGCCCCGACCATGGACTATGCGGCGATGCTCGGGGAAGTGATTGTCCACGGCCAGGACATCGCCCGGCCGCTTGCCCTCGATCTGGTCCCTGATCCGGATGCGGTGCACGAAGTTGCCAAATTCTTTTCCGAGCGGGATTTCGCGGTGAACAGCAAGCGCCTCGTCACCGGTCTCACCCTGGAAGCCTTAGATTCTTCCTTCTCGGCGGGAGACGGGCCACCGGTCAAGGGCAAGCAACTCGATCTTGTCATGATCATGGCGGGGCGACCTGCCTACCTGGCGTCTCTTCGCGGCGCGGGCGTAGAAGCGCTCGCGCAGCGCCTCGCCTAGGTAAACCCGTGAGGTTGCCTAACCGGCAACCATTCGCTCGGCGTTCTCCCTAGCGCCAGCCCAGCAGCGGGGCCACATGTTTGAGCACCGATTCGATGACGTGTGCGTTGTACTCGACGCCCAGCTGGTTAGGGACGGTCAGCAGCAAGGTATCCGCCGCGGCAATGGCCTCATCTTCGGCCAAGGTCTTGGCCAGTTCATCGGGTTCCCCGGCGTAGGACTTGCCAAAGATCGCGCGGGTTTTGGCATCGATGTTGCCGACCTGGTCGGAGCTGTAGCGGTCGCGTCCGAAGTACTGCCAGTCCCGCTCATCGGTCAGGGCGAAGATGCTGCGGCTCACCGAGACCCGTGGCTCGCGATCATGGCCCGCGTCTTTCCACGCCTGGCGGTAAAGCTCAATTTGCTCGGCCTGCTGCACATGGAACGGCTTGCCGGATTCATCGTCTTTCAGCGTGGAGCTTTGCAGATTCATGCCAAGTTTCGCCGCCCACACGGCGGTGGCGTTCGAGCCCGAGCCCCACCAGATACGCTCGCGCAAACCCTCCGAGTGAGGTTCTATGCGCAAGAGCCCCGGGGGATTGGGAAACATCGGCTTGGGGCTGGGCTGGGCGAAGCCTTCTCCAGAAAGCACTTCGAGCAAACGCTCGGTATGCCGGCGTCCCATCTCGGCGTCGGTCTCGCCCTCATGCGGTTCGAAACCAAAATGGCGCCACCCGTCGATGACCTGTTCCGGTGATCCACGGCTGATGCCCAACTGCAGGCGACGGTTGGAGATGAGGTCGGCGGATCCGGCATCCTCGGCCATGTACAACGGGTTTTCGTAGCGCATGTCTATGACGCCCGTGCCGATTTCGATGCGGCTGGTGCGTGCACCGATGGCGGCGAGCAGCGGGAACGGGGAAGCATACTGCTGGGCGAAGTGGTGCACCCGGAAGTATGCGCCGTCGGCGCCGAGCTCCTCGGCCGCAACTGCCAGGTCGATTGCTTGCAATAGCGCATCCGAGGCGCTGCGGGTTCCGGATTGCGGGTGGTCGGTCCAGTGGCCGAAGGACAAAAATCCGATGTTCTTCATACTTGTGCCCAACGTACTTTGTCGTGTCGATATTCCTCGCCAGAGGCAACCCGAAACCCAAACCGGCGGGCCGGGGAGTGGGCATCCGGTTTTTGGTGGTGCCAGCACCGCGGCGGCCCAGCGGAGCAGCCGCCGGAGCTTCGCGCAGGAGGAGAGTTACCTGGCAATTCCAATTGTTCACCTGCTGTTTGTTACGAGTCTGAGAGTCTCGTAATTGCGTGTTGCCCCGGGCGAGTTAGCTAGTGGCATACGGTCCACGAACGACCTGAACCTACTACCGAAAGGCACTCGATCCCCATGAACACTCGCAGCATTCTGGGCGTTGGAGCCCTGTCCTTGGCTAGCCTTCTGGCGATCACCGGTTGTTCCGGCAGCGCATCCGCCGACAGCGCCGAAGCCGACGTGATCCGCATCGCCACACTGCCGGCGGGAGATGACCCCACCGCCGTTAACCCAATCGTGGCACTTGGCGAACTCATCACCGCGGAGACCGGCCTGAGAGTCGAAATCACCGATGCCCCCGATTATCTCGGTGTGGTGGAGGCGGTGCGCGCCGATCACGTCGACATCGCCCTGATGAGCGCCTTCCCAAGTGCACTGGCCGTGAACACCGGTGAGGTGGACGCGCTCATGACCTGGCCCGGTTCCCCCGACCCGGTCTCGAAGTGCTACGTGCTGGCCGATTCTCCCATTCAGTCGGTCGAAGAGCTCAAGGGCAAGACCGTCGCTTTTGCCGACCCCGGCTCGAGCTCGGGTTTCTTCATGCCAGTGCACCTGCTCGACAGTGTTGGCCTGGAACGCGATGTCGATTACGACGCCATGTTCACCGGCGGGCACGATCGAAGTGCCATCGCCGTCAAGGAAGGCCAGGTTGACGCGGCCTGCACCGCTACCATGCTCACGCAGATGACCGGCACCGACTACTTCCCCTTCGAAGAGGGCGATGTGCGCTTCATCGGAGAGAGCCTGCCGATGGATGTCAGCATGGCCGTCATAGCCAGCCAGGGCATGAACGATGCGAAACGCCAGGCGCTTCTTTCGGGACTTCCCACGGTCTTTGCCGAAGAAAACGCCGAGGCGCTGGGCGTCTACGCCGAAGCCGGGATCGTTGGCGTCGACCCGATCCTCGAGCCCGGCAGGGAAGCCTTCCAGCCCCTTGTTGATGTTGCCGCGGTGGCCGGCGTAGACATTTCGGATCTGAAGTGATGACCGAGTCCATCACCCGCGCGGCCGCGCATGAAGCGCCGCAAACGCCGGTGCCGGCGGATGGCAAGGAGCGCGTGCTCCTGCCTCGCGTGATGGTGCGTGACCTGGCCGTTGCGTACAACGCAGCCGATGGGCTCGTGCTCGACGGGGTGAACCTGGAGCTTTTCCCCGGTGAGATGGTCGCGTTGCTGGGGTCCTCAGGATCGGGCAAATCGACTCTCATGAAAAGCCTCACGGGATTCGCTCCGATTACCAGTGGAGCGGTGCGGGTTGCGGGCTACGACGTCGCGAATCTTCGGCGGGGGCAAATCCGCGATCTGCGCGCTAGCACCGGCCAGGTCTTCCAGCAGTTCAACCTGATCGGGCGCTTGAGCGTCCTCACCAACGTGCTCACCGGTGGGCTGCACCAAGCCGGCCCGCTCAATCTCGTCGGGGGCTTCGGCAACCAGCAGCGCAAGCGGGCCCTGGATCTCCTGGATCGGGTGGGCATCGCGCACAAGGCGAAGGATCCGGCGCGCTCGCTCAGCGGCGGCCAGCAGCAGCGCGTGGCGGTGGCCCGGGCGCTCATGCAGGATCCGCAGCTGATCCTTGCCGATGAACCAGTTGCGTCGCTGGACCCGAAGCTCTCGGATTCCGTGCTCGAGCTGCTGCGCAGCATCGCGCGTGAAGACGGCATCCCGGTGCTCGTGAGTTTGCATGTGCTCCCGCTCGCGCTGCGCCATAGCGACCGCGTAGTCGGGTTGAAGCACGGCAAGCTGCTGGTTTCGGCACCGACCGCTCAGCTCGACGCCGCGCGGCTCGAAGCGCTCTATGACGGAGAGGAACTATCCGATGACCAGTGACACCGAGCAGTGGAAGCCGACGAAAACCGCCGGCAAAGGCAAGCAGCTGGACCCGGTGGAGCGCGCCCGCCTCGAACGGGCCATGAACCTCCCCCGCACTCGATCTGTCGTCGGCGTGGCCGCAGGCCTGATCTTCCTGCTCTGGTCGTTCCGCGGAGTCGGCTTCGACTTCCAGAAGCTCGGGGAAGGCACGATCAACATGGGCGAGTTTCTCGCCCGGCTCTTCCCGCCGGACTTCTCGAAGCTCGGGCTCATCGTCGAGTTGCTCATCGAGACGGTGCAGATGGCCATCGTGGCCACGGTACTCGGCGCGGTGCTCTCGCTGTTCGTGGCCCTGGCCGCGGCATCGAATCTCGCGCCGAAGTGGGTGTACTTCCCGGCCCGCTGGATCATGAACGTGATTCGCGCGGTGCCCGACCTGGTCTTCGCGCTGATGTTCGTCTCGGCCGTGGGTCTTGGCCCGTTTGCCGGCATCCTCGCGATGACACTGGGATCCATCGGTTCGATCGGCAAGATCTACGCCGAGGCCATGGAATCCGTTGACCAGGGCCCGATGATCGCGATGAAGTCGGTGGGGGCCTCGCACCGCCAGGTGATCCAGTACGGAGTGCTGCCGCAGGCGGCCCCGCTGCTGGTCTCCTACACGCTGCTGCTGTTCGAAGGCAGCGTGCGCGGCGCGACGATCCTCGGCCTCGTGGGTGCCGGAGGCATCGGCCTCGAGCTCACCACCGCAATGCGCATGTACGACTACGGACACCTGGGCGCGATCGTCATCTGCATCATCATCGTAGTCACGGTGATTGATCAGGCGAGCGCCTTTATCAGAAGGAGAATCACATGACCGAAGTACTTGAAATCCAGCTCAGCAAACCAGTGAACCTGCGGGATCTGGGCGGGTTGCCCGTCGCAGGCGGCCTGATCAATCCCGGCTTCGCTATCCGTGCCGATGACCTGTCGACGATTCCGCCGGAGTCGGCCCAGGCGCTCGTGGACGGCGGCTTGCGGGCAGTCATCGACCTGCGCAGCCGCGGCGAGGTGCAGGCAACGGGGCGCGGCCCGCTGATGGAGCAAGCGGTGATGTACCACCACGTGCCGTTCGTAGCGGACCTCGGCGACGCCATGCCCACGAAGCTGGAGCCCGGGAAGATGCCGGAGATGGCATCGTTCTACCAGGCCTTGTTTGCCTCGGCAGCGCCGCAAATCGTGACGGCGCTGGCCATCATGGCGCACGCGCCGGGTGCTGTGGCATTTCACTGCGCGGCTGGTAGGGACCGCACCGGTGTCTTGGCCGCCTCGCTGCTGCTCGCGCTCGGCGCCGAGGATGAGGTCATCATCGCCGACTACGAGCTGACCCACCCCAATACGGCCGCCATCATGGAACGCACCCGGCCGAATCTGCAACGGGTGATGAAGGCTGCGGGATACGATCTCGATGCCTCGGCAAAGCTTGCGGTGAAGGATCCCGGCGCGGATGATGCCATGCGTCTCACCTTGCGCGCTTTGCGTGAGCGGCATGGTGATCCGCTGGCCCCGCTGAAGGCCGCGGGCCTCAACGGCGCGCTGATTGGCAGACTGCGTGAGCGGGCCGGGCTCTAGGATGGCCGGCGGACACCTGGCGCTAATGGCCCGCCGACCTGGTCGTCCGCGGGACACCGAACTGCAAGAACGTGTGCTCGTCGCGGTCAATGAGCTAATCGACGAGGCGGCGACGATCACCGTGAGCGCAGTTGTCGAGCGCAGCGGGGTGAGCCGTGCAGCGATCTACCGCCGTTGGGAAACCCTGGACAAGCTCACCGCCGCCGCGCTCGATGTCGGACGCATGGTGGTCCGCCCGCCCGAGGGATTGCCGGTGCGCGAGGCGCTCAAGTACGGGTTCCCGACGCCGGGCAAGGGACGCGTGGGCGCTTTTCCCGAAGACCGGCTGCGCCAGCGTCTGCTTCTCGCCCTTGCCGACATAGATCTCCAGCGTGAATACTGGCGCGGGCACGTTTCGCAGCGGCGCGTACCGCTTCTCGAGCTCCTCGAGCGCGGCCGCGAGCAAGGGGAGATCCGCGCTGATGCCGATCTGGAGGCGGCACTCGACCTGCTCTCCGGGGTGTTTTACTACCAGATAGTGGTGCGCGGCGAAAGTCTCGCAAACCCGGAGACCCTGGAACGGTGCAACGCCGCAATGGACATTATCTGGAGCGGCATATCGGTTGCGGCTGCTGATAGGTGAGATGCGAGGATCAACCCGGGAGCGGGGTGAAAACTTGGCGGCAGGGAGTTCCGCTACCCGCCTCGGCGCCGGGGATACAGGCTAACTCTGGTGCGGAGTTGGCTCACAGGCGGCTCGTGGCTACCGCGGAAGCGACCAGCGCGGCTAGGCCGGAGTCGGAGCCAGGGCATGGGCCGCTGCGGCCAGCGCCTCCGGGCGGCGTGCCGGATCGCGGACCAGGTTTGCGGGCAGTCTTCCGGCGAAGCTCCACCCGTAACGGGTCGCCAATGTCCGCAGACCCGCCAGATTGCATTCGGCAAGCTGCGTGGGACGGTCCGGGTAGCTGCCCAGCACCAGCGTGCCGCGGGAGAAGCCGCGCACCGCACAGGCCTCCAAGGTCAGCGCGGTGTGGTTCAGGGTTCCCAGTTCCGGCCGGGTGACCACCACAAGCTCCGCCGAGAGGGCCGCGGCCAGATCCGCGATGGTCTCTCCCGCGGAAGTCAGCTCGACCAAGAGCCCGCCGGCGCCCTCGACAAGTACCTCGTCATAGGCAGCTGCCAGCTCGCGGATCCGCCGCACGTGCTCGGCCAGGGGAGGCAGGACCTCGGCGGGGTCGGCGAATCCCGCGCACCGGGCCGCATCCAGCGGTGCCATCGGCTCACGCAGCCGCACCCCCTCGGCGGTGCCCAGCCGCTCCGGGTGGCCAAGCCAGCCGGCCGCGTCCTGCACGTCCCCGGGCTGTCCGGGAAGCACCCCGGTCTGCGCCGGCTTGTAGATCGCCACCCGGGTCCCGCGGGCCAGGGCCCGGGCGGCGAGCACGGCGGTGGTCACCGTCTTGCCCACCTCGGTGTCGGTTCCGGTGATGGCCTGGATCATCTGTCGGTCCTTTCGAAGGGGAACCTAGTCGGCACCGCAACCGGCGCCTGGAAGGAGAGCAGGTGGGCGAAGCGCGGGGCCGCGCCGGCGGCTTCGAGGTCCGGAAGGCAACGGGCCGTTTCGGCGAGCACCAGCTCGGCCTCCATCCGGGCCAGGCCCGCCCCCAAGCAGCGGTGGATCCCATGGCCGAAGGCCAGCGAATCGTCGCCGCTGGCGCCGAGAATTCCGCCGGACAGGCGCAGCACCAGTTCCTCACCGGCGGCGAATTCATGCTCGCCGACGCGGGCGTCCACGGCGGCAATGCGACGCCAGGTTGGCACCGAGGAGGCGACGGCCAGCACCTCGCGCACCACGGCTTGGGCCGCGGCCGGCCCGGTGTCCGGGTCGGCGCAGGCAGCCCAGTGGCCATCGCGCAGCGCCGCGTGCAGGGTGCTCTGGATGAGCATCGCGGTGGTCTCCTGTCCGGCGATCCCCAGGAAGTAGGCCAGCGAGCGGATCTGGCGTTCGGGAACTCCCGATCGATGCAGCGCGGCATAGAGGTTCGGCTCCTCGCTTCTGACCGCCCCGTGAACCGTCTGATCCAGCCAGGCATAGAATTCGGCGGCGCTGGCGGCGAGCACCAGCTGCCGGTCCTCCGCGGGCCACCCCCAGAACAATTCCAGCGAATCCTGGCTCCAGCGTTTGAGGTTTTCGGCCGGAGGCACGCGCACCCCGGTCAGCACCGCCATGATTTCGACGGGGATCACCGCGGCCAGCTCCGCGGCCAAATCGAGGACCTCCCCGTTGCGGTAGCGCGGTTCGAGCCGGGCGCAAATTTCCCGCACTCGTTCGGTGATCGGCCGCCGCTGCCACTGGATCTTGGCGGGGCTGAAGAATCCGGCGACGAGCCGGCGCACGGCGAGGTGTTCGCTGCCCGAGGCGCTGGAAAGCGCCGGTGGCAGCGCGAATTTCACCGCGGCCAGGATCCGCAACGCGGCCGGGGCGAGGTTGATGGCGGTGCGCAGCGCGTTGGCCGTGGTGAATTCCCCGGGGCGGCGCAAGATGCCGCGCACAGTGTCCGGATCTTCGATGCTGCGGTAGCGCCGGTTGATGGCTTCGGGAAAGGCCGCGGGCAGCGGGCCGGCCAGCGGGGCGTCGGCCAAGCTGCCGGTGGTGGGTGCGTAGGGGCAATTCATGATTCCTCCTCGATGGCCGTCCTGGCCACCTTCCGGATGGCCGCGGACAGTTCGGCCGGTTGCTGGTGGGCGTGGGCGGTCAGCCGGATGCGGGAGATTCCGTCGGGAACGCTGGGCGGGCGGAAGCAGGCCACCGCGATGCCCTGCGCGGCCAGTGCGGCGGCGGCCCGCACGGCGGCCGCGGCGCTGGGCATCTTCACCGAGTGGATCGGCCCGGCCCCGGCTTCCACCCGCCCGGCCAATTCCGGGTACTCCGCCAGGAGGCCGCGGATCAACCGCTGGTTCCGGGCCAGCGCGGCAAGCCGGGCCCGGTCCGCCAAGCGCAGGGCGGCCAGGGCACCGCCGGCGGCGGCGGGGGCCAGCGCGGTGTCGAAGATGAAGGTGCGGGCGGTATTGAGCAGATGTTCGCGCAGCGCTGCGGCCTCCGGGCCGCCGAAAAGCACCGCCCCGCCCTGGGCGCCCAGCGACTTGGACAGGGTTGCGGTGCTGATCACCTGGCCGCAACCTTCGAGGCCGGCGGCGCGGAGCGCCGACCCGGATTCGCTGGCGGCCAGCGAGTGGGCCTCATCCACCAGCAGCAGCGCGCCGAACTCCCGGCACAATGCGTCCAGCCCGGGCAGCGGCGCGGCGTCGCCGAAGACCGAGTAAACCGATTCGACGGCCAACAGCACCCGGGGCTTGGGTTGGGTGCTGCTGCGGTTGGCTTTCAACAGGCGCGTGAAATCCTTCAGGTCGTTGTGCCTGGCGGTGGCCACAGTCGCGCCGGAGAGCCTGGCCCCGTCGACCAGGCTGGCATGGGCATGTTCGTCCAGGATGAACAGGCTGCCCGGACCGCCCAGGGAGCCGAGCACCCCGAGGTTTGCGGTGTACCCGCTGGAGAAGACCAAGGCGGCATCCCGGTGCGTATACCGGCACAGCGCAGCCTCCAGCTCCCGGTGCACGGACAGAGTTCCGCCGGCCATTCGGCTTGCACAGGCCCCGGCGCCGGAGCTTCGCAGGGTTTCGGCGGCGGCCCGGAGCACCTCGGGATGATGCGATAGGCCCAGGTAGTCGTTGGAGGCCAAATCGATGGATCCGGCCCGCGGGGGATCGCTGCGGCGTAGGCCGCGGCGTTCGCGCACGGTGGCTCGGGCGGACAACCAGCGCTCCCAGCCGGGGGTGGTCTCAGCCATGGACCTGCTCCACCGCAGCCAGCAGTCCGCGGCCGAGCACGGCGAGCTCTTCGGGGGTGCTGATATAGGGAGGCATGACGTAGACCAGATCGCGGAACGGGCGCACCCAGACCCCGTGCGCTACCGCCGCCCGAGTCACCGCGGGTACGTCAACCGGGGCGCGAAGTTGGACGACTCCCACCCCGCCGAGCACCCGCACATCCTTGACTGATTCCAGCCCGGCCGCCGGTGCGAGCCCGGCGCGCAGTCCGGATTCCAGCGCGGCGACCTGGGCCCGCCACGGAGCGTCTTTTAGCGCGGTGCCCGGTGCCCCGGCGAGCAGGTCGAGCGAGGCGCAGGCCACCGCGCAGGCCAGCGGGTTGCCCATAAAGGTCGGCCCATGCAGCAGTGCGGACCCGGCGGAGCCGGCACCGGTGGCAAGCGCGGAGGCGATTTTGCTGCTGCAAAGCAACGCGGCCAGGGTGAGATAACCTCCGGTCAGCGCCTTGCCCAAGCACATGATGTCCGGGACGATGCCGGCATGGTCCACCGCGAACAGCTCGCCGGTGCGCCCGAATCCGGTGGCGATTTCATCGGCAATCAGCGGCAGGTCGTGTTCGTCGGCGAGCTCGCGCAGGATGCCGAGCACCGCCGGCGGGTAGATGTGCATGCCTCCGGCACCCTGGAGCACCGGTTCGCACACGATCCCGGCCAGCTGCGCGGAGTTCGTGGAGACCAACGCGCGCACCGTGCTTTCCCAGTCGGCCAGCTCGGACGCGAGGTATTCCCAGTGCCCCGGTGCGGTGCGGCGTGCGCTCGGGGGCTTGGGCAGGAAGAGTTCGGCGGAGGAGCGCCGGGTGAAAGCCGCATGCATTCCGTCCTGCGGGTCGCAGATGCCCATGGTGGCGAAGGTGTCCCCGTGGTAGCCGCCGCGCAGGGCCGCGAACCGGTGGCGCGTGGTGCGGCCCTTTGCCTCCTGGTATTGGAGGGCGAGCTTCAGCGCCACCTCGACGCTGATTGACCCGGAATCGGCCAGGAACACGTGGCGCAGGTCGCCCGGTGCCAGGGCCACCAGACGCTCGGCCAGCTCGATGGCCGGTTGGTGGGTCAGTCCGCCGAACATCACATGGCTGAACTTCTCCAGTTGTCCGCGCGCCGCGGCATCCAGCGCCGGGTTGCGGTAGCCGTGCACCGACGACCACCACGAGGACATCCCGTCGATGACCTCGCGGAGGGTGCCGGTTTCGTCTTCGAGGACCAGCCGGGCGCCGCGTGCTTCGGTGACCGCGTAGCCTGCCCCCGCATCAAGTGCGGCGTAGGGGTGCCAGAGCAACCCTGCGTCGCGGGAGAGCAAGCTCGCATCGGTGGCCATCACGCGTTCGGGTTCTCTGCGGTCCCGGCGCCGCGGCGGCGCAGCACCGGTTCCGTCTCGCCGGCGCCGCCACCGGAGGCCGCTTGGCCGCAGGCCGCTGAGGCCGCGGAGGAGCAGCAGGATCCGGCGCACCCGGCCGCGGCGGCATTGCCTGCATCCGCTGGCTGGCGGGCGGCGTGGGCGGCGGCTGCGTGCAGGGTCTCGGCGATCTGCGCGGTGTTTTTGCCCTCCTGGCCCAGCACCACGAATCCGGCGTCGGCGATCATCGCCAGATCGGCGCGCGCATCCTGGCCTTCACTGGTCAGGTAGTCGCCCAGGAAGAGCGAATTGGCCACTTCCAGCGCGGTGGACTGCAGGGAGCGCAGGTGCATTTCTCGGCCGGCGGCGATACGCAGTTCCTTGTCTGGACAGGCCAGACGAACCAGTGCGAGGATGCGCAGGCAAGCCAGCGGGGTGAGGTTCCAAGTTCCTTCCAGCGGAGTGCCGTCAAAGGGCATCAGGAAATTGACCGGAATTGAGTCGGTATCCAACGCACGCAGCGCGAAGACCGCTTCGATGAGCTGGTCGGTGCTTTCGCCCATGCCGACAATGAGTCCAGAACAGGGGGAGAGGCCTGCCCCCTTGGCCTGTTCGACGGTGGCTATGCGCTCCTGGTAGCTGTGTGTGCTGCAGATTTCCGGGTAGAGGGATTCTGCGGTGTTGAGATTGTGGTTGTAGGCATCGGCGCCGGCCGTCTTGAGCTGTTCGGCCTGTCCGCCTTTGAGGATGCCCAGGCAAGCGCAGACCTCTACCTGCGGATGTTCTTCTTTGAGCTGGTCAATCATGGTGCTTACGCGATTGACATCCCGGTCGGTGGGTCCTTTGCCCGAAGCCACCAAGCAGACTCGCGAGGCACCTGCGGCAATGCCAAGTCCGGCCTGGCGGACCGCTTCGTCTGGTTTGAGCCAGGTGTATTTCAGGATTTCTGCCTTGGATCCCAGGCGTTGCGAGCAGTAGGTGCAGTCTTCCGGGCACAATCCAGATTTGAGGTTCACCAAATAGTTCACCTTCACGGTGTTGGAGAAGTGCTTCCTGCGCAGCCGGCCGGCTGCCGTAACGAGCGTTAGTGTCTGCTCATCAGATGTGGCCAGGATAGCGCGGGCCTCGGCCACGGTCAGGCGATGCCCTTCGCTGATCCGTGCGGCGAGGGCAAAGGGGTCAAGCGCGATGCGCTTCGGGCCGGTTAGTGTTGTCATCAAAAATCTCCTGTTGAACAGTGTTCAATATTGTTTGAATTCACTGTACAGCGGATTTCCGAATCATTGAACACTGTTCAGGTTTTTGGCTCGAAGATTAAATGAAGCAGCTCGCGTCGTTCGATGCCAACCAAACGACGCGAGCTGCGAGAAGCTATCGCTAAACCGGAGAGACCACCCGAACCAAGGGGTTGTCCAAATCGCCGGCATAGAGCAGCCCGCCGGATTGATCCGAAAGATCCAGCATCTGCTGGTTATTTCGCAATTGCAGCCGGTTCAGGCAAGAGAGCGGGAAGCTGTCGGCAAACAGGCCCAATGCCTCGAAGCGGTCTGCAAAATCAGGATGCTGTTCCCGGTAGTTCAACAGGTTTTCGGTGACGACCTGCCAGAATTCGGTTTCCGGGAGCAAGGATTCGGCATCCAATAACGGGGCGAGGAAGCGGAAGAAGGAATCAAAAACATCGGTGAAAATCGAAAGCACCGGGTCGCCTCCGGTGCGCACCCGACGAATTGTTTCCGGAAGTTCCACGCGGTCCGAGAGCACCGCAATTTCTTCGCCCAGGTCCTTGAGCAGCACCCGCTGCACCGCCCCGTCGCGCAGGACCAGGATGATGTTCTCGCCGTGCGGCATGAACACCAGATCATAGGCCGCGAGGCAATGCACCAGCGGAGCCAGATAGGCCTCCAGGTACTGGTTGAGCCACACCTTCGGTTCAAGTCCGCTCCGGCGGATCAGCGCCGCGGCATAACTCTTGCCGTGGGCATCGACATGGAGCAAACTGGCCATCGTGGCAAGGGTTTCGCCCGGTCCCAGCATGTCGATGGGCGACTCGCGCCAGAGCGCGGCAAGCATCTTGCGCTGTGGTGCGCTGGGCGTCGTGGCCGCCTCGAACTGCTGGTTTCGATAACCAACGGCCGCGACCTCGCGCAGCAACGCCACCGGTTGCGAGGCGAGTACCGGATCCGAGGCGAAGAGCTCATAAAGCCACTGATTGATGGCCGGAGTGACCTTCATATAGTCCGCGCTGAGTCCGCGCATGAACCCCATGTTAAGAATCGACATCGCGGTCTTGACATAGTGCTTGCTCGGTGAGGTGACATTGAAGAATGTGCGAATCGACTGTTGCGCCTGGTACTCGTCCGCGGAATATCCCAGCCAAATCAACTGGCCACGAGCAATGTCGTTGGCAAAGGTGGTGGACAGCCGGTTCTCCCATTGCCAGGGGTGGACCGGAAGATAAATGTATTGCGCAGGATCAAGTCCGGTACCGGCCAGACGCCGGGAGAGGTGCCGATCCAATTGCGCTTTGGCCTCACCGTCCAGTTCTTGTTCAAGCAACGACTGGTAGTCCAGCCCGTCGATGGAGTCGAATGAAGCCTGCGAAATATGCGCGGCAACCCAACCGAGCCGGATAGCGGACCCGGTTTCCGGCGCATAACGCAGGTAGTCTAAGCTTCCCACCCCAATGCGCCCATTGTTGGCCACGAAGCACGGATGCCCCTCGGTCATGGAGGATTCGATGCGTTGGAAGGATTCTGCCGGGCTGCCGGCGGCTTCGGCAAGCTGCGTGCTGTCGTGCAGCGCGTGCGCCTGCTTGTAGCAATGGCTGCCTAGCGTGCTGTTTAGCTCCTCTAGATAAGTGGGGAGCTGTGCTTCGCTGAGCGTGAGTTCGGTGGCGAAAAGGGTGACAAAATCCAAGACGTCTACGTCGCTGCCGTCCCAGCCCTCCGCGCCCTGGACTAGATGTTCAACCGATGACTGCGAGATCTGCCAGTGATTCAGCGCGTAGCGTTGGGCGGTAAATACATAGCGGTGTCCCTGCTTTTCGACCCGGTAACGGTCCTTTCCCAGGGGGAGCGGCTCCAGCAGGCGCTCGTGGCTGAATTCGCCTAGGGCCTTGGCCAGAACATGCCGATTCGCCCGTTCCCAGCGAGCCGGGCTTAGATGGTTGGCGCCGGCTGATATCCCGGTGGTGCGCTCAAAATCCTCGCGGGTGCAAATTGAAAGCAACGCCGCCTTGGGGCCTTGTGGCTCATCAAGCGTGACTTCTTTCAGCGGCTGGAAGCCGACGCGCGAGTTGAGCGCTTGAATCGCCTTGTTCCGCACATCAGGTTCAACCACCACCCGTTCAATTCCCGGTTGCGCGAAAGCGTGCCGGATGGCTGCGCCGAGGGCATGCAAGGTAAATCCTGTCTCGCCTTTCCCGGCGGGGTCCGGAGCCAGGAAGTGCAGCCCGCGGTCTCCACGAACGTACGGGTATTTTCCCGCAAGACTGGATGTCGAGGGATCGTAGAGTTCTACCAGGAAGCGTGGTTCACCGCGGAGCTCTCCAAGGAGCACCTCATAGTCGGGGAGCTCCAGCAGTCCGCGATATTCGGTTTCAATTTCGTCAAGGCTTGCGGTGGGCATTCCCCAATAGCGGGCATGCTCGGTGGCGATCCAGGAATGCAAAAGCTTGGCGTCGGAGGGCAGTTGAATGCTGCGGAAGGTAAATGAGTCGTAGGTCGTCATGGGGCTCCTAGTCTTGGGCCGAGATTGGCTGCGGTTGGCAAGTTGGCAAGTTCTCCAGCGAGGCGGCACCGAACCGCTGGAAGGCGATGCGGTCCTCGACCCGGTAGACCTCGCGCCCGGCAATGCGGTTGATAAGTACCGAATTTCTGTAGGCGCCCATGCCTAGATCCGGGGCGGTGAATCCGTGCGTGTGCAGTTCAGCGTTTTGCACGAAGATGTCGTGGTTCGTGCCTATCGAGTAGTTGCGGTCCACGTCCAGGCGGCCGTCGGGCAGTCGGGTGATTCGGTCTTCGAGGCCTTCGAGGAAGTCTGGTGTGCCGTTGCGGTAGCCGGTGGCGAGCACCAGCGCGTCGGTGAGGAACGCGAGCTTCTCCTTTTCCCGTTCGTGGTGCAACTCGACCTGGATCGCCCCGTCCTGCGGGGCCACGGCTGTCGCGGCGCATCCTGTGCGCAGGTGAACGGGGGCCGGAGAAGCCACGCTGCGCTGGTAGAGCTCTTCATGTATTTCATCGATCAGGTCGGCATTGATGCCCTTGTACAGGCCTTTTTGCGCCTTGGACAGAGCGTCGCGTTCCGAGATCGGCAGGGCGTGGAAGTGGTCGATATATTCTGGGGAAGTCATTTCCAAGGTCAGCTTCGTATACTCCAGCGGGAAGAAACGCTCGGAGCGTGTCGCCCATACCAAATGGTCGTGTTCCGGCAGGCTGCGCAGCAGGTCAAGGAAGACCTCCGCGGCGCTCTGTCCACTGCCCAGCACCGTGACGACCTTGGGCCTCTGCTCGGCCTTGGGCTCAATGATGCTCTGCCGTGAATGCAGGTACTCGGAGGAATGGGTCACCGAGCTCGTGGACAGCAACTGCTCGTCGACAAACTCCGGGAGATAGGGCTGGGAACCGGTGCCGAGCACCAGCTTGTCCGCGCTGAAATGGGTCAGACCTCGATCGGTGAGCACCGAAAGCTGGTAGGCGCCGTCCGCATATTCGGCGGAAAGCACCCGATGGCCGAAGCGGACACTGGGCAGCAGCTGCGCAGCCCACGCGAGATAGTCGCTGTATTCCTTGCGCAGCGCGTAGAAGTTTTCGCGGATGTAGAACGGGTAGATTCGCTCCTTTTCCTTCAGATAGTTCAGGAAGGAAAACTTGTTGGTGGGATCTGCGAGCGTGACAAGATCTGCCATGAAGGGCACTTGCAGGTGCGCGCCGTCCAGCATCATGCCCGGGTGCCACACGAAGTTGTCGCTGGCCTCGAGCACCGCGACCGTCAACTCCGGTAGCGGGTCGGTGAGGGCGGCGAACCCTAGATTGAAGGGGCCAGCGCCAATGGCGATCACATCAAAGTGCTCCTGGGCTAATCCACGGTTCATGCGCGGGCTCCTTCTAAGCGTTCGAGCAGCAAGTCATTGCCGACGCGGCAAATTGCGTCGAGTATTTCGGTCAGGTCTTCCATGGTGGTATTCGGGTTCAGCAAGGTCAGCTTGAGCATCCGCCGGCCGTCCACGGTGGTGGCTGCGATCATCGCTTCGCCGGTGCGGTAGAGCCGCTGGCGAATCTGGTTGGTCAGTTCATTCATTTCGGAGCAATCCAGGTGGTTGCCGGGTGCTTTGAAGCTGAAGACCAAGGTGCTCAGCTGCACCGGGGCCGCCAGCTCCAGCTGTGGCCGGAGGGAGACCTCGGCCTCGAGGGATTCGGCGAGTTCGATCACCCGGTCGAACATGGTACCCAGACGCACCGCTCCGAGTGTGCGGAGGGTGACCCAAAGCTTCAGCGCATCAAAGCGCCGAGTGGTCTGCAACGACTTGTCGACCTGGTTGGGGGTCTGCTGGGCTTGGGACTTCGGATTCAGGTATTCGGCGTAGTGGGCAATGGATTCGAAGGAATCTGCCTCGTGCAGGATCAGCGCGCTGGAACCGATTGGCTGGAAGAAGGACTTGTGGAAGTCCACGGTCACCGAGTCTGCAAGCTCAATGCCCGACAGCCGTTCGCGGTGCGAGGACGAAAGCAGCAGTCCGCCGCCATATGCGGCGTCGACGTGGAACCAAGCACCGACTTCATTGGCCAGGGCGGCTATGGGACCCAAAGGATCGATGGCACCGAAGTCGGTGGTCCCGGCGGTCGCGGAGATCGCCATCGGAACCAGCCCACGGTTGAGATCGTGGGCAATCTGCTCGCGTAACTTGCCGGCATCCATTCGGTGGTGGCCGTCGGTTTCGATGCCGACCGCCGCTTCATGGCCCAGCCCCAGCATCATGGCTGCGTTTGAGATGCTGAAGTGAGCGTCTTGTGAGGTGTAGATGCGCAGGTTCTGCAGCCGCTGAGGCAACGGTCCGGAGGTTTTCGACACCGCGGCGTTGCGGGCTATCAACATGGCTTGCAGATTGGACTGGGTGCCACCGGAGGTGAAAATGCCATCCGCGGCGAGTTGCGGGAATCCGATGAGCTGCGCGGTCCACGCGGTGAGGCGACGTTCAATGAGCGTGGCCCCGGCGCTCTGGTCAAAAGTATCCATTGAGGTGTTCAGGCTGGTGACGAACGCTTCGGCGGCCACGGCAGGAATTGCCACCGGGCAATTGAGATGCGCGGCGTACTTCGGGTGATGGAAATAGACGGCGTCACGCAGGTAGATCTTTTTCAGCTCGTCAAAAGACTCGGCGTTGCTCCCAAGCGGTGAGTCGAGGTCGATGGCATCGACCAGCCCTCGCAGATCCTCTGGATAGGGGCCTGTGGTGGGTGACTCGACGGCGGCCAGCTGATCGGTGACCCGCAGCAGTGCCTCTCGGGCCTCGGACTCATAGCGATCTAAGGTGCCCGAGCACAGCAATGAGTCATCAAAAAGCTGCGAGTCAAACAGGGGGGATGTGCAGGGTCTCAAGAGAGGTTCCCACGGATACTCCTCACATGGTGAATTAAGTATTTGGTTAGTCTTCCCTAACCGCGAACTATTAACATCACAACTAAGTAACGTATTGCAAGCCCTTTGTGGATATGACGATCCGGTGGGAACCATCTGAAGGCGCCCAAGGGATCGAAATGGCAGTGAATTTTGAGCTCGAGGCGAAGATGGGATTCTCGCCAGATTTCGCCGCTTAAGCACGGAAGATTGCCGGTCGACAAGGAGAAATGCTGGTCGGCTCGGTTCGGAATGAGGTAGCGTTGACATGGGGTCCCGGTGTGACGTATCTGACAATTATCATGGAGCGTAATGGAAACGACTTTGCGTGGTGAGCGACGTTTCCTTTTATCAAATACCAGCGACGCAGCCGGCAGAAGCCTGGCAGACTTCACCGTGGACCTCATCTTTGTCACCACCCTTGGTGCTAGCGCCTGGCAAATGGGGCTGCTCAACACGTTGGGTTCCGTCGCGTTCCTCGTCGCCACGATTCCCATCGGGTATCTGGTTGACCGTTACCGGCCTCTGCGGTTGCTGCGCATTGGGCTTGCCGCCAAGCTCGCGCTGGCCGGTTGCCTCTTGCTGCTGACCTTCACCGGAACCCTGAGTATCGGGTACGGATTCCTGCTGGTCACGCTACTGGGCGTCTGCAATGTCGTAGCAGAGACTGCGCAGGTCTCGGCCGTCCCGCAATTGCATACGAACACCGGCGCGAGACGCGCAACCTCGATGAGTCGGCTGATCGCTAAACTCACCGCCGCGGATCAGTCGCTGGCGATTATCATCCCTGTTGCCGCGGGCACCGGCTTCGTCATCTTCGGAGCGTCAACACTTCTGGCGGTCGCCGTGGTCCTGGCCATGCTGGCCCTGGGCCTCGCCTATCTGGTCAGGCTCCCACGCAAGCCAGATTCGCATGGAAGTCAAGGTCCCGGAGGCAAGGAAGCAAAACACGATACTCACTGGCTATCCGGGCTGAAATACCTGCGTACAAACCGGACCCTGATTGCGGTCACCATTGCGGTCATGTGCTCAAACTTCGGGCTCGCGCTAGGCTCCGCGGTAGAAGCGCTGTTCATCGTGAATTACCTAGGATTCGGTGCCCAGGGATTTGGTATTTTTGCCGGACTGGGCGGTGCCGGTGGGCTGCTAGGTGCCGCGCTGGCCACGCGCATTGCCGTCCGGTTTTCAACGGCTCGGCTGACGACGGCGACGTTGCTCAGTCAATTTTTCTTGGCCACCATGGTTTTTATCGCCGCATTCACCGCACCAGTAGTTTCCATGATTCTGCTCGGCGTGCAGGCAGTGGCATGGGGGATCGTGGTGATCGTTTTCAACATCGCCGTCTCGGCGTGGGTTGCAGACATCACGCCCGAGCAGCTTTTGGGCAGGGTGAGCAGCGCTCGCCGATTGTTCACTTTTGGCGCGATACCGTTGGGAAGCCTCGCCGGCGGCGTCATCGGTTCGGCCTTCGGCATTCCGGCTGCGCTGGGGCTGTGGCCGCTGGCCGTTGCCGCCGGGCTCATCGGATACCTCGTGGTGCGCCCCCGAAAGGCACTTTTGAGCGCAGGCCAGACTCGGTGACCTTAAACGATAAGCTTGGAAAACCAGCTCCCCAAACGAAGGCTTCCACGCTCGTGAAACTCGTCATCGATGCCCGCTACACCCGGGTCACCCATCACGACGGAATCAGCCGCTATACCGCGGGACTCATCGAAGCAACGGCCAAGATCGCCGACGTGACGATGCTGATCAACGATCTGCGGCAGCTGGACCTGCTGCCAGATGTTCCGTACCTCAAGATTTCTGCCCCCACGAGCGTCCTTGAACCGTTGGTGGCCCTGCAGATCAATAAGCTGCAGCCAGATGCGGTGTTCTCCCCGATGCAGACCATGGGCACGCTGGGGCGAAAATTCCCGGTCATTCTCACCCTGCACGACCTGATTTACTATGCGCACCCGCATGCCCCGAAATTCTTGCCCGCGCCCATCCGCTGGGGCTGGTTCCTGTTCCACCAGGTCTACTTCCCGCAACGAATTCTGCTGAACCGTGCCGACGCGGTAGCTACCGTTTCACAAACCACCGCGGATCTGATGCGCAAGCACAGGCTCACTAAGCGACATATCGGCTTGGTATCCAATGCTCCGTCGCGCGAGAGCGCAAGCCGCGATCTGCGAGCGACCGCGAAGAACACGCTGCTCTACATGGGATCATTTATGGAATATAAAAACGTCGAGACGTTGATCCGGGCCATGCGGCTGCTGCCCGATTACGAGTTGCACCTGCTCAGCGGCATCAGCCAGCAGCGTCGCGCCGAGTTGGAAGCTGAAATTCCGCACAACGCCAAGGTGGTATTCCATGGGGGAGTGAGCGACGAAGAGTATGCCCGCTTGCTGGCTTCGTGCACCGCCTTGGTGACCCTGTCGCGTGAAGAAGGATATGGGCTTCCGCTGGTGGAAGCGATGAGTGCGGGCACTCCGGTGGTAGTCACCGACATGCCGATCTTCCGAGAAGTGGCCCAAGATGCGGCCCTTTTTGCGGACCCCGATAGCGCGGAAGCCTTCGCGCAACAGGTGCAGAAGCTCTCGGACCGGGATGTCTGGAGAGAATATGCGGACCGTTCGCTTGTTCGTGCCGGCCAATATTCGTGGGATGCCTCGGCCCGGCAATTAGTTGAACTGGCGCAGTACGCGATTGAGAACTCGCGCCGTTCGCCAAAATAGGTTTCGACTTGGATTTGAAAGGAATCGCCGACTCTCGGGTCGGGTAGCTGCATGCCTTGCGCGCGAGTTGAATCCCTGATTTCAAAACAGTACTTGGCTAGTGCTAAAGTAGTTCTCGTAGCTTTCCTCCATAGCTCAATTGGCAGAGCATTCGACTGTTAATCGAAGGGTTACTGGTTCAAGTCCAGTTGGAGGAGCCAGGTGAACACCCCGTATTCATCTTCAGATGAATACGGGGTGTTTTTTAGTATCGATCCGTTGTTCGGCACCCGGGCACGCGAATGGTCCTTCTGGTGGGTCAATGCCTGTGCGTTTACAGAACTATTACGCGCCACGACGGTCTCAAAAATTGCGTTGGGTTGCTGGGCGCAGCCGTCGGCGTCAATCAGGAACAAGCTTCCTCACTGGCCTAGTTGGAGAAGGAGTTATTTTCCGCGAAAACGAGTAGGGTCGGCGGTCACGAAACCAATTGATGCAAGAGGGTCCTTCACTTCCGACGCTCACGTGTTTCATGGTGGTTCTTGCCACGTCTGTTTTCGTTCGTATCATTGATATTTGCAACTGTATCCACGCGAGGGCGCGCAGACGGACGCTCCAGGAGCAGGCCAACTCCGGCAAGAATGATGAAAAGTCCGCCAATGAGTCCGAAGGTCACGGGCTCGTCCAGCCACAGCACGCCTATGGTGGAGGCCGAAATGGGAACCAGAAGCGCAACGGTCGATGCAGTCACCGGCCCAGCTTGGCGAATAACCCAGAAATAGACCAAATAGCCCGCGGCGGTAGCTCCGAGGCCCAGCGCAAGGACGGCAATTAGCGGACCGCCAGTGATTGGGCCAATCGGGGGTGCGATGGCGGTAAGTGGGACCAGAAGTGTTGCAGCGGCAAGTTGCTGGCCGAGGGCGAGTGTCATGGGAGGAGTGCCGAGAAATGACTTTCGGGCGTAGACGCCGCCCACAGCGTATAGCAGAGCCGCTGTCAAGGAGGCTCCAACCGCCACCAGTGCGCGGCTATCGACCTGCAACGGAGCTCCTCCCACGAGCATCGATACACCGACAATGCCAGTTATGACACCTACCATCTGGCGTCGAGTGACCCTTTGCCTAAGCCAGAAAGCGGCAACGAATACCGTGAACATTGGTGTTGTGGCGTTCAAGATCGACGCCATCGACGCGTTGAGTCCAACGATTGCCGTTGCGACAAGCGTGAGTGGAGCCGCGACATTAAGGGCCGCTAACAGTAGGAATGCAGGGAACCGCCGGCCGACTGCGTGCCAAGTTGCTTTGCTGGCAGCAGTCATAAGCGTAAGCGCCAACGCTGCGACGATGAAGCGACCATGGGTCGTTCCGACGGCTCCGAATGCCGGAGCGGCAATGGCAATCAAGGGGAACGAACTTCCCCAGAGCAGGCCAACTAGCAGTAGGGCGCCGGTTACTCGTACTCGGCCGGACAGGGCAACTCGCGCGCGTCGCCTTGGCCTTTGGTTGTAAGTTTTCGAAATGTCCGGTCGATGTGCGTCAGTCATGCTAAATCGCGACCTTTCGCTTCAGATCTTGGAACAACTGGAAATGCGCGGAGGATCCGTACCACGCGCTCCCTGACTGGAGTAAGTTGCTGATTCGCCGTCGTTCTCCTTGGCGCCACCGCACGGCCGTGTCACGCGGCATGTCCCGATCAATATTGGCGTTCGTGCCACTGATTCCAGCTGCGTCCAGCCGATTCGCAACGGAGTGTTCGGCTTGGTGCCAATCGAAGCCAACGGTCTCAATGCGTTTCGTCAGCAAATTAGATGCGCCGAAGAGTTCTGTGGACTCTCTCATTAGGTCTCCTTGGGTGAGGTTTCCGGAAATTCGATGTTGTTTGCCCTATGAAGAGCGTTAGCTGTCATTTGAGGTCAGCCATCGGGCCTTTCTCCTGCCGTATGACCGGTCGTGATGACGTCTCGGTGTGCTTAATTGACAGATATACCCCCCTATGGGTATACCTTATACCCATACCCCCTATGGGTATAGATTGTATCCATACCGGATATATCCTGGAATCTTTCAGGAGGAGCTCACATGTCTGTCCACCCACCACCATCGCCAGCAAAGCGATGGTTCGGCTGAGCTGTCATGATGGCACTGATCGCCACGGCCCAGTTCGTAGTCATCATGGACACTTCGATCATTGGCGTCGCCCTGCCCGACATGCAACGAGATCTCGGTTTCACCCCGGAGTCCCTATCATGGGTATTCAACGCCTACGTAGTGGCATTCGGCGGCTTGCTCTTACTTGGGGGTCGTCTTGCGGATGCCTTCGGAGCGCGGAAGATCTTTGTGTTGGGCTGGCTCGTATTGATCGCAGGATCGCTGATGGCTGGAGCAGCCACCAGCATTGGGCTTGAGATCGCAGGCCGCGCCGTTCAGGGTGCCGGATCTGCCCTGATCGCGCCGGCGGCGCTGACTCTGCTCATGATGCTCTTTGGCGGCACTGCCGATCTTCCTAAGGCATTCGCGGTCTACGGAGCTGCGGCACCAATCGGGGGCACAGCCGGCGTCTTCCTCGGCGGAGTGCTGACCGAATACGCGAGCTGGCCCTGGGTTTTCTATGTCACCATTCCGATCGCGGTCTTCGTGCTGGCATTCACCGCAACGGTGCTTCCTCGAACCGCGCGGAAGGCGTCGGGATCAATTGACATCGCCGGGGCATCCACCGTGACCGGCGGGCTTGCTGCGACCGTCTACGCTATTGTGAATGCCCCAGAAGTGGGGTGGCTTACCGCGCCTACTCTCGGCGTCCTGGCCGGAGGCCTCGTCCTTTTGGCTATTTTCTTCGTGATTCAGGCAAAAAGCCGCACCCCCCTGCTGCGCCTCGGACTGCTTCGCACGCCGCTCCTCGGGGCGGCCAATGGCGCACAGCTCCTGCTGGGTGCGGCATGGGTATCCATGTGGTTCTTCCTGAATCTGTATCTACAGCAGGTGCTCGGTGCTACCGCTTTCGCTGCTGGTGCCGCGCTCCTGCCGATGACCGGCCTGGTCGTGCTCGTCATGGTCGCGTTGGCGCCACGGCTTCAAGCCCGGTTCGGTGCCAAGGCGCTGATTGTCACCGGGCTGCTCGTGCTGGCGGCCGGACTCATGTGGCTCTCCTTGATGCAACCGGACGGAAACTATGCCACAGACGTTCTACCGGCATCGCTGCTGGCGGCCCTCGGGATGTCATTGGCGTTCGTCCCCTCACTTGGTACCGCGATCAATGCCGCACCGCCCGTCGAAACGGGTGTTGCCTCCGGGTTGGTGAGTACCAGCTACCAGATCGGATCGGCCCTCGGCCTCGCAGCCCTCACGGCAATCGTTTACGGTATCTCCGGTGCCGAACCGTCCGCGGTGGATCTGACGCGGGGGTATTCGGCGGCCTTCATTGGTGCCGCCATCCTCGCCTTTGCAGGAGCGGTGATAACTGCCACCACTATGAGCAAATCCGCGGCTTCCACTCCCTCGTCAGGCGAATCAATCTCCGCATGACAGCGGGGACGAGGTATTAGGGCGCATCGCTTCAGCTTCTTTTATTTCAGTCTGGATGCATCAACAGGTAATCAATAATCGACAGGCGGATACAAAAAGCCCAACACCAACTGCTGATCGCTCGCGAAGGGTCACTCAACTCATTGGGAGCCAAGCGATCCGCGGCAACCCTAAATCCAGAGGTAATGGGGGTGTGGCTCATAACCTGTGAGGAATTGAGGGCCGTGCGGCGGATTTAGCAGCGTCTTGACATCGCAGCCAATTCGCTAGTTTAGAAACTGGGGCCGGAGGCGGGCAACTAGCTCGTCTTCGGTTTCGTTAACTGTCCGTTGAGTTCTTCAATTATTGATACGGCTTCCGGAGCCTATATGGACACCGTCAAAGAACCGACCGTGAACTTCATGATTCGAGAGTACTGCGGACTAAGTGGGAGCTGTCACGGACCGTTGGACCGTAAAAACGTAGGCGGCCTCATTCTCTGGTGTAACGAGTGAGCATGGAGATTTTGGCATGCGGATTTGCACGCTGAAAGAAAGAAGCCAACGTGCACGGGAGTCAGCTGGAGAACCTACCCTATTGAGCCGTCCGTGGTAGGGGCAGCGCACCTGCGCGAACGCTGGTGAACCGGTACCTCGCGGCGCAATCCACCATGTCACGATGGACCCCCGAAGTGAACTACAGCCAGTAGCCGGGCGATGGAACCAGTACCCTGGTCGGCGGCTCATAGGTTCTTGGCGTTACCGAAAACACGACGATCCGCCGATCTGTGTAATGCCGTGGAGCCAGCGTTCATCCGAAACCCCATGAAAAGCTCGTTAATGGGCCAAGGCGTGACGCAGGACAGTAAGTTCGTGTTTGGTCTGTACCGTTCGGGTTTGCTCCATAGCGGAAATTGTCTGGACTAGAACGTCGGCCACCAACAGGGAGGTCAGCGCTTCTGCGGTGAGTCCCGTCGGGGTATGTGGGGCGTGCAGGCAGACCTCGACCTCGCCGCTGAGTTCCTCTTGTAGTTCGTCGCTAATCAGTACGACTTTTGCTCCTACGTCGCGAGCGCGTTGGAGCAATACGCGAAGGTCTGCAAGCATTCGCCCAGGGGCGAAAACCATCACTGCGTCCTCGGCGCTGATCATCAGCAGTTGGTCGGCCAGTTGAAAGCCACTGGCGGATATGAAATGGGAGGGAAGCCCGATGCGATTGAGCTTGAGAGCAAGATGCTCCGCTGCCAATCCCGAGGCTCCGACGCCATAGGTGATTACCCGCGGGGCCGCCAGCGCCAAGTGCACGGCGCGCGTCATTGGTTCGATGGAGGATTCGGCGAAAGCCAGTTCCAAGCGTTCCGAGGCCTCCGTGTTCACGCTGCGCCAGACCTCCTCAATGTTCCCTCCGATACTCTTGATCCGTTGGCGTGCCCGAATCTCGGGGGAGACCGCGGCGGAGAACGGCGCCGCGACCTGCTGCTTGAGTTCGGAGAGACCGCTGTATCCGAGTGACTGGATGGTGCGCACCACCGTGGCGTTGCTGGTTCGGCTCTCTGCGCCAAGGTCTTGCGCCCCGGCGTAGAGCAGCCGCTCGGCAGTGGTGCGCACTAGTAGTTGGGCCACCGAACGTTCGGCCTTTGATAGTTCTTCCCAGTGGTCGCGGACCCGCTGCTGTAAAACTAACAAGCCTGGATTCTCCGTAATGTCTGTTACATCACCAGATTTTGTTGTATCGTTCATTTCAAGCACTTCCCTTCTTGTAACAGACAATACATCTGTTTATGGGAGCGGCACCAACGGCAACGGGCATTCGCGCCAATAAGGAACACCTTCAATGGAACAGTTGAAACTTCGCACCCTAGAGATTTCGGGAACCCCGCGAGAACGGGGTAGGCAATACGGACAAGGAGCTGCCGACCTAATCACGAAGGCCATTTCCTTCTACACGGAGGCCTTTGACCAACAACTCGGACGCAGTTGGGAGGGGATGCGTGAACGGGCGGCGGCTTGGGTGCCACTGTGCGCCGAGAAGGCTCCGGAGATCATGGAGGAGGTCGCCGGGATTGCCGAGGGCGCCGGGGTCCAGATGCTTGACATCCTGTTGTTGAACCTGCGAGGGGAGGTCATCTACGACGCGGCGGCTCTGCCCGCCCCGGACGAAGATGAAGTTGAGGGTTGCACGAGCTTTGCGCTGCTGGATTCTGCCAGCGGAGACGGGCACGTCTACGCTGGACAAAACTGGGATTGGCGCCATGGCACTCGGGACACGGTGCTGATCCTGCGCGTTGTTCAGGACCCGCTGCCAACGCTGATCATGCAGGTGGAGGCCGGGCAGATCGGCCGGCACGGGGCCAATAGCGCGGGCATTGCGCTGAACGCCAATGGGTTGGGTGGCCGATTCGGCACTGCCTTGGGGCTACCGCAGACCTTCATCCGCCGTATGGTGCTGAATCAGAGCGAATTCGCCGACGCCCTGAACACGCTGGTGCGCACCAAGACTCACATCGCCTCCAACGCGTTACTCACTTTCGCGGACGGATTTGCCATTGACGTGGAAACCACCCCGGGGCGCAGTGGCTGGATGTATCCCACGAACGGGCTGCTCGTGCACGGAAACCACTACCAGGCATTCATCCCCGCCCAGCTGGCTGAGAGCTACCAGCCGGTCTCGGTGGACTCCCTCTTCCGGGTACCGCGCACAGAAGCGGGCTTGAGCCAGGTACGCATGGCCACGGACAGCCAGCAGGCACGCCAGCTGATTCATCAAGCCATGTCTGATCATCTGGGCTACCCGGAGTCGGTGTGCACCCACCCGGATGTGCGCCGTCCCGAAGTCCGCCAGTGGTCGACGCTGCTCTCCAGCTGCATCGACTTGACCACAGGCGAGTACTTCATTGCCCCGGGCAACCCCTGCACCAATGACTACCAAATTCTTCCCTGGAACGTCCTTGATGGCCCGGGCAGCCGCAACTCAATCGCAATGGGAACCACGAAGGAGAACGCATCATGAACAGTCCACTTCGCCGTAGCGCCGGACGCCGCACCATTCCGGCGCTGCTCGCCGCCCTTGCTCTCGGCCTCAGCGCCTGCTCCGGAGCCGGAGGCCCCACGGCGGTGCCCGAGGTCGAAGTGAGCTTCGGGCCCACCACCACACCTGCAACCGGGGACCTGGCCAAGGCAGTGTGGATGCTCTCGAAGGAACCGAGCACGCTGGATCCCGACGCCGACAGTGCCACCAGCGCCAGTACCGTGCTGGCCAATATCTGTGAGCGTCTCATGCAGCTCCAGCCGGACCTGAGTATTTCCGGCCATCTGGCGCAAAAGGCCGAATGGGTGGACAAAGCCACGGTCGTGTTCACGCTCCGCAAGGACGTGACGTTCCACGATGGAACCCCGATGACCGCCGATGACGTGCTTTATAGCATGAAACGCCACATGGCCGAGGGCGCCGAGGAATCGGACGAATACGCCAACGTGAAATCGCTGGAGAAGACCGGATCGCACGAGGTCACTGCCCACATGCTGGACGAAGACGCCATCTTCATCCAGGCGATGGCAGGCAACGGTGGCATCATCTACAACCGCAAGGCCCTCGAAGCTCAGGGCGAGGCTTTTGGCGGCCCGAGCGGCTCCGATGCCTGCAGCGGCCCCTATGAGCTTGGCAGCTGGAAGTCCGGCAGCGAGGTCGTTCTGAACCAGGCCGTCGAATACTGGAACCCGGCCAAGGCCGCGAAGACCGAAACCCTAACTTTCCGGTGGGCAGACGAAAATGCTGTGGTGAACGCGTTGATCAGCGGGGAAGCCCAAGGCGCCTACCTGGACTCGCCGGCCGCAGCCGTTCCGCTGCAGGGCAAGGACAATGTCGCCGTGTCCCAGGGGCCGGCCACCAACGTCTGGTCGCTGATTGCCACCGAACGCGGGATCCTGAAGGATGCGAACATCCGCAAGGCGCTGTCCCTGGTGCTCGACCGGCAAGGCATCGCCACCGCCGCATTCGGATCACTGGCCGAACCCTGGAAGACCCCCGTGGGCCCGGGCTCCTGGGGTTATGAACGCGAGACGTTCGAAACCGCCTACGACGCGCTTGAGGGCGCGCCCGCCAAACCGAGCGAGGCAGACATTGCCGCGGCCAAGCAGCTCGTTGCATCCTCCGCATTCCCCAACGGCGAGTTGGTCATTGCCAGCGACGGCAGCTCGGTTCGCAACGTGGTGTCCAACGCCCTGGTCGCGGCCGCCCAAAGCATCGGCCTGAGCGCAAAGATCATCACCGTCCCGCCACAGCAATACGGCGACTTCTATTCGGACGAGACCCTGCGCACCAGTGCCGACTTCTTCTCCGATGAGTACTACATCTCCAAGAACGACCCGGTGGGCTTCTACAAGAACGGCGAGAGCACCGCCCGGGTGAACTATGTCGGATTCTCCGATCCGGCCTACGACGCACTGGTGGCCAAGGCCAAGGCAACCACCGACGACGCGGCGCGCGCCAAGCTCTCCATCGAGCTGGAAGCGCGCTGGACCGAAGCCATGGTCTGGGTTCCGGTGGTTCAGACCCCCGCGACGGTGGCGCTGAATGCCGAAGTCACCGGCGCCCCCTCGTCGGCCGCCTTCATCTACTACCCGTGGGCCGCCGACCTTGGCGCGGCGGCGGGAAAGTAGCCTCACATGAAACGCATTATTGGCCGGCTGGCAGGTATGCTGGTGACCCTGCTGGCCGGGTCGTTCATCATCTTCATGGCCATGCACGCGGCCCCGGGGGATCCGGTCACCTTCCTGATCGGCAACCCCGAGGGCATCACCCCGGAACGAATCGCGGCCGTGCGCGCCCAGTACAACCTCGACCAGCCGGTGCTTGTCCAGTACTGGCTGTGGCTCACCCACGCGTTCACCGGCGACTTCGGGACCTCGTTCCACTACCTGCAGCCGGTGTCGGACTTGATGGCCACCCGGTTGCCCAACACGCTGTGGCTGGTTGGCTATGCCTCGGTGCTGTTCATCATCCTGGGCATCGGGCTTGGCATCGTTTCGGCGATCCGCCGTGGCTCGCGGGTCGACTCGGCGATCACCGGCTCGACGACGCTTGCAGCATCGATCCCCTCCTTCGTGACCGGCTTGCTGCTGGTCTACTTGTTCTCCGTCACCTTGGGCTGGTTCCCGGTCACCGGGGCCGGGGACGGAATCGCCGGACGGCTGCACCACTTGTTCCTTCCCGCGGTCTCCCTGTCCATCGGGGCGCTGGCCATCGTCAGCCGGGTGACCCGGCAGTCGATGATCGAACAGTTGGACGCAGACCACGTCGAGGCGGCCCGCAGCTTCGGGCTGGCGGAACGCAAGCTGGTGGTGCGGCATGTACTGCGCAACGCCTGGGGTCCGGTGATCACCATGGTCGCCCTGGTGGTGGCGAGCATGCTCGCCGGCACCGTGGTGATCGAGGGGGTCTTCGGGATCAGCGGCGTCGGCGCGCTGCTGGTCGACGCCATAAACACCCATGACTTTGCCGTCGTGCAGGCGGTGCTGCTCTACATGATCGTCGCCTACATGCTGGTGACCACGCTGGTGGACATCGTCCACCCACTATTGGATCCACGGATCCGTGCCAGAACGGGGAAACCATGAGCACCTCAACGACCCTGATCAATGCGCCGCGGAAACGCACCAAGGGGTATGGTGCGGCCTTCAACACCTGCCTGGGATTTCTGGTCCTGGTGATCCTGGGAGCGGTCCTCGCGCCCTGGATCGCACCGTATGCCCCGGACGAGATCGACTTCTCGGCCATTTGGACCTCGCCCGGGGCCGGGCACCTGTTCGGCACCGACCAATTGGGCCGGGACATCTTCTCCCGAGTGCTCTTCGGGGCGCGCGAAAGCCTGATCGGACCGCTGCTGCTGCTCGCCCTGGCCACGGTGCTCGGGGTGTTGATCGGCACGCTCGCGGCCTGGCACGGCGGATGGGTCGATACGCTGCTGGCCCGCATCACCGACGTGATGTTTGCCTTCCCCGGGCTGCTCTTCGTGGTGCTGGTCATCGCCGTCTTTGGCAAGGGGCCGGCCACCGCGATCCTGGCCCTGGCGCTTGCCTACGCGCCGGTGATCGCGAAGTTCACTCGCAGTATTGCGCTGGCCGAACTTTCCCGCCCCTACATCGACGCCTACAGGATCCAAGGCGTGAGCGCGCCGATGATCTGCCTGCGCTACCTGATCCCCAACATGTCCCCGGCCTTACTGGGCTACCTGGTGGTGCTCTTCGGAGAGGGCCTAATGAGCCTCGCCACGCTGAGCTTCCTCGGCTTCGGTGCCCAACCGCCAAGCTCCGAATGGGGGCTCATGGTCCAGGAGGGCCAGGCCGGGATTATCCAGGGCCATCTCTGGCCAACGCTCGCCCCGGGCTTGGTCATTGCCGCCGTCGTCGTCGCGGTGAACATCGTCGGCGTCCGACTCTCGGACCAGCTCAACGTCAAGAAGCCATAAGGAAGACAATGCTCCTGGAGATCAAGAACCTGCAACTGGATTTCGCCACGCCCGGAGGCAGCACTCGCGTGCTGCACGGGGTGGATCTGCACGTGGAACGCGGCGAGGTGGTTGGCCTGGTAGGGGAGTCCGGCTCCGGCAAGTCGACCACCGTCAGGGCGGCCCTTCGGCTGTACCCCCAGTCGGCCTCATGTACCGGCACCGTCAACGTCAATGGCGAGAACGTGCTTACCTGCGGGGAGGATGCACTCCACTCGGTGCGTTCCCGGGAGGTGGCCATGATTCACCAGGATCCGCGGGGCAGCTTGAACCCGGTGCGGCGCATCGGTGACTCGCTGACCGAACGCCTGGTCCACGTGCTGGGCGTGGACAAGTTCGCCGCACGCGCCAAGGGCACGGAGCTGCTGCGCGCCGTGGGGCTGACCCAGCCGGAGAAACGCATGCGCCAATACCCGCATGAGTTCTCCGGCGGCATGCTCCAGCGTGTGGTGATAGCTGCGGCGCTCAGCAGCGAACCTCAGTTGATCCTGGCCGACGAGGCTACCAGTGCCTTGGACGTCACCACTCAGGCTGAGGTGCTATCGGTGCTGCGCGAGGCCCAACGCTCACGAGGTTTGGGCATGCTCTTCATTACCCACGACCTGCACCTGGCCGCCGCCTATTGTGACCGGGTCTATGCCATGTTCAAGGGTCGCATCGTCGAGGAGCTGGAAGGCAATAACCTATTTGCCGCCGCGCGTGAGGAATACACCAGGGAATTGTTGTCGGCAGTTCCGAGCTTGAAGGGACAAAGACTGTGAGTATCGTCGTTCGGGAGCTTTGTAAGAGCTTCGACATGGGCAAGGGGCGCCCCGCCGTGGTGGCTGCGAACAAGGTCTCTTTCGACTTGGCGCCGGGGGAATCCCTGGGACTGGTGGGTGAATCCGGGTCCGGCAAGACCACGGTGGCACGTATGCTCGTGGGCTTGGAGACTCCGGATTCCGGTAGCGTTGAAATTGCTGGCCGCGACCGCGCACTCAATCGGCGGGGTGCCGCGGGGCGAAAGGAACGGGCCGCAGAAATTCAGATGGTGTTCCAAGATCCGTATGGATCCCTGGACCGCAGGCTGTCGGTGAGCCAGTGTTTGGGCCAGGCGCTGAAGTTGCAATCGCCCCTGCGCGGCGACGAGCTGCAGCGGGCAATCACAGAGCTCATGAACTCTGTGCGTCTTGAACCGCGACTTCTGTCTTCCTTCCCGCATCAACTCAGTGGCGGCCAACGCCAACGTCTGGCCATTGCCCGCGCGTTGGCCAGCAGCCCGAAGCTGTTGGTCCTCGACGAGGCCGTGTCGGCACTGGACGTGTCGGTGCAGGCACAGATTCTTCAGGTGCTCAACGAGATCCGCGCGGAGCGCGGCATCGCGTTGCTCTTTGTTAGCCATGATCTAGCAGTCATCCAGGAGGTCAGTGACAAGGTGATGGTCATGTATCGAGGGGATCCCATCGAGCAGGGGATAGTGTCAGACGTGTTGCAGAATCCGCAGCACGACTACACCAAGCTGCTGATTTCTTCGGTCCCCGGTCTCGGGTGGGACCCAGACGAGGTCATGGCACGTCGTCGGGAATTCGATCTGCTCCAGTCAGTACGCTGACATAGCAGATTCGAATTATTGGTTCGACAGTGTCAAGGCTCCATGTTGAGATTGGTCGGCCGGCAGTCACTACGATCCTCTTTTTTGGGCTATTAAAATTAACTGGGCACGTTGTTCTGGACGCAGCGTGTAGTCGATTTGAAAACGTCATTTGGCCGATGCTAAGGTATTACTCGTTGTATTCCTCCATAGCTCAATTGGCAGAGCATTCGACTGTTAATCGAAGGGTTACTGGTTCAAGTCCAGTTGGAGGAGCTTTCTTAAGGCCCCAACCGCATGACGCGGTTGGGGCCTTATTCATTAAAGCTTCACCCATTGGACTTCGGGATATCTGCGCGATCTTCAGGGGAAACCCTGATAGCGTCGCGAGTTGGGCTCTGGCTAGGATATTTATTAGGTAATCGCGTGTTCGCTCCGGTGCGTTTTGAGACGCGGCGGACGGCTAGAGGTTCGGGTAGTCAGCATGGACTATATAAAACTGATCCTTGAGAGCGAATCGGATTTCTGGTCGGTGAGGTATTGACGGGCCTCGGACACGATTAGTCGGCAGGTAACTGATGAACAGGATGTGAACTACGGGGCATGCATATTGATGCGGTCGCTTCCTATAAGCTCAAGTGGATAGACGATAGACTTTCAAATCGTTAACAGTTACACCCGTGGCATGAGATTTAGCTGTGGGGTTTACGCCTGAAGACTGATACGTAGGCGGTAACCGGAGTGCTAGCGTGGAAACACCGGTTGCCGAGCGATCGAGAATATGGAGAAACCATGTCTGAAGCTGATTCGATGCAAGCAGATGAAAGCCTGAAGTCGAGCGTCAAGAGTGCCAAGGCGCAAGTCGATGGACTCAAGGAGCTTGTCCCGCAGCAGCTCTCGGACGAGATCAAGCTAGGAACCACCTTGCTCAAGAGCAAGGGCATCAGTTTGGGTGTGGCCGCCGGACTTGCGGCGGGCGCACTTGTAGTAGTTTCGCTGTTTGTAGTTGCAGTGGTTGTCACCTTGGTGAACGTGTTGGCTATCTGGTTCCAGGGCTGGGCAGCTGCACTGATCGTCGCAGGTTTCTTCCTGCTGGTGGCAGCAATTCTTGCCCTTGTTATTTATCTCAAGGTTAAGAAAGCCTTGCCGCTGACTCCAGAAGCAGCGATTCGCGGCCTGCGCCACGATATCGGTGTGATCAAGGACGGCAGCAACTTCGACGTCAGCACCTTGGATGAGCCAATGCGCAAGAAGGACGAATCCGAAGAGTCCGCAAAGGACAAGAAGAAGGAACCTAAACCTCCGGCTCCTAGCGCGGATGAATTGGTACTTCGCACAAAGCGTCGCCGCCGCCAGATACAGGCGTTGCGCGACAACTTGGGTCAGAGCGTTCTAGGACCCAAAGCCAAAATCGACAAAGCACGCCAGTTTGCCGAAAACGCCGGAGACTCGGTGACTAACGCTGCCGCCAAGGCACGTAGTTTCGTCACCCCGTCGGTGAACAATGGTGAGAACAGCGAAGCTGATCGTGCAGGACAAGAACGGGTGGAGAAGGCTAAGCCTTTTGCGATCATTGCAGCGTCGGCCGGGGCTCTCGTTGCGATCATTCGTAAGCTGGTCAAGCGCTCCTAGGTTCTTGAACCGATGAGGTGGCGCGGCGATATCACGCAACCGCGCAGCATGGCCTCTCGGAAAACAAGGAACTAGTGGGAAAGGCACTGACATGGTTTGGATCGCTATTGCAGCGGCACTATGCGGTGCCTTTTGCCTTGCCTTCGGCGCGCACTTCCAATCGAGCGCCGTAAAGTCTGCCGCCGGTGGTTTGGATGTCACCCTCGGCAATATTGGCAAGCTGATGGGCAATGGCCGGTGGATGAGTGGTTTGCTGCTGCTCGGGCTTGGCATGGTGCTCAATGTCTTCGCATTGGCCAGCGCCCCGCTGACCGTCGTACAGCCAATTGGCGCCATCGCGCTGGTGGTGACCACGGTGGTCAATGCGCGCGAACACAAGCTCACGATGAATCTTCCGACGGTACTCGCGATTGCCGCCTGTATGGTTGGCTCGGCCACGTTCGTCCTGATGGCAATCAACGTTACCGGTGACCAGCATCAGGTCAGCAACTCCGAGGAGTTGCTGATCGAGGTGATTCTGGCGTGTGTTATCGCAATGATCGGAATCACTGCACTGTTCTTCCACCGGAAGCTCGGGGCTATTTTCTACATCGTAGGGGCCGGTGTGCTCTTTGGCTTCGTGGCGGTGCTGGTGCGTTCCGTCGCAATCGATGTGCTGCACTTGGGCAGCCAATTCTGGTCATCGGTGCCATGGCTTGCTCTAGCAGCTGTGGTGGTGGCGGGGCTGCTTGGTTCATATTTTGTGCAAAACGCCTATTCAAAGGGACCGCCGGACTTGGTTATCGCAGGACTGACGGTAATTGACCCGATTGTCGGCATCGCCATAGGCATTACGATCCTGGGTGAGCTTCGTCCGGATGTGCCTGCCATGCTGGCTGTGGCCATGGCGCTGGCCGGGGTGCTTGCGATCGTTGGCGTGGTGGCGCTGTCTCGTCATCATCCGGTGGTTCTGGATCGCAAAGCCAAGGCGCGGCATTTAAAAACCCTGTCTAGCCATGACACATAGAAATAGCTAAGTACTTCTCACAAGACAATATGTTGATCGAACAAGGACAATACGTGGCCGAGGAAAAACCGCTGACGATCGTCATCGCCGCCGATACCTACCTGCCGGATATCAATGGCGCGGCCATGTTCTGTTATCGCTTGGCCACCGCCATGAAAGAGCGTGGGCATCGCGTGCATGTCTTGGCGGTACGCGGGGAGAACGGCAAGACCTTCACCGAAGTTCGTCCGGAGGCGATTGTGCATCGCCTGCAATCCCACGCCGTACCAACCCACGAGTACTTCCGGATCGTTTTTCCTTGGGAAGTTAACTCACAGATCAATAAGCTCCTGGCCGATATCAACCCGGATGTGGTGCACGCGCAGAGCCACTATATGATCGGCCAGCAGACGATTGCCTACGCACGGAAGCACGGTGTGCGCTCGGTCGCAACAAATCACTTCATGCCCGAGAACCTCGACCCGTTCTTGCCGTTCCCGAAGTGGTTCAAGAAAATTGTCGCGCGTAACTCCTGGCGCGATATGGGAAAGATCTTCGGCAAGGCCGACGCGGTTACCACGCCCACCCCGCTGGCGGCCAAAGCCATGAAAGACTATGCACGACTGACCAAGGTTTTGCCGCTGTCCAATGGCATTGAAGCCGGAAATTATGAGTTGGCTGAGGGCGAAGAGATAGTTCGCAACGAAGCGCCGACGATTCTTTTTGTTGGCCGATTGGCTGTTGAGAAGAACGTCAATGAACTGATCGAGGCGTTGGCCATCATGAAGCAGGTTCCCGACGCAGTCCTCGAAGTAGTCGGAGGCGGTGAACAGCGCGCACCCCTGGAGCGTATTGCCCACGAGCAGGGATTGAGCGATCGAGTTCGGTTCCTAGGCCACGTCACTACCGAGGAGCTTCGCCTTGCGTACCTGCGCTGCGACGTATTCTGTCAGCCGGGCACCGCAGAGTTGCAGTCTCTCGTGACGCTAGAGGCGCTCTCCGCATCGAAACCTGTGGTGCTCGCCAATGCGATGGCACTGCCGCATCTTGTCGATGTAGGGGTGAACGGCTACATGTTTGAACCCGGGAACCGCGAAGACCTGGCGCAGAAGCTTGATACGGTGCTGAGCATGGACAAGCAGGCCCGCGAACGACTGGGCGAAGCTGGCCATCGCAAGGTCATGAATCATGCGCAGGAGAAGACCATGAATTCCTTCGAAGCGCTATACCGCGGTCAAAGCGTCACCCAGCATTAGAGCCTGCGGACACCGCCGCGACCTCGAATCGAGATTTTGGCTGGTCATGCCCTAGAATATTTCGAGTGTGGTTACCGCTCTGGCGGTAATTCTCATAGTGGGGCGTTAGCTCAGTTGGTTAGAGCAGGGAACTCATAATTCCTTGGTCGCCGGTTCAAGTCCGGCACGCCCTACGGTATAAGCCACCGAGTGACTTGTGGAAACAAGTCACTCGGTGGCTTTCCTTTTTTGCCATGTCGGGCATGAGGCGACTGAATCCGCAGGTTCAGTCGTTCAGCGGCAAGAGGATTGACGGGCGCAAGTCCTCGATCAAGAGCGCTGGATCAATATATTCTCCGTCCAGTCGTACACCCCAATGAATGCATCGGCCCGTGCAATGGGCCCCTGCTGACACGATCCCGAGTTTGGCGCCGGACTCAACCCAGCTTCCCGCAGGCAGCTCACTGGTTACCGGTTCCAAGCTCGTCTTAAACCCGTAGCCGTGGTCAATCACCACCACCGGACGGTCCACGACCACCCCAGTGAAGGTGATGCGTCCACGATTCGGGGCAATTACTTGGGCGCCTTCTGCTGCTGAAAGGTCCACGCCACGATGACCCGCCGACCATTTTTCGGCCGGCTTATCAAAGGCATTCAGGACCTTCGGCTCACCGGCCAACGGCCAACGCCACACAGCGGCAGCGGCTGGCTGTGCGAGGGAATCCACCGGTTGTGCATGGGCTCCCGGAGGAACCAAAGACAGCATGAGCAGTGCTTGGGCCAGCAGCAGGAGGTGTTTCGATTTCATCTATCCAGCGTGCGCGGCAGAGACCGGATGGACCTTGGATTGATTGCCGGCTGTGGGTAAGTTCCGGGTTGAGTTTATAGGCGCTAGATCACCAAGGATCGCTGTTAGCCGGACGGAGCCGGTGTAGTACACTTGGAACTGCAGTTTCTTGTCATAGGTGTGTCCAAAATTGGTGCACCAGTCAAGAGATTGACTTCGCGTGCGGGGTTCCACGACCTTTACAGGAAGTGGGCGCAAGTTCCAGTGGTCCGAGAGAATCGGTGGACTTGCGCGGACTGTCAAGCAGTCCGGGCCGCGCACTAGGGCAGATAACCAAAACGGGGATCTGCGTACAACCCAAACAACTAAGAGCAGTTACCGCGGACGCGCACGCGTCCGGTCCGCCACTGCTGAGAGGAGTTGCGACATGCCAGTCGTAACCATGCGAGAGCTGCTTAACAGCGGCGTCCACTTCGGCCACCAGACCCGTCGCTGGAACCCAAAGATGAAGCGCTTCATTCTGACCGAGCGCAACGGCATCTACATCATTGACCTGCAGCAGTCGCTGTCGTTCATTGACCGTGCCTACGAGTTCGTCAAGCAGACCGTTGCCCACGGTGGCACCGTCCTGTTCGTCGGTACCAAGAAGCAGGCTCAGGAATCCATCGCCGAGCAGGCTAACCGCGTTGGCCAGCCATACGTGAACCAGCGCTGGCTCGGCGGTATGCTGACCAACTTCCAGACCGTCTCCAAGCGCGTACAGCGCATGAAGGAACTGGAAGAGATCGACTTCGAGGACGTTGCAGGTTCGGGCCACACCAAGAAGGAACTTCTGCTGCTCAAGCGCGAGCTGACCAAGCTGCAGAACAACCTCGGTGGTATCCGCAACCTGACCCGTACCCCTTCCGCTATCTGGATCGTTGACACCAAGAAGGAACACTTGGCTATCGACGAAGCTCAGAAGCTGGGCATCCCAGTTGTAGCCATCTTGGACACCAACTGCGATCCGGACGAAGTTACGTTCCCAATCCCAGGTAACGACGACGCTATCCGCTCCGTCAACCTGCTCACCCGCGTTGTCGCAGACGCTGTTGCTGATGGCCTCATCGCCAAGAACAACAAGGCTGCCGGCAAGACCGAGGGCGCTGCAGAGCCAATGGCCGAGTGGGAGCGCGAGCTGCTCGAAGGCGAGAAGGCAAAGGCTGAGGCTCCTGCCGAAGCTGCAACCGAAGCACCAGCTGAGGCAGCACCTGAAGCAGCAACCGAGGCACCAGCTGAAGCTGCTGCTGAAGAGGCTCCAGAAGCCAAGTAGTCATCTGACTATCTCTTAGAGTTTGCTTTCACGCGCTACGGTGCGTTGAAGGACACTCAATAAAGTCTCGTGGGACGGGTTGGTTATCCGACCCGTCCCACGAGCGACATAAACTTGAAACCTCCTAGTGAACGGGGATGCACGTGGCAAACTACACCGCTGCTGATATCAAGGCTCTGCGCGAACGCACTGGCGCTGGCATGATGGACGTGAAGAAGGCTCTCGACGAGGCTAACGGCGACGCCGAGAAGGCCATCGAGATCATCCGCGTCAAGGGTCTGAAGGGCGCTACCAAGCGCGAAGGCCGCTCGACCGCAGAAGGCCTCGTAGCCGCCAAGGTCGATGGCACCGTTGGTGTCATGATCGAGATCAACTGCGAGACCGACTTCGTCGCCAAGAACGAGAAGTTCATCGAGCTGGCAAACAAGGTTCTGGATGCCGCTGTGGCCTCCGGTGCCGCAGACGCCGAAGCACTGCAGGCTTACGAGCTGGACGGCAAGGCGATCTCCGAGATCGTCATCGAAGAGGGCGCAATCCTCGGCGAGAAGATCGTTGTCCGCCGTGTTGCCCGCGTTGAGGGTGCAAGCGTTGCAGCGTACCTGCACAAGACCAGCAAGGACCTGCCTGCACAGGTTGGCGTCCTGATGGCCGTTGATGCGGATTCCGAAGCTGCCGCAACCGTCGCTCACGACGTTGCAGTGCACACCGCCGCATTGGCTCCTACCTACCTGTCCCGCGATGAAGTTCCTGCGGACAAGGTTGCAGACGAGCGTCGCATCGCCGACGAAACCGCACGCGCCGAGGGCAAGCCAGAGGCCGCCCTCACCAAGATCGTTGAAGGCCGCTTGACCGGTTTCTTCAAGGAAATCGTGCTGGTTGACCAGGCTTTCGCCAAGGACGCAAAGAAGTCCGTAGCCAAGGTCTTCGAAGAGGCTGGCACCAAGCCAGTTGCCTTCGCCCGTTTCCGTGTTGGTGCCTAAGGGTTCAGCCAAACAGTAAGCGAATGCCGCCTCTAGCGAGCGGCTAAACAAGTCAAGGGAGGTGAGCCACCGAGCAACTCGGTGACTCGCCTCCCTTTTCTTGAGCCCGGATGACAAGATAGTTTGAGATCCGGATACAGATTTCTCAACCCCAGGAGACAGACCCCATGCCTACCAGCCCAGAAACCAAACGCCGCCGCGTCTTATTGAAGCTTTCCGGAGAGGTCTTCGGCGGAGGCAACGTTGGCGTCGACCCAATCACCGTGCGTGGTGTCGCCGAGCAGATCGCTGCGACCGTCGGCGAGGTCGAGGTGGCAATCGTCGTCGGCGGCGGCAACTTCTTCCGTGGCGCCGAACTATCGGCCGCGGGCATGGACCGCTCCCGCGCGGACTACATGGGCATGCTCGGCACCGTGATGAACTGCTTGGCGCTGCAGGATTTCCTGGAACAGTGCGGCGTGGAAACCCGTGTGCAGTCGGCCATCGCCATGGCGCAGGTTGCGGAGAACTACATCCCGCGCCGTGCCATCCGCCACATGGAAAAAGATCGCGTGGTCATCTTCGGCGCCGGCGCCGGCCTGCCTTACTTCTCCACCGACACGGTGGCCGCCCAGCGTGCCCTGGAGGTGGACGCGGACGAAGTCTTGATGGCCAAGAGCGGCGTTGACGGCGTATACACCGCGGACCCGAAAAAGGACCCAAGCGCGAAGAAGCTCGAGACCCTGACCTACTCGGAGGCGCTGCAGCGCGATATCCGGGTTATGGACCAGACCGCGATGACCATGTGCCAGGACAACAACGTCAACATGCTGGTCTTCGGCATGGAAGGCGAAGGAAATGTGGCAAGCGCCATTCGCGGCGAGCGGATCGGCACCACCGTCACCCCATAAGGGTGTTCGTGGCATAGGATTGAATTAGATCTATTTGTTCGGCTGCTTCACCTGCGTGCTATCGCGGTTGAGGCAGCAGAGCGCAGGCAAAGTACTGAGGAGTACCGGTGATTGACGAAACGTTGGCGGATGCCGCCGAAAAGATGGACCGCACCATTGAAGCCGCCAAGGAGGACTTCGCGACGATCCGTACCGGTCGCGCCCACCCTGGCATGTATTCCAAGGTCATGGTGGACTACTACGGTTCCCCAACCCCACTGATGCAGCTGGCCTCCTTCGCTGTCCCAGAAGCACGCACCATCACCATCAGCCCCTTCGATGTTTCGGCCATGCGCGCCATCGAAAAGGCTTTGGGCGACCCAGAGGTCGGTGCCAACCCATCGAGCGACGGCAAGATGATCCGCGTGGTGCTTCCGGTGCTGACCGAGGAACGCCGCAAGGAATACGTCAAGCTTGCCCGCACCAAGGGTGAAGACGCGAAGGTTGCCCTGCGTAACCACCGTCGCAAGGCCAAGGACAGCATCGACAAGTTCGTCAAGGATGGCGAAATTGGCGAGGACGAAGGCAGCCGTGCCGAAAAAGAACTCGACTCGCTGACCAAGGCGCACGTTGATTCGGTCGATGAGATCCTGAAGAAAAAAGAAACTGAGCTGCTGGACGTCTAATGCCAGGCTCGACAGACAACACTGAGGGCAACGCTTCGGCGGTGCCCTCAGTGGCATCCGGCGAAGACCAGCCCATGACTCGGCGTGAGGCCCGCGCGCGCCGCGAAGCCGCCGAGCGCGGTCACTCACGCGCCTCGAAACTCAAGCGAGCGCTCTCCGGGGCTCAAGCCGAGCCCACGAAGCCAGCCGAGGCGAAGATCGCCGACAAGGCGAAACCGGCTACGGCCCAGCCGGCAGCCGAGACCGCTTCGCCGTCCCCAAAAACTTCTGCACCGACCGCGCAGTCGGCCGCCGCTCAGACCGGGCCCAAACGTGCACCCGTTGCCGCCAAGCCAGTCGCTCAACCTGCAGCAGGCAAAACCGCAAAGCCCGGAGCGGGCAAACCGGCCCCCGCAGCTCCCGAAACGCCCGAACCTGTTTCGGCGGCTCGCCCGGATAGCGTCAAGGCCCCTGAGGCTGCCCCCGCTGCCTCCCAGCAGCCGGCCAAGGCCGAAGACGCCTCGAAACCAGCCGAAGCTGCCGGCGCGGCCCAAGCTCCGCAAGCTCCCAAACCGGTAGGCGATGCGGCCAAGGCGAAGGCCAAAGCGCAGGCAAAGGCGCAACTAGTTGCCCCTGTGACAGTGCCGAAGACCTCGGACGGGCAGCCAAAACCTCCGCAAGCGGATAGCGATGACCTGGCTGAAACCGGTAGACCCGAACCCGAAGAAGCGGAGATCCCCGCCGAACTGCTGATCGGGGGACCGCCGAAGAAATCCCGGGCGGGGCGAAACCTTCCGGCGGCCATCGGTGTGGGCCTATTGATGCTCGGCTTGGCGATGCTGGGACTGTTCTGGATACCAACCCTGCTGGTAGTTCTGATCGTGGTGCTCGCCGGGGTAGGTTCCTGGGAGGTGGCCCGCGCGACAACCCATGCGAAAACCGAGGTGCAGCAATTCCCGCTGTATCTGGCGGCCATCCTGCTTCCGGTCAGCGCTACCCTCGGCGGCCTCGACGCGTTGGGTTTCGCCTATCTGGGTAGCTTGATCTTGGCATTGCTCTTCCGGATCCTCGAAGGGCTCAAGGGCGCGGCAGCATCGGTGATGAGCAGCGTCTTCATCATCAGCTGGGTTCCATTGCTGCTCAGCTTCGCCCTCTTGGTGATGCGTGGGGAGAACGGCAATCTGCTGATCACGACGATTCTGCTCTTGGTGGTCAGCAACGACACCTTTGGCTACGCCGTGGGTGTGCTATTCGGAAAGCATCCGATGGCCCCGAAGATCTCGCCCAAGAAATCATGGGAAGGCTTCGCCGGGTCCATGGTCGGGTCCATGGCTATCGGGGCGCTGGCAGCCAACTACTGGCTGGATATGCCTTGGTGGTCCGGAGTGATCCTCGCCTGCTTCACCACGGTCGCAGCAACCACCGGTGACTTCGCTGAATCCATGGTCAAGCGTGAATTGGGCATCAAGGACATGAGCAACCTGCTTCCGGGACACGGCGGCATTATGGATAGACTGGATTCGCTGTTGTTCGCCATCCCGTTGGCCTATCTCATCTCGCACCTCTTGGCCTGGAGCGTCGCGGTTTTCTAAACGCGTGAGCTGCAGAGCCGGTGACGGATCTGCGCCGGACGGTGTGCCCATGGCAGCAAAAGAATTCACAACACATAAGATTGAAGGGTGCCGCATCATGGCGGTACGCCTAATGACTTTTCGTCTAGAACTAAGGAATAGTCGTGTCGCAGCAACAAGATGCTCCGTTCTCCCGGGTCCCGGACAAGGAATTCGGCTACAACGTAAAGCAGGTTGATGCTTTTCTCAGCCGGGCGCGTGCCACCTTTAACGGCGGCGGAAACGATGATGCCGTGGTGACCAGCCACCTGATCCGCCGCACTACCTTCGCACCGCAAAAGGGCGGCTACCAGGCCCGCGAAGTGGACGGTGCATTGGATAGGCTGGAAGACGTATTCGCCAAGCGCGAGCGTGATGACCTCATTGCCCATCAGGGCGAAGAGGTCTGGTTGCAGCAGGTCGGACGCCTGGCAGCGATCCTCCGCGGGCGTTTGCACCGTGCCAAGGGTGAGCGTTTCCGCCGACCTTCACGCTCCAACGCCTCAAGCTACAACATAGAAGACGTCGACCGGCTCTGCGATCAACTGATCGACTACTTCGAACGCGATGTGCCGATGGCCGTCGACTCGGTACGCCGCGTGGAGTTCCGCTCAGCGGTAGGCACCGAAGGCTATGAAGAGTCCCAGGTGGACGCCTTCCTCGACCGCGTGGTCGAGCTGATGGCTTCGATCGACTAGGAATTTTGAGACGCGCCAACCGCGGCTCTGGCAGACCAGCAGGCCTGTCAGAGCCGCGGTTAGTGCTTTAAAGCGTCCTGGGCTGCATCTCTTCGATTCGTGGTCGAATCAGCGGAGCCGGTCAGCGCCCGTGTCACCAGCTGGCTTGTAGCTGCGCTCGGGCACATGCAGCAGCTCCATCACGCGGTCTGCATTGGCTGGGACCCTGCGCCTGGTGGACTTGGAGACCAGGATCATCACCACGAAGGCCAGCGGAACGCTCCACGCCGCCGGCTGGCGAAGCATCAGCACCCACAGCGAATCGCTGCTTTCTGGCAGCATATTCGATCCGAGCAACGCCAAGCCGCAGCAGGCCGCGCCGACGGACATGCCAGCAATGGCCCCGCGGGCGGTGAGCGAACGCCACCAGATGCCCAGCAGGAGCAGGGGGCAAATGGTCGAGGCGGTAAATGCGAAGACATTGCCGATGGCGCCAGCCAACGCCAAGGAATTCGTGAGCAAGGCGATCAGCACCGGCAGCGCGGTGGCGAGCACCGTAGAGATCCGGAATCCGCGCACGGTGCCCTGGAAGAACTCTTGCGACAGCGCTCCGGCCAAGGAGACGGCCAGCCCGGAGGTGGTGGACAGGAAAGCCGCGAAGGCTCCTCCCACCACGATCGCGGTGAGCAGATCGGCGAGGAACCCATCGAAGATGCGTTGCGGCAGCAGCAGGATCGTCGCGTCGGCGTTATTGGCACCCAGATCCTGGGTATAGAGAATCCCCAGCACCCCCAGGGTGGTGGGGAGCAGGTAGAACACCGAGAGCAGGCAGAGCACAATGGCCGTCGTGGTGCGTGCGGCTTGCCCCGAGGGGTTCGTGTAAAAACGCACCAGCACGTGGGGCAGGCCCAAGGTGCCAAAGAGCAAGGCCAGGATGATCGAAATCGTCTCATAGAGGCTCATCCCGCCGATGGACTGCAACTGCCCGGCGACCGCTGCCGCCCGCTCGGGCACCGAGTATTCCGGCATGACCTGGAAGAGCACGAATAAGGTCGGGATCACCAGGGCCGCAAGCTTGAACCAGTATTGGAAGGCCTGCACGAAGGTGACCGAACGCATCCCGCCGGAGACCACTGTCAGGCACACCACCGCGGCGACGATGACCGGTCCGACCCAGCCGGGCAGCCCGGTGGCGATGGATAGGGTCAGCGACGCGCCATGCATCTGCGGGACGATATACAGCCAGCAGATGATCACCACCAGATAGGTGGTGATCTTGCGCAGGAGCACGGAGTCTTCGAAGCGGATCTGGGCGAAGTCCGGGATGGTGTAGGCCTGGGAACGGCGCAGCGGAGCGGCCACAAAGAGCAGCAGCATCAGGTACCCGGCGGTGTAGCCGATGGGGAACCAGAGCCCGGACTGGCCGCTGAGCACAATCAACCCGGCCACACCGAGGAAGGAGGCCGCCGAAAGGTATTCTCCGCCGATGGCCGAGGCATTCCACCAGGGCTTTACGGTGCGCGAGGCCACGTAGAAATCGCTGGTCGTGCGGGAGAGCCGCAGCCCGTAGAAAGCGATGAGCATGGTGGCCACGCAGACCATCAGCAGCGCCAGGATGGAAAGCACGCCGGTCATCGAGAGATGCTCCGGTAGCGTCGCTCGTTGCGCGCCGCGGCCCGATTGAACAACAGCCCGGCAACGATGATCATCGGGTAGATTCCCACGCCCAAGATCCACCAGGGCAGGGGAATGTGGAAGAGCGTCACCTGGGCGACCACCGGCCAGAACGCCAAGATCGCCGAGATGCCCACCAGCATGATGAGCAGCCCCGCGGCGACCGCCACCGCCAAGCGAAGCTGGGAACGGATCAGCTGGCGCACGTAGAAGGTTTCGGCGCTCTGCTCGGGGCGGGCGGCGGCGATATTCAGGCTTGCGTTCTGCGGTGCCTGCACGCGCACGCGTTGCGGGCGCTGTTCGGCAAATCGGTCTTGCTCCGGGCTCACGATGGGCGGATCCGGTTCGCGGCCAATCGTTCACGCAGGTCGGGCAGGGCGCGCCGGGAGATCGGCAGCTCGGCGCCGTGGACCACTACCGCCGCCTTGCCTGTTTGCAGCCGCACCGTCTCGATCTTGTCCATGCAGACCAGATAGGAGCGGTGGATCCGCACATAGCCGGATCCGGCCCACTGCTGTTCGAGGTCATTGAGCGGCACGCGAATCAGGTAGCTGGCATCGCGGGTGTGCAGCCGAGCGTAGTCGCCTTGGGCTTGGACATAGCCGATATCTTCGCGGGCAATGAGCTTGGTGATGCCGCCTTGATCAACGGTGATCATTTCGGGTTTGGCCGGTTCGTCATCGACCAGTTCGCAGATGCGGCGCACCGATTCGGCCAGGCGCTGCGGGCGGATGGGTTTGAGCACGTAGTCGATTGCCGCCAGCTCGAAAGCCTGGAGTGCCTGGTCCTCGTCGGCGGTGACAAACACGATCAGCGGCGGGTGGGTGAAGCGGGAGATGACTCGGGCGATATCCAATCCGGACAGCGCCGGCATGTGGATGTCCAGGAACAGGGCATCGACGTCGTTTTCTTCCAGTGCCTTCAGCGCCGCGGCGCCGGAGGTGGCACGGTGGATTTTTCCGATACGCGAATCCTGTCCGAGCAGGAAGGAGATTTCTTCAACCGCTGGAAGTTCATCATCGGCAACGACCACATTAATCATGGCTAAAACTCTACCGTCAGTTAGGCCAATACGTCTGTCTCTAGCCCTTGTGGGGGACGGAACTTGGGGATTCTCAGGGTAATCAGCGTCCCGGCACCCGGAGCGGTGTCGATGAGCAGCCCATTGGCGTTGCCGTAGAGCTGGCGCAGCCGCACATCGACGTTGCGCAATCCGACGTGCATATTCACGGTGGTTCCGGCCAATACCGAGGCCAGCTGTTCCGGGTCCATGCCGGCCCCGTCGTCTTCCACGGCGATCACCGCGTGCAAACCGTCCTCGGTGGCGGTAATCGAAATCCTTCCGCCGTCCGGGCGGGCTTCCAGCCCGTGGTGCACGGCGTTCTCCACCAGTGGCTGGAGGCACAGAAACGGGATCTGGGTGGGCAATACTTCGGGGGCGATCTGCAGCGACACCTTAATGCGATCCCCGAAGCGGGCCTTTTCCAGGAGGAGATAGCGGTCAATGGCTTCGAGCTCTTCGGCCAAGGTGGTGAACTCACCACGACGGCGGAAGGAGTACCGGGTGAAGTCCGCGAACTCGATGACCAGTTCGCGGGCACGCGCCGGATCGGTGTTGATGAAGGAGGCGATCGCGTTCAGCGAGTTGTAGATGAAATGCGGGGAGATCTGCGCGCGCAGCGCACGCATCTGCGCCTCGAGCAGCTGCGCCTTGGACTCGTCGAGTTCGGCGGTGGTGACCTGCGCCGAGACGAAGACCGCGACCTCGCTGACGGCTCGCACGAAGCTCGCCCCGGCGCGTTCGGCCAGGGCGGTGACGGTGCCCACCGCCTGCCCGCCCACCATGATCGGGGCCGCCACCAGATCCAGCCCGGAGGTGCGGTGGACCTGTGTTTTCTGGCTGCCGATCACCGAGGAGCTGACGGACTGGGCGTGTGCTTCGAGATCGGCGGTGAACTCGATGGCCGCGTCGGTGGCGAGGATCGCCCTGGTGTCGCTGATCAGGAAGGCGGAGCAGCCCAGCAGCTTGCGCAGCGCCTTGGCGCTTTTGGCCGCACCCTCTTCGGTGAGCCCGCGTCCGAGGTGGGGGACCGCAATGGACATATGGTGCAGGGCCTGGAAGGTGGCTTCCTCCGCGTAGGTCCCCAGTTCGTTGGTGGAACGGGAGATCTTGAATCCCAGGTAGCCAACGATGGCGATGCCGACGACCACGATGGCCACGATGAGGGTGATCTGCAGCGCTGGTGACATATTTCAATCCTAAAGCCCGCCGCCGTCGTTGACCGTTCGTCGTCACGCAGCGTGCCGTTGAGCGCAGGAATTTATCCGCTAATCCATTGGCGTGGCCGAACCCCTAGTGGGGGACGGGCAAATGACCAATAGTGAACTTAGTCACAATGCACATGTGTGCGTCATCACTACCCTGTTTAACTCGTTCAAGGAGGGCACCAATGAGTGCTGAATCGCAACCCGATGTCACCGATGACATTGATTTTGTGGCGGAAAGGGATTCGGAAGAATTCCAGGAACTGCGCAAGACCCACCGCAGCTTCGTTTTCCCCATGGCAATCTTTTTCCTCGTTTGGTACTTCGCCTACGTCTTGTTGGCGGACTACTTCCATGACTTTATGTCCATCAAGGTTTTCGGCAACATCAATATGGGTATCCTGCTTGGCCTGTTGCAGTTTGTCTCGACCTTCGTCATCACCGCACTGTACGTGCAGTTCTCCAACAATAAACTTGATCCCAAGGCTTCGAAGATTCGTGAGCGTCTGGAAAAAGAGGGCGTGAACTAATGAATTCTTCGCTGATCCTGGCCCAGGGGGCCGAATCGACTCAGGTCGGCAACCCGCTGGTGAATATCGCAATCTTCGCCGCATTTGTGGGCATCACCTTGGTGATCGTGCTCAAGGCAAGCAAGAACAATAAAACCGCCGCGGACTACTACGCCGGTGGCCGTTCCTTCACCGGAACGCAAAACGGTACGGCCATTGCCGGCGACTACCTTTCCGCAGCGTCGTTCCTGGGCATTGTCGGTGCCATCGCGATCAACGGCTACGACGGATTCCTGTATTCCATCGGTTTCCTCGTCGCCTGGTTGGTGGCCCTGCTGCTGGTGGCCGAACTGCTGCGCAACACCGGCAAGTTCACCATGGCAGATGTGCTCTCCTTCCGCCTCAAGCAGCGCCCGGTGCGTATCGCCGCGGCGGTCTCCACCCTCGCGGTGTGCGTCTTCTACTTGCTGGCGCAGATGGCCGGAGCCGGTGCGCTGGTCTCCCTGCTGCTGGGCATTGATGGCAAGTTGGGGCAATCGCTGGTCATCATCGTCGTCGGCGCGCTGATGATCATGTACGTACTGATCGGCGGCATGAAGGGCACCACCTGGGTGCAGATCATCAAGGCTTGCCTGCTGATCGCCGGCGCACTGATCATGACCGTGTGGACGCTGGCGTTGTTCGGGTTCAACTTCTCCGAGCTGCTGGGCAAGGCCGCCGAGGTCGCCGGCAATCCGGAGCTGCTCAACCCGGGCCTGAAGTACGGCATGAGCGGAACCTCGAAGCTTGACTTCATCTCGCTGGCCTTGGCCCTGGTCCTTGGCACCGCGGGCCTGCCGCACGTGCTGATGCGTTTCTACACCGTGCCAACTGCCAAGGAAGCGCGCAGGTCGGTTGTCTGGGCGATCTGGCTGATCGGCGCCTTCTACTTGTTCACCCTGGTTCTTGGCTTCGGCGCGGGCGCACTGATCGGTCCGGATCGAATCAAGGCCGCTCCGGGTGGCGTGAACTCTGCCGCTCCGCTGCTCGCCTACGAATTAGGTGGCACGCTGCTGCTGGGTCTGATCTCGGCGGTCGCCTTCGCAACCATCCTCGCGGTGGTCGCCGGCCTGACGATTACCGCTGCCGCCTCCTTCGCCCACGACGTCTATGCCTCGGTGATCGCCAAGGACAAGACGACTCCGGAAAAGGAGATGAAGGTTGCCCGCCGCACGGTAGTGATCATCGGTATCTTCGCCATCGCCGGCGGTATCGGCGCCCAGGGGCAGAACGTTGCCTTCCTGGTGGCGCTGGCCTTCGCGGTCGCCGCTTCGGCTAACCTGCCAACCATCCTGTACTCGCTGTTCTGGAAGGGTTTCAAGACCCGCGGTGCGGTATGGTCCATGTACGGTGGCCTGTCCTCGGCACTGCTGCTGATCATCTTCTCCCCGGTCTTCTCCGGTTCGGAGACCTCGATGATCCCAAGCATCGATATGGCCATCTTCCCACTGGCCAACCCCGGCATTGTCTCGATCCCGTTGGCCTTCCTCTTGGGCTGGCTGGGTTCGATCACCGATCCAGGCGTTGAAGATATTACCAAGCAGGCAGAGATGGAAGTTCGCTCGCTGACCGGTGTCGGTGCCGAAAAGGCGGTCGATCACTAGTTCGGTGCTCAGTTGCGGATAACGATTCAGAGCGGGGGGCCGGGATCAGCCAGCAATGGCTGATTCCGGCCCCCGCCCGTTTAATTGCCGGCCTTGGCTCGGCGGCTACTTCTGCGCGAGCAGCCGCTCGACGCGCGGCTTGACCTCGGTGGCCAGCAACGTGATTGATTCCAGGAAGTGTTCCTGGGGCAGCCCGCCGATGTCGCTTTGCAGGAAGTGGCGCATGTGGCCCAGGTATCCGTGCAGGTGGACGATGCGTTCGGCGATCTCGTCGGGGGAGCCGACGTAGTAGGCGCCGGGGGCGGCCACCTGGGCGTCGAAGGCTCGTTTGTCCGGTTTCGGCCAGCCGCGCAGGCGTCCCATTTCGATGTTCAGGTTGTACCAGCCCGGGTAGAAGCGTTCCACCGCTTCCTTCGTGGAGGGCGCGACAAGCCCCAGCGCCGCTACCGAAACCTTCAGGGTCTGAAGTGCGTGTCCGGCGGCCGCCCCGGATTTGCGGTAGAGCTCTGCCAGCGGCGCAAAACGGTGCGGGGCACCGCCGATGATCCCATAGGAGACCGGCAATCCGAGCCGGCCGGCACGCGCCGACGAGGCTGCGTTTCCTCCGGTGGCGAGCCAAATCGGCAGTTTGTTCTGCGCCGGGCGGGGCACTACCGCCAGTTTCGCCAGGGCCGGGCGCGTGGTTCCGGACCAGGTGATGTTTTCGGAGGCGGAGTCGTTGATGCTCATGAGCAGATCCAGTTTCTGTTCATACAGCTCGTCATAGTCCTGAAGGTCAAAGCCGAAAAGGGGGAAGGTTTCGACCGAAGATCCACGGCCGGCGGTGATCTCCACCCGACCGCCGCCGGAGATGATGTCTGCCGTGGCAAATTGCTGATAAATCCGCACCGGATCATCGGTGCTGATTATGCTTGCCGCGCTGCCCAGCGTGATGTGCTTCGTGGCGGCGGCGGCCGCGCTGATCAACGCGCCGGGGGAGGAGGCCGGCATGGTGGTGGTGTGGTGTTCGCCGATTCCGAAGTAGTCAAGACCGCTGGCATCTGCATGCTTGATGGCTTCGAAGAGGTTGCTGATCGCTTGGGCGGTGGAACCTAGCGAACCGTCGGGGTTTCGCTGGGTGTCGCCGAAGCTATAGGCGCCGATATCCATGGTGGCAAGTTCCTTTGGGTGAGTCGGTTGTCGGGCTAGTTGGGGATGCGAACCGCATGCAGCAGCTCGTTGAGCTCGGAGGCGTTAAACCTTCCGTTGAAGATCTCGCTTCCCGGTTCGAAGTGCCGCCCGGCGGCCAAGTCACCGGCATCCACTGCGTCGAATCCGATATGTTCGATAAATCCGCGCAGCACCGTCTTGGCTGCGGAATTATCGCCGGCGATCGCCAGCGCCCTGCGTTCGCCGGTTGCGGCGGGAAGCGCGTCGGGTTCCATCTCGTGATAGCCGATGTGGTTGAAGGATTTCAGCACATGAGAGGCCGAGAGGAAGGCCGCCACGACTTCGCTAGAAGTCAGTGCGGTATTCACGAAGTCGGGGATCTCCCCGTCGGTGGCGGACCAGTAATTCATCGCGTCCACGACGATCTTGCCCGACAGCGCATGGGAGTCGAGGTCCTTGAACTTGTGCAATGGGATGGCCACGATGACCAGGTCGGCGGCGGCCGCTTCGGAGGCGTCGACTGCTTCGGCTCCCGGGGTGACGATCTCGATGATCAGCGAGTTTTCTTCGGCGGGTTTTGAGGTTGCGAGCTTAACTCGATACCCGGCCGCGAGGGCCAAACGGGCAATGGCGGTACCTACGCGACCGGCTCCAAGAATGCCGATAGTTGCCTGTGGGGCTAAACGGGCCCCTTCGAGTGTGTTCACCAAAGCCATCCTTCAAAGATTTATGCTGTTTTACAGACTATATTTGCGGCAGAACATCTTGGCAACCCCATTGCTTCGGATATGATGGTGATCATGAGCACCTCACGCAGCACACCCCTCGGCGCCCACCAGCCACTTCCCGGTTTCCTTCCAGGGGACCTCGGGTGGCACCTGGGGATGATTCTGCGCGGACATCAGCTCGCGATGGCGCAGAGCGTCGCGCCAGTGCCGGGGCAGGTGCGCGGATATCAGTTGCTTTCGACCGTGGTGCATCGCGATCCTGCGAACCAGCAGGCGCTCGGCTCCCACCTGGGGATCGACCGCACGGTGCTGACTTACCTGATCGACGAGCTGGTTGAAGCGAATCTGGTGAAGCGCGTTGCCGCGCCCAGCGACCGTCGCGCGCGCAAGATCATTGCGACCGCGCAGGGTGTCAAACTGCTCGAAGAACTCGAGGTGAAGGTGGCTGCGGCCGAGCAGGAATTGCTCACCGGCTTGAATGACGCGCAAAGCGCGCAGCTGGCCGGGCTTATCTCAACCCTGTCGGCAACGATTCACAACGCACAGCCCGGTGCGAACCCCTGTGAAGCCATGGATCAGCTGGGCTAGCTGGAACCGCGCGCTGGGCAGTGCGCGACCGATTCCTTGGGCGCCCTGCGCAGTGTCGGCATCCTTTGGCCAAGGGGTGGCCCTCGGCAAGTTTGCTCGCGAGCTACGCCCGCCTATTTCCGTTGTCATTGGCTAGCGACAGTTCAATGAGTTTTGCGGTGCGGTAGGGGATGAGCTCCGCCATGGACAGTGCAGAATCCGCCCGATTGACCCCTTCGATACTCAGCAGCAACCCATGGACGCGGAAGAGCTCCTCGGCATTCGCCGCGGCGGCGCGCACCAGGATATCTGCCGAGCCGGTCAGTCCGTGCGCTTCGAGTACCTCCGGAATCTCTTCCAGCTTTTTGGCAATGTCCTCTAAATGGCGCTGGTCCACATGCAGTTCGATAAAGGAAAGCAGCCCGAATCCCAAGGCGGTTGGCGGGATGCGTCGATCCACGGTGGAGAGAACCTCGGTCTCCAGTCGGTTGAGCCGGGACTGCACGGTATTTCGGCCCAGGCCCAGCGCATTTGCCAGCGCCGAAGCGGTCCGGCGAGCGCTGCTGGACAGCGATAGGAGGATACGTCGATCGGTGGCATCTAAAGGCTGCATAATGCGCACATTAGCACTCGGGCGAGGGTCAAGATAGTGCGTTTTGCTTTAAATCTTTTCTTGCCATTGTGCAACATGCGCTATGTGAGTAGCATCACAGGTAGGTGGTAATGCTGAACTAGCCGTCCACCACTGACTACGCGAGAGTAAGGATGCCGATCGTGTCCACCAAGCACATCGACGTAGCCGCAGGTTGCCTACCTACGCACCAGCTGCTCAACGTCTCCGGAGAAAGAACTCCGGACGAAGAACTAGACCATCACCTCACCGGGCTTACCGAACAAGACCTGGCCGACTTCCTGCGCGACATGGTTGTTCTGCGTCGCCTGGACAACGAGGCCACCGCCTTGCAGCGCCAAGGCCAATTGGGCCTGTGGGCGCCATTGCTCGGCCAGGAAGCCGCGCAAATCGGCTCGGTGCGTGCCACCCGGGACGACGACTTCATTTTCCCCTCCTACCGCGAGCACGGAGTTGCCTGGGCCAGGGGAGTCAAGGCCGAAGACCTGCTCAGCGTCTGGCGCGGCGCCACCGCCAGCGGCTGGGATCCGCACGAGGTAAATATTGCTTGCCAGCAAATTGTGATTGGCTCCCAGGCACTGCATGCCGCCGGCTATGGCATGGGCATCAAGTTCGATGGCGGAGAACAGGTGGCCGTGGCCTACTTTGGGGACGGAGCCACCAGCCAGGGAGATGTGAACGAAGCGCTGGTCTTCGCCGCAAGCTACCAGGCCCCGGTGTTGTTCTTCTGCCAGAACAACCAATGGGCCATCTCGGAGCCGGTAGCGCTGCAAAGCCGCACCCAGATCGCCGACCGCGCCAGCGGATTCGGCGTGAAGACCTGGCGGGTAGACGGCAATGACGTGCTCGCGGTCTATGCGGCGACCAAGGCTGCCTTGGCGCACGCTCGCCACGGGCTGGGCCCGACCTTTATCGAAGCGGTCACCTACCGCATGGGATCCCACACCACCGCAGATGATCCCACGCGCTATCGCAAGAACGCGCAGCTCGAAGAGTGGGAGGCCAAGGATCCGATCGATCGCTTGGTCAACCACCTGACGGTGCTCGGCGCGGACGTGCAGTCCTATCAGCAGCGTGCGCAGAACGCCGCGGACAAACTCGCTTCCGAACTGCGCGAAGCCATAACCAATATGCCGGATCCCGAACCCAGCGAGCTCTTCGAGAACGTGTACTCCGAGGACCATGGACCCAATCGCAGGGAAAAGGAAAACTACCTGCGGTACCTCGCAGATTTCCAGGACGGTGAAGCATGAGCACCTCAATGATGAAGGCGCTGAACCAGTCCTTGCGCGATGCGCTGACCGAAGATGAAAAGGTGGTGCTGCTCGGTGAGGACATCGGCACCCTGGGCGGCGTCTTCCGCATCACCGACGGGCTGAAGGCGGAATTCGGCGAGCATCGAGTGGTTGACACCCCGCTGGCCGAATCCGGAATTGTCGGCAGCGCCATTGGCTTGGCCTACCGCGGGTACCGCCCGGTGGTGGAGATCCAGTTCGACGGCTTCACCTACCCGGCCTTCGACCAGCTGGTCTCCCAGCTGGCGAAACTCCACTTCCGCTCGCGCGGGCGGGTGAAGATGCCGGTCACCGTGCGCATACCCTACGGCGGCGGCATCGGTTCACCCGAACACCACTCGGAATCACCGGAGGCGTACTTCTCGCATACCGCGGGGCTGCGGGTCTTCGCCCCTTCCAGCGTGGAAGATGCCTACGTGATGCTGCGCCAGGCGATTGACTGCGATGACCCGGTGATCTTCTTTGAACCCAAGCGCCGCTATCACGAAAAGGCGGAAGTCGAGCTGCGCACCCCGGAAAAGACCGGCTCGCCCAAGGCCAAGGTGCTCAATGTTGGCGATGACGTCACGGTGGTCGGCTACGGCCCTACGGTCTACACCCTGAAGGATGCGGTGCTGGCGGCCGAGGATGAGGGCATCGGCTTGGAGGTCATCGACCTGCGCTGCCTGGATCCGCTGGATCTGGACACCGTCGCGGATTCGGTGAAGCACACGGGCAAGCTTGTGGTGGTCCATGAGGCTAGCCGCACCTCGGGAATCGGCGCGGAGATTTGCGCGCAGATCACCGAAACCTGTTTCGACTATCTGGAGCACGCGCCGATCAGGGTGACCGGTTTTGATATTCCCTATCCGCCTTCGAGGCTTGAATCCCATCACCTGCCGGATCTGGACAAGGTGATGCATGCCGTGGATACGGTCATGCGCCGCAACGAGACGCACACTGGAGGTGCCAAGTGATGGCTCCGAATACTTTCAAGCTTCCCGACCTCGGCGAAGGGCTTACCGAGTCAGAGGTCTTGAACTGGAAAATCCAGGTCGGCGAACATGTCACGCTGAACCAGATCATCGCTGAGGTGGAAACCGCGAAGGCGGTCGTTGAGCTGCCCTCGCCATATGCCGGAATCGTGCAGAAACTGCATGCCTCCGCCGGTGAAGTGGTACCGGTCGGCGGGCCGCTGGTGACCTTTGGCGACGAAGCCGCGGCGCCGGATGCCGATACCCCGTCCGGTGATGACGGCGCCTCCGCGGAGGCCGGACGCACCCCGACCCTGGTTGGCTACGGTGCTCCGGCGGCGAGTGCAAACCGTCCGGCCCGGCGCGCTCGCACAGGCGCAGCGTCCACTTCGCCTGCCGTCGTTCCTGCAGCTGGTTCTTCCGCCAGCCCGATACCGGCGCAAAGCTCAGAGGCGTCCGCCGCCGGCGCTCGCCGGACGGCCACCCGCAGCACCCCACCGGTGCGCAAGCTCGCGCGGGACTACGGGATCGAGCTTTCAACGGTGCGCGGAAGCGGTGCGGACGGCGCGGTATTGCGGGCAGACGTCGAAGCGCTGATCGAAGTACCGGACAAAACAGCAAAGCCAGCGGCGGCCTCGGTTGGCGCGGCCTCAGCCGATCGCCACGTGAAGATCAGTGCGGTGCGTCGTGCAACCGCGAAGGCGATGGTCGATTCCGCTTTCACCGCGCCGCATGCCACCGAATTCTTGACGGTGGATCTGACCGAATCCATGAAGCTTGTCGAGAAGTTGCGCAAGCATCCTTTGCTCAAAGACGTGAAGCTCAACGTCACGACGCTCACCTCTCTGATCGCCACACGGCTGCTGGGCACCTACCGCGCGCTCAATTCCCGGTGGGATGCTGCAAATGGCGAAATCATCGAGTTCGGCTCGGTTAATTTGGGTATGGCAGTTGCCAGCGAGCGTGGACTGCTGGTTCCGGTGGTCAAGGACGCCCAGGCCAAGTCCTTGCGCGAATTGGCCGAGCAGCTGACGCAGCTCATCGACCTGGGCAGAGCCGGAAAGCTAGCCCCAGCCCAGCTGAGCGGGGGCACCTTCTCGATTACCAATGTGGGTGTCTTTGGTGTCGACGCCGGCACTCCGATCCTGCCTCCGGGGCAGTCCGGAATTCTTGCTCTCGGACAGGTCAAGCGCCGTCCGTGGGAGTTTGAGGATCAGGTGGCCCTGCGCCACACCTCAACCTTGGCGTTGTCCTTCGATCACCGCGTGGTCGATGGAAAGGAAGCCAGCGAGTTCCTCGCAGGTGTGGGCGCGGTCCTGGAAGAGCCTGGAATGATGAACATTTTTATTTGATTTCCCAGGCCTTTCATGAGTAAAAAAATGAGCTGATCGATGGATCAACGCAATTTCAAGCACTACTTTCATAGTTATCCATTGGTTGTTTTGCAATATTTGATGTAAGTCAGATCGCTACGTGCAATGACTCGCGATATGGGGCGCGTGATGCCTACGAACTGCAGAAGTAGCAACGATCTGTTGAGGGGGAGGAAGGTGCGATACTCGCACGCATCGAAGGCTTTGGTACTGTCCGCTGATGGGCAGGCTCAGGCTTAGGTTCTGGAGCTGCTGGACGAGCTGCAGCGCGAGCTGGGACTCACCTACCTGTTCATCACCCATGACCTGGCGGTAGTGCGCGAGATCGCAGATAACGTGTGTGTGATGCAGCTCGGACAGATGGTTGAGCAGGTGACGGTGGATGAAATCTTCGAGAATGCGAAGAGTGATTACACTCGCAACCTGCTGGCAGCGATCCCGGGTGCAGACTGATCTAGGCGCTTTCAACGGCTTATTTCCCGTCCACTTCAGGGCAGTGACTTCATCCAGAAGTCACTGCCCTGAGTTCGTTAAAAATGACTTATTCAAGAAATGTTTCAGTTTTTGAGGATGTGAAATAAATGTTGCAAAAACGTTATAAATGAGTTTGCCCACCGTCGCGCGGAAGTGTGCCTTCTGATTGAAAAAACCCAATGTGAAAGAAATCCTTGAAATCTCGCGGGTGTGAGCCGGATCTCTAAACTGATCGGTAACAAGGCGATTGTAACCAGATTGTTTCCCGGGGCCACTTGGCAGATGTGAAACGCATCTTTCTATATCCAAGATGGCAAAATCCGGTTAGTCTATTGCTCAATGGTTCCATCAGGTGATGTGTTCCACACTGAGCTTCACGGTTCAGAACTCGTAACGTTCAAATTCTCAAGGAGGCGGAATGCGATTCCAACGTGTTTCGAAGGCAGTAGCAGTAGGCGCAGCGATGGCTCTGGCGTTGTCCGCATGTGCACCGGGCGGCGGTGGCGACCCAGCGGCATCCGAGTCGGGTGCAGCTGGCGGCAACGGGTCGGCAGAAGTTACCAACAGCGGCCTCGCGGATCTGGGGGATATCACCACCAAGGACGGCGCCATCAACGTGTCGATCGGTGCGCCGGAGTTCCTCAGCTACAACGGCTTCACTCCGAACACCTACTCGACCTATAACTCCGGGATCGTGGACCGCATGTTCGCAGGCTTCTCGTACTTCGGTACCGATGGAACCCTGTACCCGAATGAAGATCTCGGCTCCTACGAGAAGGTCAGCGATGATCCGCTGACGATCAAGTACACCATCAATGAGAACGCCGTTTGGTCCGACGGAACGCCAATCACCGTCGCCGACTCGGTGCTCGCCTGGGGCGTGCAGAACCTGAACCTGAACGAAGGCGGCGACAAAGAGAAGCCATTGTTCAACTCGGTCTCCGTCGACTTGGGCGACACCGTGCCAAAGGGCCCGCAGGGCGATGTTGCAGGCAAGGAATTCACCGTCGAATTCGCCGCTCCAGATCCGGACTGGGCCTTGCAGTCCTGGATGCTCCACCCAGCACACGTGGTGGCCAAGGAAGCCGGCATGAGCACCGAAGAGCTGGCCAACGCCATTCTCGCCGGCGAATCCGACAAGCTGAAGGAGGCCGCCGAGTTCTGGAACGAAGGTTGGGTGACTAATCCGGGCACCCTGCCGGACGAAGCGATCAGTCCCGTTTCCGGACCGTACAAGCTCGGTTCCTGGAAGGCCGGCGAATCGGTCACCCTGGTCGCCAACGAGGAGTACTACGGAACTCCAGCGGCAACCAAGGAACTGACCTTCCGCTTCGTAGAAGATGCTGCCATGGTGCAGGCCCTGCAGAACAAGGACCTCGACGTCATCAACCCGCAGCCAACGGTTGATACTCTTTCCCAGCTTGAGGCCTTGGGTGATCAGATCAACATCCAGAAGGGTGACACGCTGACCTGGGAGCACCTGGACTTCAACTTCACCGAGGGCAACGCGTTCACCAACTTGGAATTGCGCAAGGCCTTCGCCATGTGCGTCCCTCGCCAGAACATCGTTGACAACCTGATCAAGCCGCTGAACCCAGAGGCTATTGTCATGAACGCCCGCGAGGTCTTCCCGTTCCAGGACAACTATGAAGACGTCGTCTCGGCTTCCTATGACGGACGCTACGATGAGGTCGATATCGAAGGCGCGAAGAAGATCCTGGAAGAGCAGGACGCAGTGGGCACCAAGGTGCGCATCGGCTACTCCGCTCCGAACGAGCGCCGTACCAACCAGGTCGCAGCCATCAAATCCTCCTGTGATGAGGCTGGATTCGAGATCGAGGATGACGGCGATGCGAAGTTCTTCGCACCGGGCGGCGCCCAGGACCGCGGCGACTACGAGGTAGCACTGTTCGCTTGGGCGGGTTCCGGCCAGATTTCTTCAGGCCAGAACATCTACGCAACCGGCAAGCCGCAGAACTTCGGCAAGTACTCCAACGAACAGGTAGACGCCGAGTGGGAGACCCTGGCAACTTCGCTGGATCCGGCCGTGCACCAGGAGCAGGTCAAGAAGATCGAGAAGCTCTTGTGGGATGACCTCTACGGCATTCCAGTCTTTGCCCACCCAGGCCTGAGTGCCTCGGGCTCAGATATCCAAAATGTCCGCCACACCGCGACCCAGGACCAGATCGTCTGGAACGCAAATCAGTGGGTACGTGCAGAGTAACTGCCGGTAGGCACAGAACTCAGACACCGTGAGTGAACGACTGCGGGGCCCGATAGATCGTCGGGCCCCGCAGTGTGTCCACCACATCCCCACAACGGTTCAGAATCGCCACCACCCTAGGCGCCGCGAACCGTTCGGTGACAACGAAAGTAGGACATAGACGCCGTGTTGAAATTCATCGCCAAGCGACTTGGATCGGCCCTCGCAGTGCTGTTTGCAGCCTCGCTGCTGCTGTATATCCTCGTCATTAATTCCGGTGATCCGCTCAAGGATCTGCGCGAAAGCAACGCCGATAATCGCGAGTATCTGATGGCCCAACGCATCGAGTATATGGAACTGGACCAGCCCTGGTACCTGCGCTACTGGGACTGGCTGACCGGCGTTTCGAAGTGCTTTGTCGGCCAGTGCGACCTAGGACGGAATATCAACGGCGTGGAGGTCTCCGGATTGCTGGCAAATGCCGCGTCCTCGACCCTGCGACTGGTGCTGATCGCCACCCTGATCGCAGCAATCTTGGGTATCGCCATCGGTGTGCTCACCGCGGTGCGCCAATACTCGGGTCTGGACTACACCGTCACCTTCCTGACCTTCCTCTTCTTCTCCCTTCCGGTGTTCTGGGCAGCGGTGCTGCTCAAGGAATACCTCGCTATCGGATTCAACGACTGGATCGCGGCACCGGATATCTCCTTGGGAACCTCAATACTTGTCGGTATGATCCTAGGGCTGATCCTGCAGACGTTCCTCGCCGGATCGCTCAAGCGCCGCATGCTGACCTTCGCGGTGGTCACCGTCTTCGTGCCGCTGGCCATGCAGTATTCGCTGTGGCTGAACTTCTACCGCTACCCGCAAATGGGACCGGCATTCATCGTGGTGCTCACCGCGCTCGTCGCCCTCTCGGCCACCGCGATGAGCACGGGACTGAAGGAAAAGCGAGTGCTGTATCCGGCGCTGATCACCGTGGCGCTCGTGCTGATCGCCTACTACGCGACCTTCTACCTGATGGCCGAACCGAACACCTGGATCCTGCTGGGCGGCTTAATCCTCGCGGTGCTGTTGCCCGCCCTGGTCGGACGCTTCATGGGCGGGCGGCTGCGCAAGGTCGCCGCCAGCGTCGCGATGGCCACTGGCTTTGTCGGAGCCGCACTGACCGTGGTCGATCACCTGTTCCGTGCTTGGCCAGGCTTCCTGGAAAACAAAGGACGCCCGATCTCCACCATCGGCTCCTCCACGGCGAACTTCGAGGGCGGCTACTGGGACCACTTCCTGGACAATGGCACCCAGCTGCTGCTGCCCACCATTTTGCTGGCAATTATCTCGCTGGCAAGCTACTCGCGCTACACCCGATCGTCGATGCTCGAAGTTCAGCAGCAAGACTACATTCGCACCGCCCGCTCCAAGGGCCTGAGCGAACGCACGGTGATATTCCGCCACGCATTCCGCAACGCCATGATCCCCATCGCTACCATCGCAGCCTTCGACTTCGCCGGGCTGATCGGCGGCGCGGTGATTACCGAGCGGGTGTTCGGTTGGAAAGGCATGGGCGAAATGTTCGCCACCGGCCTGGACCGGGTGGATGCCAACCCGGTGATGGCCTTCTTCCTGGTCACCGGCACCGCAGCAATTCTCTTCAACCTGATGGCAGACATTGTTTACGCCCTGCTCGACCCGCGCATTCGCGTCTAGGCGGCCATGACAATTCACACCAATCGTGTCTGGGACATTAAGGACAAGCGATGAGTAACACCAACGACAAACTGCCAGAGAACGTCACCTCCCTTGCAGAACTGGAGGATGCGAAGCTTGCCCGCCAGGCCGAAGATTCAAAAAGCCAGGGGCGCATCGTTATTGGGCGCTTCCTCAAGCACAAGCTCGCCATGACCTCCAGCATCATTCTGGTCTTCATTACCGTGATGGCCTTCAGCTCGGTGGGATGGGGAGTATTTCCGGGCTGGTGGGATAAGTCCTACCTCAACGCCGGAAGCGTGATCGATGGCGGCAAGCCAACCTTGAGCTTGGTCCCCACGTGGCTCGGTGGCGAAGGAATCCGCTGGGGGGAGAACCCCTTCGGGCAGGACTCCATCGGTAAGGACTACTTCGCGCTGGTGATGACCGGAACCCAAAAATCGATCATCATCGGGGTGGTCGTCGGCGTGGTATCCACCTTCCTCGGAGCGGTCATCGGCGCGATCGCCGGATACTTCCGCGGCTGGGTCGATGAGGTTTTGATGCGCATTACCGACCTGTTCATCGTGATCCCACTCCTGGTGCTGGCCGCAGTGCTTGGCCAGCTTGCCGGCGCGACCTCCGGCTCGATCATCACCTTGGCCCTCGTCTTGGGCTTGGTGACCTGGACCGGACTAGCCCGACTGGTCCGCGGTGAGATCCTCAGCTTGCGCGAACGCGAATACGTGGCGGCGGCCCAAGCCATGGGCTCAAAAACCTCACGGGTCATTTTCAAGCACCTGCTGCCTAACACCATCGGGGTGATCGTGGTCAACGCGACCTTCGCCATTGCCGGCGCGATCCTGCTCGAATCCGCCCTGTCGTATCTGGGCTTCGGCGTGCAACCGCCGGAATCCTCGCTGGGCCTGCTGATCAGCCAGTACCAGAATGCGTTTACCTCGCGTCCGTGGTTGTTCTGGTGGCCGGGCATGATCATCGTCGCCATCGCGCTGAGCGTCAACTTCCTCGGCGATGGTCTGCGAGATGCCTTCGATCCACGCCACACCGGCAAGCGCCGCCGCCGGGCAGGGCTCTTTGCCCTGCCAACCCGTAAGGAGAAGCCATGAGCACCGAAGCAACAGAAGACTATGCACTGAGCTTCAATGACCTGAAGGTCACCTTCGAAACCGCCGGACCCGACGTCCACGCCGTCAAGGGGCTATCCCTGGCGGTGCGCCCGGGCGAAGTCGTGGCGCTGGTCGGTGAATCGGGGTCCGGGAAGTCGGTGACCTCCACCGCGGCCATGGGCCTGCTGCCGGAGAACGCCCAGGTCACCGGCGTCGCCAAGATAGGCAATGTCAACGTGGTAGGACTGGAGGCAGGCAAGATGCGTAAAATGCGTGCCACCGACATTGCCATGGTCTTCCAAGAACCCATGACGGCGCTGAACCCGGTGCTGACCATCGAACGCCAGCTGACCGAAGCGCTCGAACTGCACGACGTGGCCTATGGCAAGGAAGCCACCGACCGCGCCATCGAGCTGCTGACCATGGTGGGCATCCCAGATCCCGCCAAACGCATTAGGCAGTATCCACACCAATTTTCCGGTGGCCAACGCCAGCGCATCGTGATCGCCATGGCGATCTCCTGCGAACCGAAGGTGATCATTGCCGATGAGCCGACCACCGCACTGGACGTGACCGTGCAGGCCGAAATCCTGGACCTGCTCCGGGAGCTCAAAGACCGGCTGAATACGGGAATTCTGCTCATCACCCACAATATGGGTGTCGTGGCAGATATGGCCGATCATGTGGCGGTGATGTTCCAAGGAAACCTGGTGGAGACCGGGGATGTAAAGCAGGTGCTGCTGCACCCGCAGCACGAATACACCCAACGCCTCTTGTCTTCCGTGCCGCGCCTTTCGCGGGCGAACGTAGAGGAGCCTGCACCGCGCAGCGAACCGGTCGCGCAGGCCGACCGCGAGCTGGTCTTGGAAGCCAAGGACCTGATCTTGGAATACGACATGCGCGGCACCGTCTTCCGGGCGGTGGAAAACGTCAGCTTCGACGTCGCAAAGGGCGAGGTGCTCGGCATCGTGGGCGAATCGGGTTCGGGCAAGTCGACCATCGCCAAGGCGGTGCTCGGCCTGCTGCCGGTGGCCTCCGGAACGCTGTCGGTCAAGGGCCATAATCTGCCCAAGCTCTCACCACGCCAGGCGCGCCAGGTGCGCAAGCAGATCGGGGTGATCTTCCAGGACCCGGCCGCTTCGCTGAATCCGCGATTCCCCATTGGCGATTGCATTACCGAGCCCATGGTGGTGCATAAGGTCGGCAGCAAGACCGAGCGGATCAAGCGTGCGCAGGAACTGCTGGATGCGGTGAAGCTGCCGCGAAATGTCATCAACCGCTACCCGCACGAGCTTTCCGGCGGCCAGCGCCAGCGTATCTGCATTGCCCGCGCCCTTACCTTGAATCCGGAGTTGTTGATCGCCGACGAGCCGACCAGCGCGCTGGACGTCTCGGTGCAGGCGCTGGTGTTGGAGATGCTCCAGGAGTTGCAGCGCGATTTCAACTTCGCCTGCCTATTCGTCAGCCATGATTTGGCGGTTGTCGATATGCTCGCCGATTCGGTTGTGGTGATGCAAAACGGCAAGTCGGTGGAGCAGGGGCGCGTAGATACCGTGCTGCACGCACCGTCCCACGACTACACGCGCAGGTTGCTGGCCGCCGCTCCGGTGCCGGATCCGATCGAGCAGGCGGTGCGTCGTGAGGCGTGGCGGACCTTGAATTCCACGAAGTAGTCCGCGGGAACCGGGCCGGCCAAGGAAGCGGGGCGCAAGCCATGGATCTGGTATCGATCCTGATTATGTCCGCCGTCATCGCCCTCTGCGCGCTGCCGTTCATCGTTGGCGCCTATCGCAGCCTGGATCGCAAGGCTACTGACTTTGACCATAGCGATGAGCAGACGGCCAAGGCGTTGCGGGATGCAAGAAAAGATATTGATCGAGGCAAGGGCTATTACGGGCCTTGAAACCCCGATAGATCAGCATTAAACAGCTAACCGCAGTTCACACGTCGTCGGGTGAACTGCGGTTAGCTGTATTTAAGCGACTGTTAGTCGTCGAGCTGGAGAACGATCTCGGTGACAACCGCGGCACGGGCGTTCGAGAAGATCTGCTCGGTGCCTACCTGCTTGAAGCCGCGACGTTCTAGGACCTTGAGCGAACCTAGATTGTCCTGCACCACGTGTGCGGTCAGCGGACGCTTGGTGAACTCGGCCAGGAACGCGTCCACAGCGCTGGTGGTGATTCCCTTGCCCCAGAACTTGGTGGAGGTCCAGAAATTGATCTCGGGCTTCGAACCGTCAAAGACCAAAATGGAGCCGGCAACGTCGCCTTCGTGCTCGATAGTGCGAACCAGTACCGACTCATCGTTGAGGATTGAGCTCCAGTGATGATCGAATACGGCCCGGTCCGAAGGGTTGCGGGCCTGATAGGCCGCCATCAGGTTCGCCTCGGGTTCCTGCTGGTGAGCAAAGAAGGCGTCCAAGTCGGAAGGGCGGACTTCACGTAGTTGCACGGTAAAGGCCTTTCTTTCGTGAGGTGGTACGCGCCCGATTGAACGCGCCCAGAATAAGTGGGACTTAGTTTCTAGACTACCGGGGATGTGAGAGCCGCGAGTGCCATATTGGAGAGCAACGGCTTTAACCCGGATTTCTTGGTGCGTGGTGAGTGCGCCGAGTGTGCGGTGGAGTTCAACAGGCCAAAGACCGCGTGTGCCCTAAAGCGGTGCGACTGCGGGCTTCCGGTGGGATGCATTTGGGCCAGCTGCTCGGTCCACAACGCAATGTAATTATTCTGAAGTTTTCGGACTAAGGCGAGTTCGGCCTTCGGGAGCGACTTCAAGTCGCGGTCCTGAACCTGAAGGATGTCTGGTCGAGAGAGGGAGAAATCGGTATGGAAATCAACCAGTCGGGACAACACCTCCAACGGCTTGCCGCCACTCTCTGCGGCCTTCAGACCGCCGGCGTAGATGTCCTTAGACATATCTACCAGCAAAGCGATGAGGAGCGCCTGTTTGCCGGCAAAATGCCGGTACACGGCAGGCCCCGAGATGCCGCAGGCGGCTCCCAGATCTTCTAAGGAAACACCGGCGTAACCGTGCAACGCAAAGAGCCGTGTCGCTTCGCGCAATAGCGCATCACGGCGTTCGGCCTTGGCACGCTCGCGTTCGGTTGGCTCAGTGAGCGATTGATATCTGCTCAATGCATTTACTCCTTCGAAAACCCCGTCCAACTATGGACAACTATGAAGTACGCCACTAGTGTCAAAATGTAGCTGGACATACACAGTTAATAGAAATTAACCATACGCGCCGGACGGTCAGCTTCCAAGATATGGCCTCCGCGTCCAACATGGCCCGCCATCGATCATTGCGTCAAAAACGCAAGGACGGTGTGGACAACCTCGAAAGAAGAGAGTGCCCGTGATTGATCTCGAACTCGACGAACTGTACCAAGACCTGGTCGACGTCGTCCGTGAATTTGCCCAGCAAGTCGTCGCGCCGGTCAGCGCTAAACACGATGCGGAGCACAGCTTCCCCTATGAAGTTGTTGCGCAAATGGGGGAGTTGGGCCTGTTTGGATTGCCGATCTCCGAGGAATACGGCGGATCTGGCGGCGATTACTTCGCTCTGGCCCTCGCGCTGGAAGAACTTGGTCGAGTCGACCAGTCGGTAGCCATTACCTTGGAGGCAGGTGTCTCACTCGGGGCGATGCCGATCTTCCGTTTCGGAAATGAGGAACAAAAACAGCGTTGGCTGCCAGATCTCGCCGCCGGCAAGAACCTCGCAGGATTCGGACTGACCGAGCCCGGTGCCGGATCTGACGCATCGGCCACGAGAACCAAAGCAAAGCTCGAACATGGCCAGTGGGTTGTCGACGGTTCCAAAGAATTCATCACGAACTCGGGAACAGACATCACTTCGCTTGTCACGGTCACCGCGGTGACCGGAGTCAACGAGGCCACCGGCAAAAAAGAAATCTCCACGATTATCGTTCCATCGGGTACCGAAGGATTCACCGCGGAACCGGCTTACAACAAGGTCGGCTGGCATGCCAGCGATACCCACCCACTGAGCTTCAACGGTGCCCGAGTCCCCGAAGAGAATCTCCTCGGCGAACGCGGACGCGGATATGCCTATTTCTTGGAGATCCTTGACGAGGGTCGTATCGCCATCGCGGCTCTTGCGACCGGCGCCGCCCAAGGCTGTCTGGATGAGGCGGTAACCTATGCGAAGAACCGACAGAGCTTTGGCTCTTCAATCGGCAAGAACCAGGGAATCTCATTCATGATTGCGCGCATGGCTTCGCGCGTCCACACCGCGCGCCTTGCCTATTACGCGGCCGCGGCCAAAATGCTTGCCGGGAAAGACTTCAAGATCGAAGCAGCCCACGCCAAGCTCGTCGCTAGTGAGGCGGCCATGGACAACGCCCGGGACGCCACTCAGATTTTTGGTGGCTACGGATTTATCAACGAATCATTGGTGGCTCGCCACTATCGGGATTCAAAGATCCTGGAAATCGGTGAAGGCACTACGCAGGTTCAGCTGATGCTGATCGCCCGCAGCCTCGGGCTGTAAAGGCTCAATCCCTAATGAGCCGGGCCGGCGCGCTGCTGAGCTTCAGACTTGCTCGCCGGCACGGCTTGGCTTGAGCGCGCCGGTTGATCTGCACTTTGGGAGCTCACAGATATAACGGCCATAATGGGGTGGGTGAGCATCCAATCTTCTTTTAAAACTGCGGACCATCCGCGCCGTGTCACGCTGATCGGTTCTACCGGATCCATTGGCACCCAAGGCCTGGATGTCATCAAGAATGCCCCGGAGCAATTTAGCGTCGCGGCACTGAGCGGTGGCTACAATCTCAAGCTCCTCGCCGAACAGGCAGTCGCCTTCCGCCCGGACCTCGTGGGCGCGGCGGTAGAGAGCAAAGATGAACTCGCATCCGCGATTGCGCAGGTGGCGCAGGACAAAGGCGTAGGCGACTACTCCCCGGAACTCCTCGCAGGGCCGCAGGCCGCCGCGCAGATCGCTGGCTATATGGAATCTGATGTGGTGCTCAACGGCATTACCGGCGCCATCGGATTGGAACCGACCATCGCGGCGTTGAAGGCCGGACACCTGCTCGCGCTGGCGAATAAGGAATCGCTGATTATCGGCGGCCAGGTCGTGAAGCAGATTGCCGCACCCGGGCAGATCTCTCCGGTGGACTCCGAGCACTCAGCTCTTGCCCAAGCCCTGCGCTCGGGCACCCCGGAGGAAGTCTCCAAGCTGATTGTCACCGCCTCCGGTGGACCATTCTTCGGATATAGCTATGAGCAGCTACGCGAAGTGACCCCGGCGCAGGCGCTAGCCCACCCAACCTGGGATATGGGGCGGATGGTCACCACCAACTCTGCGACCATGGTCAACAAGGCGCTAGAAGTCATCGAAGCCCACCTGCTCTTTGATGTGCCGCTGGAGCGTATCGAACCGCTGGTGCACCGCCAGTCGATAGTGCATTCGATGGTTGAGTTCATCGACGGTTCGGTGATCGCCCAGGCCTCGCCACCGGATATGCGGTTAGCGATTGCCTTGGGCATCAACTGGCCGCATCGCGTGGCCGGAGCCGCGAAACCCTGTGATTTTTCCACCGCCGCATCGTGGACCTTCGAACCCTTGGACGAATCGGTCTTTACCGCGGTGAAATTGGCGAAGCAGGCCGCTGCCGCCTCCGGCACCCATATGACCGTGTACAACGCGGTGAACGAAATTGCGGTTGACGCCTTCCATGAAGGCAAGATCCGCTTTACCGACATTGTTGAAACCATCGACCGGGTGTTGGAAGACTATACCCCGGTGAACGCCGAGCTTTCGGCGGAGCTAGTGCTAGAGACCGATCGGTGGGCGCGCGCCCACGCAATCTCGTTGCTGAAGGAAAAAGCATGAGCGTATTAATGTTCCTTGGCGGTGTCCTGTTCATGGTCGTCGCCATCGGGCTGTCCATTGCCTTGCACGAGGTCGGGCACCTGCTTCCGGCCAAGAAATTCGGACTGCGCGTTCCGCAATACATGATCGGTTTTGGCAAGACGATCTTTTCGGTCAAGCGTGGCGAGACCGAATACGGGCTGAAGACACTTCCGCTGGGCGGATACATCTCAATGGTGGGCATGTACCCGCCGCGCGCGGCCAGCAAAGCCGGCGCGGCGCAGAAGAAGCCGAGTTTCTTCGACAAAGTCTTCGGGCAAATGGTTGACGACGCCCGTTCGCAGGCCAATGAGAACGTGGAAGCCAGCGACGAAGGCCGGCTGTTCTATCAGCTGCCCATCTATAAGCGCATCATCATCATGCTCGGCGGACCCTTCGTCAACCTGCTGCTCGGGTTCCTGCTGATCGGCGTGGTGATCACCGGTTTTGGCGTGCCCACGGCGACCACCACCGTCTCCGAGGTGTACCAGTGCATCGCGAGCGCCGAAAATTCTGAGGCGACCGAATGCACCGCCAACGACAAGGAAGCTCCGGCCTACGCCGCCGGGTTGCTCCCGGGAGACACCATCACCGCCGTCAACGGCGCCCCGGTGGCGCACGATGCCTGGTATGAACTCACCGGTGTGATCCGTGACCACCCGGGGGAAAGCATCGCCCTGGAATATGAACGCGGTGGCATCATGCATGACACCACGCTGACGCCCTATCTGACCGAACGGCCGGTGCTGGATGCAGATGGCTATCCGGTGACCGACGAGAACGGCGCCATGAAAACCGCGCAGGTTGGGTTCGTCGGGATGGGCTCGCAGGAGAAAAACATTTCCCAGCCGGTCACCGAAATGCCCGGCGTGGTGGGGGACCAGCTGCTGAACATCGGCAACGTCATACTGCACCTGCCCCAGCGCATGGTCGACGTAGCACAGGCCGCCTTCGGTACCGAGGAGCGCGACCCGAACGGTCCGGTCTCCATCGTTGGTGTGGGACGTATCGCCGGTGAAATCAATGCTCATGAGGGCATCGAAATCAATGACAAGATCGCCTCGTTGCTCTCGCTGGCCGGTGGACTGAATCTGGCGCTATTTGCCTTCAACTTGATTCCCTTGCTGCCGCTGGACGGCGGGCATGTGATCGGTGCCCTCTACGAGGGACTGAAGCGTACCGTAGCCCGGATCTTCGGAAAAAAGAACATCGCTCCGGTGGATACCATCAAGCTGTTGCCCCTCACCTACGTAGTCGTTGCTGCGATGCTGGTCATGGGCGGGCTCTTAATATACGCAGACATCTTCAAACCAATCACGATCTTCTAGGCCTGGCGAAATAAGCTGTAGCCATGACTGTTTTTGCTGTTGAATACACCTATGCTCAGGACTCGACCGAACTGCGCAACGAACACCGTCCGGCGCACCGCGCATACCTCGGTGAGTTCCTTGGAGAAGGCTCGGTTCGTCTTCTCGCCTCGGGTCCCACCCCGGCTGCCGACGGTGCTCTGCTCATTTTTGTAGCTGAGGATAAGTCCGCCCTGAATGAGGTGCTGGCCAATGATCCATTCAGCAAGGTCGGCGCGCTAGAGCAGACCGACATCACCGAATGGAACCCGGTCATGGGCCTGCTTTCGCAGTTCGCCTCCTAAAAAGTCAATGCTTATCGACCCCGACCGCAGGCCTTGGCTTTGTGGCCGGGGGTTTCATTGATTCGTTGAGCGACAAGAGCGCAATGAATTTTGGCCTCTCGCGTCCGCCGCTAATCGAATTGCAGCTGCAATTTATGCGTAAGTATCCATCGTTTATTAGCGCTGCCTCTTTGCCGCACAATCTTTGGCCAGGTGAGAAAGCGAGGGGTGAGCGTCCCTTGAGGTGCCGAAGAGCGAATGGGCATTGGTATGCAGGCCATCTTCAGAGGGCGGCGGGAGCATGACCTATCGGCGCGAAAAGAAGAGCAAGAAGCGATATTGCCGCTTTTGACTGAATTGGACTAATCGGGACTGAGCAGCCGCGGCTTTACCGCTGACTGGTTGGTGCACGCGCAGTTATGACCCAGGAGTTCTCACGAGTGTGCCCTAAGTCATATCTAGTGGCGGAATTGAATCTTCTGATCACTCGTTGGAGTAGATGAAGCGTCAGCTTTGTCTACTTATTGATTCACTAAATATAGGAGAAGCACAATATGGCAACAAAGGTCATTACTCTGGTCGGTTCCCTGCGCGCTGGTTCAACCAACCAGCAGTTGGCAGAAGCTACCGCGCTGAACTCCCCAGAAGGCGTTGATGTGAGCGTGTACTCGGGCCTTGACAGCCTGCCGTTCTACAACGAAGACCACGATGTTGAAGGCGGTGTGCCTGCGGCGGCACAGGCATTGCGCGATGCTGTTGGCGCGGCGGATGCGCTGCTGCTGATCTCCCCTGAGTACAACGGCACCATGCCAGCCGTTCTCAAAAACGCCATCGACTGGCTCTCGCGCCCGTTCGGTGCTGGCGCCGTGAAAGACATGCCATCGGTTGTCATCGGCACCGCTTTCGGCCAGTACGGTGGCGTATGGGCTCAAGACGAAGCCCGCAAGGCGCTGAACATTGCAGGGGCAAACGTCCTTGAGAACGTCAAGCTCTCCATCCCCAACTCGGTGGTTCGCTTCGCCGAAACTCACCCGAAGGATGACGCTGAAGTTGCCGAACAGGTTGCCGAAGTGCTGGGCAACATCCGCACCGTTGCAGAAGCCAACTAAGTAACTTTTCTTGAATCTGTGATGAAAAGCCACGGCGCTCGTCGTGGCTTTTCTCGCATCCTTACCAATAGCACGCCAGACGGTGCGATACTTGATATAGAAATACCTACAATCACTTCGGAGGCATCCATTGACTTCGGTCAAACTCGGCATGCCGGCGGCACCACCGCCGGTAATCACTCCACGTCGTAAGACCCGTCAGTTTAATGTTGGCAATGTGGGCATCGGTTCGAACTCGCTTATCAGCGTGCAAACGATGACCACCACCAAGACGCATGACATTAACGCAACCTTGCAGCAGATCGCCGAGGTGACGGCCGCCGGTTGCGATATTGTGCGCGTCGCTTGCCCGACCGATAAAGATGCCGAAGCCTTGCCGATCATCGCGATGAAATCGCAGATCCCGGTCATCGCCGACATCCACTTCCAGCCGAAGTACGTATTCGCTGCGATTGAGGCCGGCTGCGGTGCCGTCCGGGTGAATCCAGGCAACATCCGCAAATTTGATGATCAGGTTAAGCAAATCGCTCAGGCTGCCAAGGATCATGGCACCTCGATTCGTATCGGCGTCAACGGTGGTTCGCTGCACCCGAAGCTACTGAAGAAGTACGGCAAGGCAACCCCGGAGGCACTCGTAGAGTCGGCCATCTGGGAAGCTTCGCTATTCGAAGAACATGGCTTTCACGACTTTAAGATTTCGGTCAAGCACAGCGACCCAGTCATCATGGTCCGCGCCTACCAACTCTTGGCTGAGTCCGGCGACTGGCCATTGCACCTCGGTGTTACCGAAGCCGGCCCGACCTTCCAGGGCACCATCAAGTCCTCCGTTGCCTTCGGCTCATTGCTCTCACAGGGCATTGGCGACACCATCCGCGTCTCCCTTTCGGCTCCACCGGTCGAAGAGGTCAAGGTTGGTAACCAGATCCTCGAATCCTTGAACTTGCGTCCCCGAAAGCTGGACATCGTTTCCTGCCCATCCTGTGGTCGCGCTCAGGTGGACGTCTACACGCTGGCCGAAAAGGTCACCGCCGGACTAGAGGGCATGGAAGCCCCGCTGCGCGTTGCGGTGATGGGCTGTGTTGTTAACGGCCCGGGCGAAGCACGAGACGCCGACCTCGGCGTAGCCTCCGGTAATGGCAAGGGGCAGATCTTCGTCAAGGGTGAAGTTATCAAGACCGTCCCCGAGGACCAGATTGTCGAAACCCTTATTGAAGAAGCTAATCGTTTAGCTGAAGAAATGGATCTTGGCGATGACGAGAATCCTGCCTCGGGTTCTCCCGTGGTCTCCGTCAGCTAGACAGAGCCCGCCCGGGGAAGTGCGGGTCTTGGGACGTAGAGATACTGCGGCCCTACTCGCATTGCTTGATCAAGACCCCGTAGCTAATATCTTTACCCGGTCGCAGCTTGCTCTGCACCGTTCCGCCGTTCCGGATGGTTTTGCCCACCTGCTCGGCATTAACGGTGAAGAGGGGCTGGAATCGGCATGCTGGGTGGGCGCAAATATTGCGCCCACCGCCATGAGCGCTGAACATGCGCGCGCCTATGCTCAGCAAGCGCTGGAGACGCGCCAACGTTTCGCTTCGGTTTTTGGCCCAGCCGAGACCGTGCTGGCGATGCAAGATGTCCTTGCCTCGGGACCCCAGACATTCTTCGACGTCCGTGAAAATCAGCCATTGATGACTATTGCGCACCAGGCGAATATCACGCCGATTGAGTCTCTGCGCGTGGCGACCTTGCAGGACTTCAACCTTGTCTTGCCTGCTAGTGCTGCAATGTTTGAAGAAGAACTTGGATACTCGCCGTTGGACAGTGGCGGTGGATATTACCGAACCCGGGTGCGTCAGTTGATTCGCGAAGGGCACACCGTGATCGACGTTGACGAGTACGGCGAGATTATTTTCAAGGCGGATCTTGGAACCGTCACCACTTCGGTAGTTCAGATCCAAGGTGTTTGGATTAGCCCCCGCTATCGCGGACAGGGACTTGCCGCCGGATATATGGCAGCCACGGTTGACTATGCGCTGCGATTTGCGCCGGTTGTGAGCTTGTATGTGAACAATTACAACGAGCCTGCCATTCGGTCCTATGAACGGGTGGGATTCGAGCAGGCTGGAACGTTCGCGACGATCCTTTTCTAGTACGTCCAGAGATCTGACGCGCGCAGTTGTCGACTGCAGGTTGCTCATGGCCGCAAATCCTCGTGTCGGACCAGAATCGTCTCATCAAGAACTGGTAGAAAACGCGGCGTTTTTGCACGGCATGCCTCGGGCTCAGAGGCCATAATCCGCCGAGAACGGTGCGCAATCTTCTAGACTCGAGCACAGTAACTATCGTGACAGGAAAATCTGTGGCTCTTGCCAATTGCTCTAAAACGTACCTCGCCTCGGCGCTTTGCCTCGCGGCGCTCCTGCTTAGCGGTTGCAGTACCCCGTCTGTTCCCAATGAGGCAACGGCGGGAAGCGCACTGCAGATCAACGCCGATGAACTTGAAAAGCAGCTCAAGGAATTCGTCAAGGACGATTCCAAGGCGAAGGTCATATCGGATTCGCAATTGCGCAAAAGTATCCCCGAAGCACAGGCCTGGATTGAGGGATTGAAAGTTTCGCCAAGTAAATGCGGTGTTACCTTCGCCGCTCCGGTCACCGAACAACTGGCCAAGGCCAAGATGTCGGCGGTGGAGTTTGAAGATCGATATCTGACGGTTGCGGTCTATCAAGACGAAGAAGCATTGCAGGCCCAATGGGAAAGCGAAGCGAAGGCGAGCGCCGACTGCGCACGATATTCGGTGACCATCAACGGGAAAACTCTCGCCTACCATTTGGCGAAACAACCAACTAAAACAATGGCGCCGTTCAATGACGCCTATGTGGTGACCAGTAGCGATGGCTCACAAACGCAACAGCAACTCATGGTGCGAGCGGCACAGGGCAACGTGATGGTCGGTTTCCAGCAGCAGACGACTGCAGAGCAAACGCAAGAGCGCCTCCAAGACGCTTCGGAACGAATCGACGCGTTGTTCGCCGAACTTGAGTAGCACCTCGGGGCTTCGCATTTCCAGCATTTCTAGCCAGGCTTGGAGCCGTGGCGCATTCTAAGGATTGATCTATGACCAAGCGTTCCCTCTGGCTGCTTCCTCTGGCCGCAACCCTGATTCTCACTGGCTGCTCGGGAAGCGATAATGCTGATCCGGTAACGACCGAGTCGAGTCCCGCACCGTCCCAGAAGCAGGATCAAACAAGCGGCAAGTCGCTCTCCGCAGACCAGGTCAAGGACGTGGTCACGAAGCTTGTAGGCGAGGATTCCTCTGCGCAGATCTTGGACAACGAGGTGATGAAACCTCAGTTGGAGAATGCCAAGACCATGGAAGGCAGCAACGGTATCAAGCCGGAGGAATGCGCTAAACAGCAAGAGAAGTACACCGTCACGGACCTGACCGGCACAGTGGCGGCATCTGCAACGGTCCAGGGGGACTCCACGGGCAAAGTGATCCAGATATTCTCGATCACCGATGCACAGACCCGGAAAAATATCTCTGAGGCTCTGAAGCTCTCCGACATCGAAGGATGCGAATCGATTAGCGTGAGCGTCTCCGGTCAGGAAGTAAACACGGACCGACAGATATTGGACCTTGACTCAACCGCAGACCAGGCGCTGACGATGGCCACGCAAATGAAGGTCGGGGCAGACGAGTACCTGAATTCGGTCGCGGTGCAGGCTCTTGAAGGCAATAGTTTCGTTCTGGTGACATTTTCCAGTGGAACCGTGGAAGCACCCCTGCTCGCGGGAGAAGCTATGAAGCTGGCCGACCAAGCGTTTGCCGAAATCAAATCGTTGCAATAATTAGGCCTAGGGCTTTTATTTCTAACCATTATTCAAATACAGTGGAAGTAACACCATTCAACGTGAGGACTGAATCATGAAAAAGCGTTCACTTTGGTTGCTTCCGCTGGCTGGGGCACTGGCGTTGACCGGTTGCTCGGACTCGGGCAATGAAGCACCGGCAGCATCGGATGAGGCGCAATCCTCCGAACAGGCCCCGGCAGCGGAGCCTTTGAGTTCCGAAAAGGTCAAGGAAGTCGTAGAAAAGCTAGTAGCCGATGAATCCGGCGCGCAGATCATCGACGGTGCTGCGATCGCAGAGTCTCTGCCACAGGCGAAGGAACTTGTCGAGGGCATGAACATCGAGCCTGCCAAGTGCGCTGAATTGGTCGCGCAGCAGAGCTCATGGGACATCGAAGGCATCAATATGGCCGTTGCCACCGTCGCTGGTGCGGAGGTCGGCGAGTCAACCAGCTACAGCGTTGCATCCTACGAGGATGACGCAAAGCTATCCGAGATCAAGAAGACCGTCGAGGCCAAGGACCTGCAGGGCTGCGACAGCTTCTCCATGGAAATGCAGGGAATGAAGCTTAACGCTTCGGCTGAAATGCTTGACGCTACCTCGGACGCCAAAGTGACCACGGCAACGAAGACGAGCATCACCATGGAAGGCACCGAGGTGCCGATGGGCAGCTATACCGTGCAGGGTCTTGTCGGCGCTAATGCGGTGTCCATATCCTTCTCCGGTGCCGTTGAGGACGAACAGGCTAAAATCGACGAGCTGGTCAAGGAGCTCAACGTCGCAGTTGCCGAGTTGGAAAAGACTCAGTAACGCGAGATTTTTCACCATTCGCCGCCTGCTTCCATTTCGGAGGCAGGCGGCGTTGCTGTATGCCAGCTCGACATATACCTTGTGCACTTGCGAATCCTCGTGTGCGCGCGAGAGCATGGGAGGATGGCCACGATTGCAGACATCCGAGTAATAGCAGCAGCGCTGCCTCAGCTCGAGGAAGGCATTAGTGGATATGGTACCGGAGCGAAGTGGGCGGTGCCCCGCGGCATGGTCATTTGGCGGCGGCCGCTAGGGAAAGCCGACACGAAAAGACTCGTTGATCAGGGGCTACCTGTGCCGCAAGGCCAAATCTACGCGGTGCGCACCGCATCAGTGATTGCCAAGAAAGAACTGATTGATGCTTTCGGAGAACTGTTCTTTGATATTCAGCATTTGACCGGGACCGACATTGTGTTATTCCATTTAGAACACATCAAGGTAGATCAGCTTCGTGAAGTGATCATCGAAGGGTGGTTGGCGAGAGTTTCGAGCACGACGGCCAACGCCTGGAGAGAAACCCTCCCAGGGCAGTAGTTTTTCTACTGCGGTAAGAATCACGGTAGTCTCCACAGCCTTAGGAATACTAGGGTTTTGCCTATAGAGGTTAGGATTGTGGAAGGCTATTTTTAAGCCAATTACACATCAGATTTTGCATAGCTGAGTCGACCTCCAGTGGCACACCATGGACCGGCGACTTACGGAAAAGGACGCCCCGCGTGGTTTTGAAGCTTTCCACCCTGTTCCTGCGCACCTTGCGCGAAGATCCGGTTGAAGCAGAAGTAGACAGCCATAAGCTGTTGGTTCGAGCCGGATACATTCGCCGCGCAGCACCGGGCATTTATACCTGGCTGCCACTGGGCTTGAAGGTGCTTGCTCGCGTAGAAGCTATTGTCCGCGAAGAAATGGACGCCATTGGTGCTCAGGAAGTTCATTTCCCGGCACTGCTGCCACGCGAGCCTTACGAACAGACCGGACGTTGGACTGAATACGGCGAAGGGCTCTTCCGCCTGCAGGACCGCAAGGGTGCGGACTACCTGCTTGCTCCAACGCACGAGGAAATGTTCACCTTGCTGGTCAAGGACCTGTACTCCTCGTACAAGGACCTTCCTGCCTACCTGTACCAGATCCAGAATAAGTACCGCGACGAAGCGCGTCCGCGCGCAGGCCTGCTCCGCGGCCGCGAATTCATCATGAAGGATTCGTACTCCTTCAACATCGATGACGAGGGTCTCGACGAAGCCTACGACGCACACCGCGGCGCGTACCTTCGTATTTTCGAGCGCCTGGGCCTAGAAGTCGTGCCAGTGTTCGCGCAGGCAGGTGCCATGGGCGGCTCGAAGTCCGAGGAATTCTTGCACCCAACTGCCATCGGCGAAGACACCTTTGTGCGTTCGCCAGGCGGCTACGCGGCCAACGTTGAAGCGGTTACAACCGTCGTTCCCGAGGCAATCGATTTCAGCGACGCTCCGGCATTCGAAGTCCTCGATACCCCGGAGACCCCAACCATCGAGACGCTGGTTGCCGCCGCCAACGAGCTGCGCCCGCGCGCAGAAGGCGAATGGGCTGCGGCCGACACGCTCAAGAACGTCGTCGTCGCGGTCATCGACCCCGAAGGCAACCGCCACGTCGTGGCCATTGGAGTGCCGGGGGACCGCCAGGTCGACCTGAGGCGCGCGCAAGCAACCATCGGCATGGCCCTGGACATCAGCGGCGAAGTGCTGGTCGAGGCGGCCAGTGCCGAAGACCTCGCCAAGCACCCAGAGCTGATCGCCGGCTACATTGGCCCAGGCAACGGACTGGACCAGCAGGTGCTGGGCTCCGAAGCCTCCAGCGGGATCACCTACCTGGTTGATCCGCGCGTGGTCTCCGGCTCCAGCTGGATCACCGGCGCCAACGAAAAGGGCAAGCATGTCTTCGGCCTGGTGGCCGAGCGCGACTTCTCCTTCGACGGCACCATCGAATCGGTTAATGTGCGCGCAGGTGACCCGGCTCCGGACGGCTCCGGCCCGCTGCGTGCCGAACGCGGTATCGAAATGGGACACATCTTCCAGCTCGGCCGTAAATACGCGGCAGCCTTGGATCTCAAGGTGCTGGACAAGAACGGCAAGCTCTCTGTGGTCACCATGGGTTCCTACGGTATTGGCGTTACCCGTGCGGTAGCAGCCCTCGCCGAGGCCTACCACGATGAAAAGGGCCTTGCCTGGCCTAAGCAGGTCGCCCCGGTCGACATTCACATTGTCGTGACCGGCAAGGGCGAAGAGCTGCTGGCAGCGGGCGAAAAACTAGCCAAGGAATTCGAAGCCAAGGGCATGGAGGTTATCTTCGATGACCGTGCAAAGGTTTCGGCCGGCGTGAAGTTCTCCGACGCAGAGTTGATCGGTGTGCCAACCATTGTTGTGGTGGGCCGCGGGCTAAGCGACGGAGTGGTTGAGGTCAAGGATCGTGCCACCGGCGAGCGTCGTGACGTTGCCGTTGCCGACGTGGTGGAAGAGCTGACCGCGTAAACTGCCGGTAGCTTTTCACAAGCAATAAATGAATAGAGGTGCAGCGCGGTGCCGGAGATTCTCTCCTTCTTGTCACTTGATGGTGTTGAGTTCAGCTGGACGTCGCTGATCCTGCTTTTGTTAGCAGGGTTTGCGGCTGGTTGGATCGATGCAGTTGTCGGTGGCGGTGGACTGATCCAGTTGCCCGCGCTGCTTCTCTTTCCCGGAATGAGCCCAGTACAGGCCCTGGCCACGAATAAGCTGGGTTCCATTTTTGGCACCGCCACCAGCGCGATTACCTACTACAGGCGGACCAGCCCGGACCTGAAAACGGCAATCCCCATGGCCCTGATGGCCATGGTTGGTGCCTTTGGTGGTGCAGCCATTGCCACGATTCTGCCCGAAGAAGCCATCCAGCCAATCATTATCGCCGCGTTGGTGGCGGTGCTGGCCTTTACAATTTTCAAGCCCAAAGCCGGAGAGCTGAGCAAGCTACGCTACCGGGGTAGTGGGCACTACCTGCGGGCGGTAGTGATCGGACTGATCATCGGCGGCTATGACGGCATGATTGGTCCGGGTACCGGATCATTTTTGATCATCGCTATGGTCACGGTGCTGGGGTACAACTTCTTGCAGTCCTCGGCCAAAGCGAAGATCGTCAACCTAGCCACCAACTTTGGCGCCCTGGTGTTGTTCATTCCGGCTGGGCACGTGGTTTTCGGGTTGGGGTTGGCCATGGGACTGATGAATATGGCCGGCGGCTACCTCGGTGCCCGCATGGCGATTTCCAAAGGCAGCAAATTCATCAGGATCATCTTCGTGATCGTGGTGTGCGCGCTGATCATCAAACTCGGTTCAGACATGATCTTTGCCTAGGGGCACAACGATTCGCGGGAAACGGTCCAGCCAAAGGCATCCAGCCCGGCTAGAATCATCACCTTTCCGAAACCGAACACCGGCTTGCCGCGGTGGTTGGCGGCGGCCAATTGCCCAACGTGGGCGGGGCGGAGAGATGCATGCACTTTAACCACGAATTGCCGGTTCGCTTGGACTGCGAGCCGGCAATTCCTGGAGGCAATGTCCCCATACTGCCTTACCTAGAATCAACATCAATCAGCCTTGACCCATCCCCATAGGCCGGGCGCATTAAAGAAGCTGAGCCTTTGGATTTGCCCCAAAAGCTTTCCCCCTAACGCAGGTTCCCAAAAAGGCTGACCGTCATCTAGGACGTCATACGGTGGCAACAACCGCTCCCACCAGGCCACACCCTCGAGGCGCTGAGGGATTGCTGTGGCGTTGGTTCTAGGATCTCAAATTGAGGTTCTGCCGTCGTCATACCTGCACGGTATCTTTCTCTGGAAACTTTCAGTTTCGTCCCGGGATCTTGTCATCCGCACGGCTGAAGCCCGAGCGGTACGCCAAGGCCACAGCCGAGGCGCGGTCCCGCGAGCCGGTCTTGAAGAGGATTCGGGCCACGTGAGTTTTGACGGTCGCCTCGCTGAGCACCAGCAGGTCTCGGATCTCCTGATTGGACAGGCCCGCGGCCACTAGTCGCAGGACTTCCTGTTCGCGAGGAGTCAGCAGCTCGGTGATGTCCGGCAAGGCGGAGGAGCTCATGTGCAGGCGCTGTACGAGCCGGGTGGCAGCCGTCGCATCCAGCCAAGTCTCACCGGCCGCTACCCGCCGTATCGCGGCCGCGATCTCGTTGGGCAAGGCGTGTTTCAGCAGATATCCACTTGCACCGTTTTGGAGCGCCTTGACCACGACCTCCTCATCATCAAAAGTTGTCATAATCAGCACCCGGACCAACCGGTCCTGGTTCTCCCGAGTTTCACGAACCAGTTGCTTGGTGGCCTCGACCCCGTCGATCCCAGGCATGCGCACATCCATGAGCACCACGTCGGGGAGGTGCTTGCCAGCAAATTCCAATGCTTGGGGCCCTGAGCTCGCCTCGCCGATCACCGCGAGGTCAGGCTCGGCGGAAAGCAACATGGAAATGCCAGCGCGGACCATCGGCTGATCATCCACTATGAGGATGCGAATTCTGGAACCCGAATTCGGGCCTTGGTCGGTGGGTTCTTGGTCTGCGATCATCGTGTTGACGCTCCACTCACAAATCATCCGACGAGCTGTTATGGCCCGAGCCTAGTTCAGTTCGCACGGGCAGAGCCGCTTTGACGAGAAAACCGCTATCGGTAGGACCGCTGACTAGTGTTCCTCCGCAGATAGTGACGCGTTCGCGCAAGCCCAGCAGCCCGAACCCGCCCGAGAGGCCCGACTTTTCGGTGATTCCGGATAGCGAACGGATGGATACTGTCAGCTCTTCGGACTCCCAATGGGTTTCGACGTAGGCTTTGGCGCCTTGACCGGCGTGGCGCATCACATTTGACAGGCCCTCTTGGACTACACGATAGGCAGCGTGTCCGACGCTTGGATCGAGCGGACGCTCGGGGCCGGAAATAGACTCGTGGATTTCGACCCCCGAAGTTCGCGCCGCCTGGATGAGCTCGGCAAAGTCGGAGATTCCGCGCGGCGGAGAATCTGGGGCGTCTCCCTCGCCGCGCAAGAGTCCCAGCAGACGGTGTAGTTCGCGGATGCTCTGCTCCGCGGTCTGCTGCATATCCGCGAGTGCCGCATCCAGGTCAATTTCGCGCGACTTGGTGCGTTGCACCGCCCTCAGGCCAGCGGTCTGCAATACGATCGCCGTGAGCGAGTGCGCCACAGAATCATGCAGGTCGCGGCTGATACGCAGCCGCTCCGTCGTGGTGGCTTCTTCGCGGGCACGAATTGCCCAAGCACGTTCCGTGCGCAACGTGCGCTCATAGCTGGCCAATGCCACGCCCGAGCCCCACACCGCGAGAACCAGCAGCGTGAAGACGGCCGCGCTGGGGAGAACCGTCGTGAGGTTACCGATGACTTGCAACTTCGTGGAAACCAACGAGGCGGTCAGTATCGGGATGGCTGCGCCGATCAGGGCCAGATATGCCCTGCGTCGCGGCAAGCGCCGGGCCAGGTAGAAAACGGCAATGAGGAACCCGACCATCATGGTCGGTGCCATGGGGTCGATGAGGCAGCCGGTGCTCAGCAAGATCATCGTGTAGTAGCCAAGGATCGGCGAGCGGGTCATCACGAAGGTGGTGTAACCCAGAGCAGCAACCGTGATGATGATCCAGGATGGAATTGTCCCTGCATAGCCCCCGGGGTTCCTTGCGGACCAGACGATCATCTCGAAGATAAACCCGGCGATAGCAACGAACAGGCGTTGGACCAGATCTTTGCCTGGCACCAGCGTGGCTACCCGGACGCCGCTTGCGGTGCCGCGCGGGGAATGCGCCTGTCCTGAGGGCGTGGAGAAACTCACCGTGGAATCCTTTGGCGGGATGCAGCGTAGTCTGAGCCGGTAAAACCGAGGCCGCAAGGGACGTCCATTAGCCGACTACCTGAGGCTTCGCAGTAATTGCGAGGGTTCCTCGCGACCGAGTGCCGGTCCACCAGAGGATGATGCCAGGCGTCAAAAGGACTGCGAGCGCCTGGCTGCCGAAAATTCCACCGGGGGAATCAAACACTGGGAACTCCTCAGAATCTGTGCGGTTGAATGTATCTTGTCACACACGGCGATGCGGGCACATCATTCTGAGCAGGTACGTTTTCGGCCGCTGAATCGTTCAGACCCAGGCGTGCAGGTAATACTTGGCGAGTATTACTCGCTGGCGTTCAGCAGTTCTGGATCTAGTCCACGTTGGCGCTGCTCAATCAGAACCTGCCAGGTCGTTTCGGCCAACGTGCCTTGCGCGCTGTCCTTCGCGGCACCCGATGCAAGAGCTAGCGCTTGAACAAAATCGTCCTCGGCTTCTGTGGCCAGCGAACCGAGCTCATTGAATCCGTCCTCGGGCAGAACATAGGCCGACTGGCGTAGGTCCGCACAGTCGCCTGGCAGCACCGAGCGCACCTTGCGCAGTTCGGCATTCAACATCGTGCGGCGCTCTTCGATCTGCGCCGCATCCGCGTTGGCTCCGCGCGCAGCCTGCAATTGCAGGATGTAGTCCAATGCATAGCCGCGGTCCAGCGCCCGGGCCACCCGTACGTCATCATGCAACGCCGGATCGGAAATCGGGGTTTCCGCGTCTAGGAGCTTCAGATCCCTGAGGCAACCCACAGGTTCCCCCTCGGCTTCGCCCTGCCCGGAGAGCAGCGGGGCGGGCAGCTGATCCACCGACTCCTGCTTGGCTACGGTGCGTAGCGCGCTGCGCGCTTCGAGATTTGTTTGGAAGGCCAGCTGCGTCAGCGCGGGTGCCAGCGGTGCCTGCTCTTCGGGGATGGCCGGCATATGGGTGCTCAGCTCGGCAACCTGTTCGGCCAGTTTGGAAACCGCCTCGGGGCTGAAGCTTTGCGCCAACGGCTCCGCTGGCTGATCCTCGAAACTCAACTGGCCAACCAGCCGCGAGCCATGAGCCAAGGTGGCGCTCAATTCGCTCAGGGCGCCGGCGCTGTCCGAGCCTGCCAGCGCGGCCAACGCGTCGGCCTGGGAGGCGAGTTGCGCCAGGGTTGAGCCGTACTGCCACAGCTGGAGCTGCGCTTCGGAACTTCCGCGGATTTCCTCCGGCAGGCCACGATCTTCCAACGACCCTCGAAAGATGCTCATGCCCACACCCCAGGTGAGGCCAGCGCATAGAACTCCGGCTAGCAGCGGTGCGATCCAGCCCGGTGCGCGCCTGGCTTTTGGGGTGCGTCGGGTGGGTTGCGGTGTCGAGTTCTCAGTCATGGCGATTCGATCATGCCATGAAGTTGCGGGCTAAGCCCGGTTCAAACGCGCTGAATGCGCGAATTGCGCGTGAGTTCTTTCACCTGTGCCCATTAAGCAGTTCTCATCTTGCGTGCGTGCATATACCCTTAAAGGACAACATCGAATAACGTGGGAGGATATCCATGACCGCTAAGCCGGCTGATACCGAACAAGAGGCACAACGGTTGACGACCGTGCTGGAGAAGGAAGTGGAATCCCACGGGCTGGTGCTGGAAGAAGTCTCTGTCCGCCCTTCGGGAAAGCAGATGACCGTGCAGGTCATCGTCGACAAGGCTGACGGCACCCAATCGGTGATTTTGGACGAACTTGGTGAAGTAACTACCACCATTTCTAATGCCTTGGATCAGGACGCCAAATACGCGTCAGTAGATCCATATGAACTCGAAGTAAGCTCCCCAGGTCTTTCGCGCCCACTGACGCTGAATCGTCACTGGATCCGTGCGAAGAACCGGATGGTGAAGTTTAATCTCTCCGACGGCAGCAAGCTGCGTGGCCGGCTGACCGAGGTCACCGACACCGAGGTAGTCATTTCCGTGCACCACGAGCCTGCCAAAAAGGGCATGAAGGTCAAGGTCGACGAACCGAAGACCTTCGCCCTGGAAGATATCCGCAAGGCAGTCGTTGACCCGGAAATCAATTTCGACGACGCGCTATTTGAAAACATTGATAACGAAGATTTGGAGGGCTAGGCATGGATATTGATCTCGATGCGCTACGCATCCTGGAAAAAGAGCGGGACATCCCGATGGATGTGCTGATCCCTACCATCGAGTCGGCACTGCTGCTGGCCTACAACAAGACCGACGGCGCAATGCCCGGTGCTCGCGCTCATATCGAGCAAAGCAATGGACATGTGGCAATCCTCGTCGAGGACCGCGATTCCACCGGCGTGCTGCTGGGCGAATTTGATGACACCCCGCACGGTTTCGGCCGCATTGCCGCGTCCACCGCACGTCAGGTGATCATGCAGCGTCTGCGCGAAGCCGAAGACGCAGTGGTCGTGGGGGAGTACTCCTCCCGCGTGGGCACGCTGATCTCCGGGGTCATCCAGCAGGGCCACTCCTCGCATATGGTCCAGGTGAATATCGGTGAGGTCGAGGCACTGCTTCCACCGCCCGAGCAGGTTCCAGGCGAGCGTTACACCCATGGCAGCCGCTTGCGTTCCTATGTGGTCTCCGCCGAACGCGGTACCAAGGGCCCGGCAATCACCTTGTCGCGTTCGCACCCGAATCTGGTTCGCCTGCTGTTCGAAATGGAAGTTCCGGAGATCGCAGACGGCACCGTCGTGGTTGAGGCCTTGGCCCGCGAAGCAGGGCACCGCACCAAGCTTGCGGTGCACGCCACCCAAGCCGGAGTGAACGCCAAGGGCGCTTGCATCGGTGAAATGGGTACCCGCGTGCGTGCGGTGATGAACGAGTTGAACGACGAGAAGATCGACATCGTTGACTACAACGAGGATCCGGCCAAGTTCATCGCTGCCGCTTTGTCCCCATCGAAGGTCGTCTCGGTCGAAATCCTCGACGAGGACGAGCGTCGCGCTCGTGTAGTCGTGCCGGACAGCCAGCTGTCTCTGGCCATCGGCAAGGAAGGCCAGAACGCGCGTCTGGCCGCCAAGCTGACCGGCTGGCGCATCGACATCATTGCCGCATCCGGTGGCAAGGAACCACAGTTCTAATTTTGAGCAATTCCTGATCCCGGTCAACGGGAGACGGAAAATAGATTTGCCTAGCACGTTTTTTGGCCTCGGCGTACCTGTGATCTGGACCTCACGCGTGCGCCGAGGTCTAAACGCGCTAGACTAGTAGTTGGCTCGTTGACAAGTTGTGGAAGGTGAGGATGGCGCTCGCATGAAACTGCATCAGCAACGTACGTGCATTGGCTGTCGAACCATCACATCTCAAGATGAGCTACTCCGTTGGGTTTTGAATCAGGACTCACCGCTGCGCGGTGTGCATCTGGATCTTTCGGGCTCCGCCGCAGGGCGGGGTGCCTGGACCCATGGAACCGAAAAGTGTGTGCGGCATGCTGTGCGACGCAAGGCATTTTCCCGAGCTTTTAGAAGTTCGGTTGATGACTCCTGCGTGGCACAGCAGTTCGCCGCATACGAAGATCAGTCGGCAACGGGCCGGCTATCTGGCAATCATGATGAAAGCGGGTCAGAAATCTGATGGCAACCCGATGAGTCCGCTAAGTTGAGCGCACAACGATGAACAATCGGTTTTGCGTGATCCACCGTGCGGCGGAAGAATTTCACGAATTACAACGCTGATCAGCCAGAACACCCAAGTCTTATTGAACCCGGGGTTCTAGCCGATCGCATCGACACAGGAGAGATGTGGCTAAACCCCGCGTTCACGAGCTCGCTAAAGAGCTCGGAATTACTTCAAAAGAAGCCCTAACTAAGTTGCAGGATATGGGCGAATTCGTTCGCTCTGCTTCCTCAACCGTTGAACCTCCGGTAGCGCGCAAACTGCGCGATGCCTTCCCAGGTTCGGCAGCCCCAGCCAAGCCAGCAGGCTCGACCCCAGCACCACGTGCTGGCGGTCCAAAGCCAGGCGCTAAGCCTGCGGCCAAGCCAGCTGCCACCCCGGCTACCCCAGCAGCTAAGGCTCCGGAAGCTCCGGCGGCCCCAGCTGCTAAGTCGCCAGCTGCTCCGGCGGCTCCAGCCGCTCCGGCGGCAGCAGCACCAGCGGCCAAGGCTCCCGAGGCGGACGCCCCGGCAGCCAAGGCTCCGGCAGCCCCGGCCCCGGGCGGTCCACGCCCAGGTCCAAAGCCGGCACCCAAGCCAGCTGGCGCCCCACGCCCCGGCAACAGCCCGTTCTCCTCGCAGCAGGGAATGCGCGGCGGGGATGAACGTCGTGGTTCCCGCGACGGCGGCCAGAACCGTGCACCACGCCCACAGGGCGCCGGCGCAGGAGCTCCACGTCCAGGCGGTCCACGTCCGGGCAACTCGCCATTCTCCGCACAGCAGGGAATGCGCGGCGAAGGCGGCCAGGGCGGTCCACGTCCAGCAGGCCGAGGCCCACGCCCCCAGGGTGCTGGCGGTCAAGGTACCGGCGGTCCGCGTCCACCACGTGATGGTGCACCAGCTCGCGGTCCACGCCCACAGGGTGCCGGCGGACAGCGTCCGGCCGGCCAGGGCCAGGGCGGTCCACGCCCAGCAGGTGCCGGAACCGGCGCACCACGTCCGGCAGGTGCCGGCGCTGGTGGCGCAGGCGCCGCAGGTGGCGCAACTCCACGTATGATGCCTAACCGCACCGATCGTCCGGCTCCAGCAGCCGGCGGTCGTCCGGGTGCCGGCGGTCGCGGTCGTCCAGGTGGCGGCGGCGGTCCAGGTGGCGCTCCGGGTGCCGGTGCAGGCGGCGGCGGATTCCGTCCGGGCGCTCCACGCGGCCGTGGCGGCGTTGGCGGTGCCTTCGGTAAGGGCGGCGCCGGACGCGGCAAGCAGCGCAAGTCCAAGCGCGCCAAGCGCCAGGAATTGGAGCAGATGAGTGCTCCGAGCCTGGGCGGCGTCAACGTTCCACGCGGCAACGGATCCTCCGAGATCCGCCTGCGCCGTGGTGCGTCGATCACCGACTTCGCCGATAAGATCGGCGCAAACCCGGCAGCACTGGTCACCGTGCTCTTCCACCTGGGAGAAATGGCTACCGCCACCCAGTCGCTGGACGAGGCGACCTTCGAGGTCCTCGGTGCAGAGCTGGGCTACAAGGTCCTGGTCGTCTCCCCGGAGGACGAGGACAAGGAACTGCTCGAAGGCTTCGGCCTGGACCTGGATGCCGAACTTGAGGCTGAAGGCGAAGCCGAGCTCGAAGAGCGTGCCCCGGTCATCACGATCATGGGCCACGTCGACCACGGTAAGACCCGACTGCTGGATGCAATCCGCAAGTCGAACGTCACCGAGGGCGAGCACGGCGGCATCACCCAGCACATCGGTGCCTACCAGATCAACCACGAGCACGAAGGCCGCGACCGTGCGATGACCTTCATCGATACCCCGGGCCACGAGGCGTTCACCGCCATGCGTGCCCGTGGTGCCGAGGTCACCGACGTTGCAGTGCTGGTTGTCGCAGCGGATGACGGCGTCATGCCGCAGACCGTTGAGGCGCTGAACCACGCACAGGCTGCCGGCGTGCCGATCATCGTCGCGGTCAACAAGATCGACAAGGAAGGCGCCAACCCTGACAAGGTCAAGGGCCAGCTGACCGAATACGGTCTGGTTCCCGAAGAATACGGTGGCGACACCATGTTCATCCATGTCTCGGCGCTGCAGCGCGATGGTATCGACGAATTGCTCGATGCCGTGCTGCTGACCAGCGACGTGCTGGAACTGCAGGCGAACCCTGACAAGTCCGCCCGCGGTGTAGCCATCGAAGCGAACCTGGACAAGGGCCGCGGTTCGGTTGTCACCGTGCTGGTGCAGTCCGGTACCTTGGCAGTGGGCGACACCATGGTTGTGGGCACCGCCCACGGCCGTGTGCGTGCCATGTTCAACGAAAACGGCGAGAACCTCGACGTGGCCCTGCCGTCGCGTCCGGTTCAGGTCTTGGGCATGTCCTCGGTGCCACGCGCCGGCGACGGCTTCCTGATCACCGACGACGAGCGCACCGCACGCCAGATCGCCGACAAGCGCGAAACCGCAGAGCGCAACGCCATGCTGGCCAAGCGCCGCAAGCGCATCACCCTGGAAGACTTCGACCAGGCTGTGGCAGATGGCAAGATCGATACGCTGAACCTGATCCTCAAGGGCGATGCCTCCGGTGCTGTCGAAGCACTGGAAGACTCGCTGATGAAGATCGACGTGGGCGACGACGTGCAGCTGCGCGTGATCCACCGCGGCGTCGGCGCGATCACCCAGAACGACGTCAACCTGGCAACCGTTGACAATGCCATCATCATTGGCTTCAACGTGCGTCCGGCAGAACGCGTGGCAGACCTGGCCGATAAGGAAGGCGTTGACATGCGCTTCTACTCGGTCATCTACTCCGCAATCGATGACATCGAAGCTGCCCTGACCGGCATGCTGAAGCCAGAGTACGAGGAAGTTGCCCTGGGCAGCGCCGAGATCCGCATGGTCTTCCGCTCTTCGAAGTTCGGCAACATCGCAGGTTCGATCATCCGCTCCGGCACCATCAAGCGAAACACCAAGGCACGCCTGGTTCGCGATGGCAAGGTAGTGGGAGACAACCTGAACATCGATTCGCTGCGCCGCGAAAAGGACGACGTCACCGAGGTCCGCGAGGGCTTCGAGTGTGGTATCGGCCTTGGCTCGTTCAACGACGTCAAGGAAGGCGACATCATCGAGACCTTCGAGATGCGCGAAAAGCCACGAGCTTAATCCTTAGATGAGCAACGGCGTGGGCGCGCACCGGTAAACTGACCGGTGAGCGCCCACGCTCCTCACTTTCACGACAATTTTTTAGGAGAGATCCATGGCTGATTCAGCCCGTGCGGCCCGTTTGGCCAAGCGCGTACAGGTCCTCATGGCCCAGTCGCTGCGCACCGTCATCAAAGACGAGCGCATCGACAACGTGACCGTGACCGACGCGCGGGTCACCAACGACCTGCAGCACGCCACCGTGTACTACACGGTGTTCGGTGAGGGTGAGATCAAGGCGGAAATCGCCGAGATGCTCGCCAAGCGCACCGGTGCGCTGCGCAAGGAATTGGGACGCAACCTGACCATTCGCTTGACCCCTACCCTGGCCTTCGTGGCAGACGAGATTCCAGAGAGCGCCTCGCTTCTGAATGAACTGCTGGCCAAGGCCAAGGAAAAGGACGCTGAGGTCGCTTCGCTGCGCGAGGGCAAGACCCACGCCGGGGATGCCGATCCGTACAAGAAGGACGACGAGGACGAAGAGGCCTAGGCCTCCTCATGCTCTGCGCTTCCGCGAATCGGGAGCGAGCAAAAACCCCAGTGGTGCCGAACAGCAGTTCGTGCGCCACTGGGGTTTTTGCGTGCAGAAAAAAGCAAGAGCTTAGGGGGCGCCGGGTGTATCGCGGGGTGCGCTGGATGTGAGCCGATTGATCAGCGGGGTGCAGAGCAAATAGACCGCCACGCTGACCGCGGCGCTCGCCAGGGCCAGCGGGTAGGTGCTCATGACCAGATAGTAGCAGCCCACGATCACCACGAAGCTCAGCAACGATTCCAAGGTATTGCCGGCAATCTTGTCGGCCTCGGGAAATAGCATTCGCACCAGGCGGTCGGTGATTTCACCCGTAGCGAGCAGTACCAGGGTAAAGACGATGACGAGGACCGGAACCCATGGCCAAAGGCCCTGTTTCAGCTCGCCGAGCTGCGGGAGCCAGAGCGGGGTGAGGAATCCGAGGAGAAACGGAAGTCCAGCCATCAGCGCGCAGGCGGCCAGATAGAGGATGAAGATCAGCAGTTCGTGGGGTTTCGGTTTTTGTTCCGGCAAGTTTTCCTTTGCATGGATTGCAACGCGTGATTAGCGATGGCTCCGCGCGGTATTCGTGGAGTGGGGGGGGTGCTGTCCATGATGCCACAGAAAGAATTGAGGACCATGAAGAGCAGGGGCCAGTGCGCGTTGGCCAATCTGGCTCCCCGGCGGGCCGCTGGCAGCGTTTCGCAACTCATGAGAATTGATGGTGGTCAGCGCGGAGATACTGGACTACCGTGGAGATCAAAGACTTGCCTGAAACAAAGGAGCAGCTCATGCCGGAATTCACCACCACATTGATGGCCTCGACCGGAAATAACGTGGGCATTGTTGTTCCCGACGAAATCGTCCGGGGATTCAATCACGGCAAACGGGTACCGGTGACGGTGACGATCGACGGGGACTACACCTATCGAAATACCATCTCATCCATGGGCGGGCAATTTTTGATCTCTTTCAATTCCGAAACGCGCGGTGCCACCGGTCGGGGTGCCGGGGATGAGGTCACCGTGAAACTGGAACTCGACGAGGCACCGCGAATCATCGAAGTCCCCGAGGACCTTGCGGTGAAACTGTCTCTGGAACCGGCCCTTGCCGACGCCTGGAACAATCTCTCCTACAGCAAGCAACGCGGTCATGTTGAACCGATCATCTCGGCAAAGGGCGCGGATACCCGTGCTCGACGAGTGGAAAAAGTCATCAAGGCACTACGCGTCGACTAGTGTCGACTAACTTTGGTGCGTCGGTACCGGCGCTCCAGGCGACCGCGGAGGATAGGCCGGGCGGATTACCCGCCCGGTGGCGAGCATGGCGCAAGGGAGCCGACCACATGGGACAGCCAAGGGCCGTGGGGATTCAGGATCTACGGCTGTGCGCAGCACGCGCGGAAGACGCTGCAGCCATAGCCCAGCTGTGTGTGGACAGCGGCCGGGACCCGTGGACGGCGCAGGCAATCCAGAGCACCTCCCACCGGACCGTCGTAGTGGCGGTGGCCGGCACCCAGATTGCCGGCATCGCGAAGACCCATTGGCACGAAGACGCCCACGGAATTGCACCGGCAGGCCACTACCTCGGCGGGGTCATCGTAGATCCAGACTGGCGCAGGCATGGAATTGGCCAGGCCCTCACTGCGGCGCGTCTGGAATGGATCGCTGTGCGGAGCCAGCGGGCGTACTACTTCACCAACGAACGAAACGTCTCCTCGCTACGCTTGCACGCGAAATTCGGGTTTGTGCAGATCGCGGCCGGCGAAGAGATTCGCATGGTGCGCGCCGATGACGGTGACTCGAAGCTTCTGCTCTTCGAAGCGGTGCTCTGAGATGCCAAACGGCGCCCGCCGGCTCCGCTGAGAAGCCTGCAGGCGCCGTGGCAAGCGAACCCTAGTTCTTGGAAATTTTGCCGGTCATCGTTGCCACCGGCAGGAGGAACATGGGCCTGGTGAACACCCAAGCCGCCGCGACCACCGCCACCGAGACCAAGAAGATCACCAGCCCCCAGGCGTCGGCCGCGTCCCGCGAGGCATACATGTGGTTCAGGTTTTTCAACGCGCCGGTGGTGAATACCAGGAATATGTGGACCAGCACGAAGGCGACGAAGAAGATCATCACCGGGAAATGCACCTTGCGGGCCAGCTCGATCGGATAGACCCGGTTCAAGGCCTGAGGCTGTGTCGGCCACCAGCTGGACATCCGGACACCGGTCACAATGGCCAGCGGTGCAGCCACGTAGATCACGAGGAAGTACGAGGTCATCTGCAAGGCATTGTAATGAATCCAGCCATTTTCGACAGGCCAGTTGAGCGAGGCATATTGAATGGCGCCGGAGAGCATATTCGGGAAGACATCCCAGCTGGTCGGAACCACACGCATCCACTGGCCGGTAATAGCCAGCAGGATCACGAAGATCACTCCGTTCAGCACCCACAACGCATCCAAGGCCTGATGGGTCCAGATGCTGAGCGAATATTTCTTGGGACTATTTCCCTTCGGGGAGAACCAGGAGTTCGCCTTGGGCGTCCACATCGCCGCGGGCCGTTTCTCATACCGTACCTGCAACCCGGTGCGGATGATCAGCACGATAAAGAACATATTCAAGAAATGCTGCCAACCAAGCCAAGCCGGAATTCCGAGCGGGGCAGAGTCGGGCATGGTTGAATGCCCATCATAGGTGGCGATGAAGTCCTGGATTGGTTCCAGCGTGCGCAAGCCGCGCGCGGCAAGAACCACCAATAGGGCCACAATGACCGCTCCGATCACCAGGATGGCCGGCTTGACCCAGGGCTTCATCTTGATCTTTGAAGTTCCTTGGGCATCGGAGGCCGGGCGCTTTTCCGCGACGGGAGGCTGGGCCACGCTCGCGGCCTGCGCGGCAGGTTCCGCATCGGCAGGTTGCTCTTGGGCCGCGGGCTCGGCGACTTCTTCAGCGACCGGTGGTTGCCCGAGTGCGGCTGCGTCGTCGGCGACTGGTTCAGAAACCGGGACAGCCACTGGGGCTTGGGCAACGGGAGTCGCAGACTCGGTGGACTTTCCGGCAACCGCATCCTCGCGTTGGCGCAGGGGAGTGTAGCCCTGCATGCGATTGGACGGAACTGCCGCCCGTTCGGATGAATCCGCCGAAGCTGCCTCGGTGCCCGAAGCGGCCATTGCTGGAGCAGCCGGTTCCGAGTCCGGAGCTACCGGAGCTGCCGGAGTTTCGCTCGGCGTTGCTGCGGCCACCCCAGCGGGTTCCGCAGCACCGGCAGCCGGTTCCGCGACCTGTGCGCTGGTGCCGGCGGTGCCCGCGGCCGGAGCCCGGAGCGGGGTATAGCCCTGCATGCGTTGGCGGGAGGAGGCAGCGGCGGCGTTCGGGACGGGGACCGCCGCTGGCTCAGGCTGAACGGCCGTCGTCGCGGCCGGTGCAGGAGCCTGTTCTGGGGCCGGCTCGCTGGACACCGGTTCGGTGACCGGTGCTGCGGGCACGCTCGCCGTCGGTGGCGCCTCAATTTTCTGTGCAGGCTCGGCGGCTGCGTCGGGTTTTACCCCGCCTTTGGCGCGCAGGGGCGTGTAGCCTGCCATCCGTTGCTTGGTCATAATCGTTGAACCTCATCGCGTCGTCGTATCCGGCAGGTGATGCTTCGCCGGAACCTACCTGAGTGGAGAATGCCCTGATTACCCTTGGCGGGTGCGGATTTCCTCGAGCAGTTTCGGGACTACGGTAAACAGGTCGCCAACGATGCCGAAGTCTGCGTGGTCGAAGATCGGCGCATTCTCATCCTTGTCGATGGCTACGATCGTCTTGGCGGTCTGCATACCCGCACGGTGCTGAATCGCCCCGGAGATGCCCAAGGCAATGTACAGGTCCGGGGAGACGATGACACCGGTCTGGCCCACCTGCAGCTTCGGCGAGACAAAGCCTGAATCCACCGCGGCACGCGAGGCGCCAATCGCCGCGCCGAAGTGATCGGCCAGCTGCTCGACGATCTCGAATTTTTCGGCCGAGCCCACTCCGCGTCCGCCGGAGACAACGATCTTGGCGCTGCGCAGGTCCGGACGGGAGGCATCGCTTTGCATCGCTTCGACCGAGCGGATTTGGGCGCCCTTGGATACCTTGGGCAGAGCCGAAGGTTCGATGATGGTCAGCTGCGGTGCCGCGACGGACTCGGCGCGGGCATCTACGGCACCGGGGCGAATCGTGAAGATGCGCGGTCCGCCTTCGACAGTGGATTCCGAGGTGACGTCTCCGCCGAAAATCGAGTGCATGGCGATCGGCTCGTCCTCGGCCCAGCGCATGCCCACCGCATCAACGCAGACGGCACCCTCAACCCGAATGGCCAAACGGCCGGCAATGGTGCGGCCGGAGGCCGTATTGGAGAGCAGCACCGCGGACGGAGCGACAGTGCTGGTGGCCGAGGCGAGCGCCGCCACATCGGCCGAGCCGAGAGCCAAGGCGTCGAGGTCGGTAGGCAGCAGGTGAACTTCGGCGGCGCCGAGTTCACCGAGCTTGGCCGCAAGCTGCTGTTCTTGGCCCGCGGCACAGACGGCAACGGCGACGGGCGTGCCGAACTGAGCGGCGGTTCCGAGCAAGCCTGCGGTGGTGTTCTGCGGGGAGCCGTCCGGTGATACCTGGACATGGACTAGCACGCTGTGGGTGGTTTGAACCATGGGAAAATCCTCCTGAGCAAGGACAAATCGTGGGGATGAAGATTATGGAAAGGCCCGAGCTGATTTAGATAAAGTGCTTCTCGGCCAGGAAGTCGGCCAACTGGGTGGCCGCCGTTCCGTCATCGGTAATCTTTGGTCCGGCGACTCGCTCGGGGCGGTCCTCCGCAGAGACCATCACCGAACGGAAGTGGGCCGCCTCGGGACCTGCCTCGATGCCGAGGTCGGCCAGGGTCCACGTTTCCAGTGGCTTGGTCTTCGCCGCACGGATTCCCTTGAAGTTCGGGAAGCGTGGCTCGGCGGACTTCTCCGTCACCGAGACGACGGCGGGTAGCTGCACGCTCAAATTCATGGTGGTGTCGCCCAGCTGGCTGGTTCCGGTCACTTCGCTTGCGCTGATTTCCAATTCGTCGGCGTAGGGCAGCAACGGACGGTCGAGGAGTTCGGCGATCATTGCTGGCACCATGCCACCCTTGCCGTCGGTCGATTCGTTGCCTGCAAGGATCAGGTCAACGTCGAGTTTCGCCAGAGCCGCCGCGAGCACCCGGGCGGTGGAGATCATATCCGACCCAGCCAGCGCCGGGTCGGAGATATGCACCGCAGAATGCGCACCCATGGAGAGCAGCCGGCGCAGTGCAAGCACGGCCTTCTCATCTCCCATGGAGACAGCAATGACCTCAACCTCGCCCAATGACTTTTCCGCTTGGAGTGCGACCTCGCAGGCGCGTTCGCAGATCTCATCGGCGACCAGGTCTGCCGCTGCGCGGTCGAGCATTCCGGTTTGCAGGTCCAAGCGACGGCTCGACCATGTATCAGGTACCTGTTTGGTCAGGACGGCGATTTTCACGCTGGTCTCCTTCTGAGGGTTCTGTTATTTGCCAGACGTTCAGGAGATTATCCGACGCCCTGGCACAACGCTTCAAATGAAAATTTCTCGGATCGCGAGTGCTTCGCAGCAACGTCACCGACTAGGAAAAACTCTACATGTCTATTGTGCGCTCATGGGGGTGGGGCGCACATAGAAGCCGGATTTCAGAGACAATCATGACGAAATCTTCCATTTCGGTGAAGGCAATATTCGGTGGATCGGTGATCAGTGTTAACGGATATGTCCTAAGATGCCGAATATCTTGCCATCATCTCGAAAGCCCACGCCCGTATTTCGGAAACGATCACGGAGCGGAACTATTCGGGGAAAGTTCTGGGGCGACGACGTTGGACGCCTTCTGATCCAAAACATCTAGAGTGGCGTTATGACTTTTGAATCCGTCAGGTCCGCATATGGAGCCAAAGCAAGCCAGTATGTGGATGCCGTCGGCAGCATTGAACATGCTGCCGCTGCCGAAGTGGCTTTTGTCGAAACGTGGGCGCGCAGCATCAAGGGCACAGTGCTTGACGTCGGTTGCGGTCCGGGCCAATGGACACATCATTTGAGTACCTTGGGGATTGACGTCGAGGGTGTAGATCCCGTTCCCGAGTTCATTAAAATCGCTCAAAGGAACTACCCCCAAGAACGGTACCGACGTGGCCGGGCAGAAAGCTTGCACGTTGGCTCCGAAGCATTGGGCGGCGTGCTTGCCTGGTATTCACTGATTCACACCATCCCCGAACTAATCGGTGAGGCGCTCGCAGAGTTCGCTCGCTGCATTCGCCCCGGCGGCGGCCTTGCCTTGGGGTTCTTCACCGGCCCCAAACTCGAACCCTTCGACCATGCGGTTGCCACCGCCTACTATTGGCCTTTGGATCTTTTGGCTTCACATGTCGAGGCCGCGGGATTCACCGTGGCCCAATCCGAATCCCGGAACGAAGGCCAAGTACGAACTCACGGCTCGCTCTTGGCTGTCCGCTAATCGGCGCGGACCGGCCAGAGCTGGAAAGCCGCCGAATGAATTGGCCTTCGCTGTAGGGCCGCTTCTGGCGCATTCGGCCCTTTGCTCCTAGGGGAATCAGCATAAGGGCCGTTTTCCCAAGAAATCGAAAGAGGTTTAGCAGGTGGCAAAAAAGCTTGCACCCGAAAAGGGAATGCTTGAGGTTGGAGACGGCCAAAGCATCTATTGGGAAGAATGGGGCGCAGCCGACGGCGTGCCGGCGCTATATCTCCACGGTGGACCGGGCGGGACCCTAGGCGCGAGTGGCTATCGGCACAGATTCGACCTGAAACACACCCGTGTTATCGGGTTTGAGCAGCGAGGCTGCGGACGTTCGACACCGCATGCCTCGAACCCGGACACGTCGCTTCTGCATAATACGAGTGCCCACCTCATTGAAGATATTGAGGCGCTGCGCGAGGCACGAGGCATTAACGCGTGGATACTCAATGGGGTGTCTTGGGGATCAACGCTCGCGCTCGCGTACGCCCAGGCCCGCCCCGCACGCGTCCTTGGAATGGTTCTGTTCGCGGTGACCACCACTAGCAGAAGAGAAATCGATTGGATCACCGAAGGAGTCGGCTCGATTTTTCCCGAGGCATGGGACAGATTCGCCTCGTACGCCGAGCACGGCGGAGTCGGATATAGACGCGGAGAAGGGAGAATAGTCGAGGCCTATGCCCGGCTGCTGAATAGCGCAGATTCGAAGACCCGGGCGGATGCTTCGCAGGAATGGGCGCATTGGGAAGACACCCACATCTCGCTTGGCGCCGGCGGATTTGCACGCGATCCTCGCTGGGAGGACGAAGCATTTCGAATCGCCTTTGCCCGACTCACCACGCACTATTGGACGCATTTGGGCCGAACAGATTCACAGTTGCTAGAACGCATGGGGCGCATTGAGCACCTACCCGGAACCCTGATACACGGTCGACGCGATATTTCCGGGCCCGCAATCACCGCGTGGAACCTGCACCGTAGCTGGCCGAGGTCAAAGCTCATCATTTGTGATTGTTAACTTCGTTTGGCGGTTTCTGCGCACCTAATATTGGCGGTTCAACTGATTCCGATCACTAGCGTGGATCGCGCAGCTTCAACAACATCATCGGTAATCGTGTCCAGCTCATTGATTTTCATGACTCGCTGCATTTGTGTGAAGAGTCGATCGATCAGCCGGAAATTACCGCGCGTGATACGGGCGATCGCCGCGACAGCTTGCGTATCGGTGAAGTCCTCCAAGTCCAGAGTTTTTCCGAGGGCACGCCACTTTCGTTGCAGAACGAAATGCAGTTCATCCTGAGCAAGCGGACGGTACTCGTGAGCAAAACCAACACGGCTATAGAGCTGAGGGTATCGACTGAACTGCTTTTCGATGCCAGGCATCCCAATCAGCATCAGCGCGATATTGTTCCTGTCATACCTATCTCGTAGCACTTCTAAGGCAGTGGCGTTGAGTCGCTTCGACTCGTCGACGATGATCAGCTCAACATGCTTGTCTTGATTCATCGGGCCCGTCGTGGCACCTAAAGTATCGAGATGTTGATGGATACAGATCGAGGTCCGGGTGGTGACCAGAGAGAGTTCATCCTTGATTTGCTTAGGCGTCGTCAGAACCCCTGGGGTGAAGAAGACGGTCCGCGTTTTGGCCAGATCCTTGTAGATCTGGAGGTCACTGTCCTCCCGTCGGCCCCATTCCTCTATTAACGCCTCGGCTTTCGGGCTCCAGTTGGCATAACGTTTAGCCGATAGGGTTTTGCCAATTCCAGCTTGTCCATAGCAGACCCCGATAGTCCGCTGCCGACGCACCGCATTGGCGAACTCAGTGAAGCGGCGGTGCTCCTTCGTTGCGATAAAAGTTGTTGGTCCCATTACTCGTCCTCCGCGTAAGTGCGCAGCTTCGTTTTCTTGGTTCGGTGGACCGCCGGATCAGGCTGGGGTGCCTCCGTGGTTGGTTGCCCGGCCGGTAGAAATTCCGCGACGGTGGCGATTCGTTCATTGATTTGTCCGCGCAATTGACGCTTGCGTGCGGAGCGTGCCTTCTGGATGTCCTTGAACGTCACTGTGGCTCGTTCATGCGCGGGATCCACGGCTTTGCAGATGTGCTGGCCACGGTGAAAGACCTGGATCTCGGCAACGTCCCGCGGGTCATAGCGGAGAATGACGGATTCTCCGACGTAGGCAGCCAGCAACGGGGAAATGTAGCGTAGCCCTTGGAAATGCACGCCATCGCGGTGGACGATCCGTGGCTTGGCGACCGTGAGCAGCAGCAGGTTCAGTTCATCGATGGTTTCAGGCAGACGCGGTAACCAACCGTTGCCCTGCCACGCTGTTTGAGGCGTTTCCTTGATCTCTTGGTGCTCGCGCTGGTGGTAGTTCTGCCCAATGAACTCACCCAGCGCCATGTCCAGTTCACCGATGGACAGCCCCGGCTTGGGGTTGCGCACATTGTGCAAGTAGCCGGGCAGCCGGGCTAAGAGTTCGGTGTTGAGGGTGCCGAAGAATCGTTCAATCTTTCCCCTGCCCTGCGGCCGGGCCACAGCGGAGAAAATGATCTCGAAGTGCAGGTCTCTGGCGGCCTGCGCCAAGTGGTGGCTCGTGAAATCGGTTCCGTGGTCTACATAGAGCACATCAGGGATTCCGCACATCGCCCAATCTGCTGTCTTTTTGGGCCAGATCGCCTCACGCAACGCCAATGCCGTATTCAAGGATGAGGGAGCACCGGTGAAGATCATGTACCCGCACAGGGCTCGCGAGTAATCATCCATGATCGTGGTGAGCCACGGTCGGACCGGCTGGTGGCCAGCGTCAAAAACCAGGATGTCGAGCTCGGTATGATCGGCCTGCCACACCGCGTTCGGACGTTCGGCGCGGCGGCGCTAGACCAATTCATATTTATCGCGGTACACCGCCGTACCTTGCTGCGCCAGCGTCATCATCCCCGGATCTATCGCGCCGACGATCGAGCGGACGGTGGAGTAGGAAACCGGTGCCCATCCTTGGTGGAGCGCTACCTTGTTGACTTGTTCGTGGATGGCTGCCGTAGTCCTGGGCGGTTTAGCTAAGGCGAGGCCTTCGACCAGGTTCACGAATTCGCTGGGCATCCGGCGTCCGCGTTTGCCCGGTGCCACCGGTTCCAGACCAGGCTTCCCGTGGAGCTTGAAGCTCTGGTGCCATCGCTGCAGTGTCCTCAGGCCGATATGGTGTTCCCCTGCCAGAACCGTCAACGGCACTCCGTCTTCGACGTGTTGACGCAGTATTTCCCAACGTGCTGTTGCCTTAGCCAGGTAGTCACGAGGAGTTCCTGCTTTCTCGGTACTGCTGCCAATCTGGTCTTGCCCCAGCGGTACGTCCCTGCGCGTTTCGCTTCGCAGGGACACGGCCGATCACAGACTCTTGGAAGATGCGGGCTCTTGGCCCAAGTGGCGGTAGAACGTTGCGCGGCTCCAGCCAACCAGGCGTGCTGCGTCTTCGGCGGTGCGTCCCCTGGTGCGGGCATCTTTGGCGATCGCGAGCTTGTCGGCAATCACCGCCGGGTCCGAGACCGGCCGGCCGAAACGGGTTCCGGATTGCCGGGCGGCGGCAATGCCGGCGTTGACTCGTTCAACGATCAATTCGCGCTCGTATTCGGCCAACGAAGCAAGCATGTTCAGCATCATCCGACCGGTCGATGTGGCCGGGTCGATGCCATCGGAAATGGAGCGGACATTAATCCCGCGCTCCCGCAAAAGGTTCACGGTATTCAAGACATCGATCAGGGAGCGACCCAGCCGGTCAACCCGCCACACCACGACGGTGTCGCCGGCTTCGGCATAGTCCAGCAGCTTCTTCATCCCGGGCCGATCGATCGCGCTGCGGCTGCCGGAAGTCACGTCGGCGAACACGTCGCGCTTCTGCACCCCTAAAGCAACCAGGGCATCGAGCTGCAAGGCCGCGTCTTGGCTCGAAGTGCTCACGCGCGTGTATCCCAAATGTCTCACCTGCCCCAGTGTGGCTCAAAAACCCCTGCACGGCAAGCAGGTAAGACGTTTTACGTTGGGACGACTTTATAAGACGGTTGGACTCCTTGCCGTTACGGAATATTGAGACGGCATGGCCGGGCTGAGGAGAGTGTCTCAATAATCTTTAGGTTTTCAAGACGGTGGTTTCCCGGCTTATCCGCTCAATAACTGTTGTCCGTGGCTGCAACGCCCATCACTCTTTGCTGACTTGGCGGGTGGTGGTCGGCGCGTTTGGTGCCCTTAACACTGTCCGGAACCGGACGGTTCATGGGCCGATTCCTGAGGTACCTGGCTCCGCATGGAGCTCCGCGCAGGAATCGGTGCCCGTTAGCGATGTGGGAATCGTGCGAGCGACCTGTGCCAATGAGGTGAGAACCTAGGTACCTACTGTTCCGGAGATTTCCTTCAATGCCGCCTGAAGCCTGGCGTCGGCTTCGTTGGCGACCTCGCGTGTCGCGTCGCTCTGGCTGAGCTTGACCATGGTTTGCGGGTCGATGGCCTCGATGGTGGTTTCCGTGGCGGCGGGAGCGCGACGTACGACGACGTTGCACGGGAGCAGTGCGCCCAGCTGCGGTTCGGCGGTGATGCCGCGTTGGGCCAGTTGCGGGTTGCAGGCCCCGAGGATGATGTAGTCCCCCACGGAGACCCCGGCCTCCTGGCCCAGCTTTTGGGTGAAGGTCGCCTTCACATCGATTTCCGTCAGGACACCGAAACCCTGTTCTGCCAGGGCGCCGCGTGTCCGTTCGACGGCGTCTTGCCATGACAGCGGGACGGTGATGGCGTGGGTGTAGGTCATGGCGGTTCTCCTCGGGTCGTGGTGTGGAGGCGTGCCGAGCGCGACTGCGTGCTCCGCCACGGCATGGGACCTCGGTTCTGTGGCCATGCTACGGGTTGGTGTGGTCGCGCGGAAGTGTTGCCAGGGCATTGCCCCCAGGGGTCGGCCGGGGATGCGGTGGGTGCGTTTCATACATGCGGATCGCGACGATCAGCCCTGCGGCTGCACTGAGTGCCGCGGCCATCCAGACGCCGGCGTTGAGCCCGAACAGGTCGGCGACGATCCCGCCAATGATGGCACCGACGGCATATCCGAGGTCGCGCCAGACCCGGTAGACGCCCACCGCGCGTCCCCTCCAAGCGGGATGGGCGACGTCGCCCACGGAGGCCAGCAGCGTGGGGTAGACCATGGCGGTTCCCGCGCCGAGCAATACGGTTCCCGAGGCCCAGGCACCAAAGCCGTCCCCGAGCGCGATGATCGCAAGGGCTCCGGCCTGGACCAACATGCCGGTGGTGATGAGGTGTTTGCGTCCGATCCGGTCCGAGAGAGCACCGGTCGCCATTTGGCCTATGCCCCAGACCCCGGGATACAGGGCGAAAAGCAGGCCGATCTGGCCCATGCTGAGATCCGCGGTGGCGAACAGGAGGGGGAACAGGCCCCAGGAGAGTCCGAAGTTCAGGTTGTTCACCAGGCCGGCCAGGCTCGCCGAGGACAAGGCCGGTTCCCGGAAGCTGGTCAGGGAAAAGATTTGGCCGTTGGCTAGGTTGGCGTCCAGGCCATGCCGGGCGGAGGCGCCCCGGGCAGCCATGTTTCCGGCATCCAGGAGGGCATGTGGGTGGGTCTCCCGGACGAAAAGGCCCGACAGCAGCAGTGCCAAGGCGGTGTAGGCGATTCCCAAGAGGAAGGGCGCCGGACGCAGCCCGTACTGTTCGGCGAGGTATCCGGCCAGCAGGGACGTGGCGGCCACGGCACCGTAGCCCGCGGCCTCGTTCAGTCCCATGGCCAGGCCGCGCTGGGCCGGGCCTACCAGATCGATCTTCATGATGACGGTGGTCGACCAGGTCAGGCCTTGGTTGATGCCCAGCAGAACGTTCGCGGCGACGACCCAGCTCCAGTCCGGGGCGAAAATGAGCATGAGCGGCACCGGGATGGCGAAGAGCCACCCGGCCAGCAGCACGGGGGTGCGTCCGTAGCGGTCCGAGAGGGTCCCGGCGAACCAGTTGGAGGTCGCCTTGGCGATCCCGAAGGCCGCCACGTAGGCGAAGAGGAACGTGTATCCGCTCAGGCCGAACTCCGCGTGGGCCAGCAGCGGAAGGACGGTTTGCTGTTGCCCGACCATCCCGCCGACGAGTGCGTTGACCGCGACAAGCAACGCGAACTGGGCCGCGTTGGCGCGCAAACCCAGGACAGGGAGGATCTTGGTGGTGGACGGTTTCATGCGCGGACTCCTGGAGTGCCGAGGCTGGAGGGGCAACACGGAGGGGAGCCGGGGCTAGCGGGCTTCGGTTGCCGTGGTGGTGGCGGGTGAACCCAGGGACTTGCGTCGCAGGGGGCATGCGGGGATGGCAAACCAGCACAGGGCCGCGGCCGCGGCGATTGCGGTGGCCGCGAGGCCCAGGATGAGGTTGGCGGGGGAGGGTAGTTCCTGGACGAGGACGAAGACGCCCATGGCCAGGACGAAGAAGCCAAAGCCCTTGCGCAGGGCCGCTTCGGGGATGCGTCCGGCCAGGCGTGCGCCGAGGAAGGAGCCGAGGATCGCGGCGGCTGTGACTCCGCCGACAAGTGTCCAGTCCAGGGTGACGGTGGTGAGGTAGCCGCCGAGTCCGGCGAAGGACTTCATGGCGATAACCACCAGCGAGGTGCCGACGGCGACGGGCATGGACAGGCCGCCAAGCAGGGCGAGTGCCGGAACGACGAGGAAGCCGCCGCCGGCACCGACGAGCCCGGTGACCAAGCCGACGACCAGGCCCTCGATGATGACCTTGGGCACCGGCAGATCCCCCTGGTGGGGTGCGCCTGCGGGGTTCTTACGGCCGCGGATCATGGCCAGGGAGGTGGCGACCATCATGAGGGCGAAGGCGATCATGAGGATCGTTCCGGGAATATGGCCCCCCAGGAGGCCGCCGCCGAAGGCCCCTGCCATGCCGGCGGCGCCGAAGACGAGTCCGGTGCGCCATTGCACACGTTTCTTGCGGGCGTGGGTCACGGCGCTGACGGCGGAGGTCGCGCCGACGACGAAGAGCGAGGCGGCGATGGCTTCCTTGGGGTTCATGCCGGCGACGTAGGTGAGGATCGGGACGGTGAGGATGGACCCGCCCCCGCCGAGCAGGCCGAGGGAGATCCCGATCAGCACCGAGAGCAGGAGGGTGAGTGCGAGGGTGAGGGTCATGGAGGGGGCCTTGTCTGGGAAGGAAGGGCAGGGGACGCGGGTGGGGTTGGCGCCGGGGTATGGCTTTAGGTGACGGGCAGGCCGGCACGTTGCCAGGCGGTCATGCCGCCGGCCATGGTGTCGGCGGTGAATCCGGCGCCGGTGAGGGCGTCGGCGACGCGGGCGCTGCGGTTGCCGCTGCGGCAGATGACGATGACGGGGCGGGTCCGGTCGATCTCCCCCAGGCGGGTGTTGAGCTCTCCCATGTGGATGTGGATGGCGCCGGGGATCATTCCCTCGGCGACTTCGAAGTCTTCGCGGACGTCAAGGACCTGGTCCGTGGCACGTCGCTGGTCGGTGTCGGTGATGGTGATTTCGGGCATGGTCTGCTCCTTCGGGGGCGTGTTCAAGCGGTATGTGGGTGCTTTCCGGGCCCGGATCAACGCGACCCGGGCCCGGAAACCGGGAGGAATCCGGTTGGCGGCGGGCCAACCGGGTGTGCGCTAGGACTTCTTGGGCGGAAGCTGGGCGAGGACCGATGCACGGGTCGGTTCGTTGCCGGTCTTGTTCCACGGCATCTTGGCCAGGGCCTTGCCCATGGCGCAGGTGTTGGTGGCCGCGGAGAAGGTCAGGCCCGCGCCGATGGCACCGGCGACGGTGCGCAGCTGCGGGGAGAGGAACTTCCCACCCACCAGCCCGGCCACCACGAGGGAACCGGCGGCCATGCGCACCTGGCGTTCCAGGTCCCAGCGCTTGGAACCCTCGACGGTCCCGCCACCGGCCTGCTTGTAAGCGGGGACGCCGCCGGACAGGACATGGGCGTTGCCGAATCCGACTGCCGCGAGGTGTGTCTTGGCTTCGGTGGCGCGCACGCCGGATTGGCAGACCAGCACCACCTTGGTGTCGAGTTTCGAGGCGAGTTCCTCGGTGTGTTCTGCCAGCAACGGGAGGGGGACGTTGTAGGAGCCCTTGATATGCAGGGATTCGAATTCGGCGGCGGAACGCACGTCCAGCACCACGACGTCGGTGCCGGTATCGATCCAGTCCTTGAGCTCTTCGGGGCTGGTGGCCTGGGGGATGGTGTTCATGGGGGTGTGGGCCTTTCTGCCGGGCATGGCGCCCGGCCGGTCCCGCATCCGGAAAGGGGGATGCGGGACCGGGAATACGTAGAATTTATTGTTGAGGGATGGGCAGTGGAGAACCTAGGCGTTCTGCATTTGCTTCCAGTCGGCCCATCCGGCGTAGCTGCCCTCGAGTTCAACGACGTCGAACCCGGCCCGGCGCAGGGCGGAGGCGGCCACGGAGTTGCGCACCCCGGACTGGCAGAAGCTCACGATCACGCCGTCGGACGGAAGCTTGTCGGTGTTCCAGAGCACCCGTCCGGCGTTGAGCTGTTCGGAGCCGGGCACGTGTCCGGCAGTGTGCTCGGTCTTGTTGCGCACATCCAAGACCATGGCCGCATCGAACCCTGCCAGGTCGGCCGGGGAGATCGTGCGGGGCACGTAGACCGGCAGGCCGTCCAGGGAAGTGATGTATCCGGCGACGCGGTCGATGCCCACGCGGATGAGGTGGTCCCACATCTCGGTGGCCGTTTCGCTGTTGGGAGCCAAGAGCACCAGCGGTCGCTGGTCCGTTTCCGGGTCCACGGCCCAGGCACCGTAGCTTGCCGCCTTGGTGCCGGCGGGAATGTTCAGTGCCCCTGCGACGGTTCCCTCGTGGACCTCGGTGTGGTGGCGGGTGTCGACAATGCCGATTTCGTTCGCGGCCAGGGCGGTGGCAACGTCCTCGATGGCCAGCTGGGCCAGCGGTGCGCGTTCGCCCAGGACGGCCAGACCCTGGCGGTTTTCGCGCTTCATGCGTCCGAAGTAGGCGTGGGCGTCGGGCTGCCCGTCAAGCAGGGCCTCGACGAATCCAGCCTCGTCGTTTGCCTCTAGGTAGGGACCCCACCACGCGAAGTTGCGCTCATACCCGACGGTGGAGGACGGGATGGCGCCCAAGGCCTTGCCGCAAGCGCTGCCGGCGCCGTGGCCCGGGTAGACCTGGACGTAGTCAGGCAGGGTCAGGAACTTGTTCTTCAGCGAGACGAAGAGGTCGTGGGCCCCGGCGAAACGGGTGTCGGTACCGCCGGCGGCCTCGTCGAGCAGGTCCGGGCGGCCCAGGTCCCCGGAGAAGACGAAGTCGCCCGAGAGCAGGAAGCCCGGCTTGTCACTGAAGGCGCCGTCGGTGACCAGGAAGGAGAGGTGTTCGGGGGTGTGCCCCGGGGTGTGCAGGGCGGTGACGGTGATGTTTCCCAGCGTGATGGTGGACTGGTCAAAGAGGCGTTCGGCTTCGAATTCGTATTGCCAGTCCGGCCCGCCCTCGCCCGAAACGTAAATCTCCGCGTCGGTGGCGGCGGCCAGCTCCCGGGTGCCGGAGAGGTAGTCGGCGTGGATGTGGGTCTCGGTGACGGCGGTGATCTTCATGCCGTTTTTTGCGGCAAGGTCCCGGTACACCTGGATGTCGCGCCGGGCGTCCACCACGAGGGCCTCGCCCTTGGCCTGGCAGCCGATGAAGTAGCTGGCCTGTGCCAGGTCCTCGTCATAGATTCGTTCGAGAAGCATTGGTTCTCCTTGTGGTTGGTCAGTTTACCCTTCATACCCCTGGGGGTATCCGGTTCACAGGCAACAATAATACCCCCTGGGGTATACGTCAAGTCGTTCACGGATGCACAAAAAAGCGGCGATCGACACCATCGGGAATGGTGCCGATCGCCGCAGGCGCATGCGAGGCTGGGCCTAGCGGCCCAAGAGGCGCGCGAAGAAGCCGCCTTTCTTGCTGGACTCCTTCGGGGCATTTGGATCGCAGGAGCAGCGCTCGCTCCGCGGCACGTGGGCCATGACCTGCTTGACATGCTGGCCACATCCGGCCCAGGTGGTTTTCTGACACTTACGGCATTTGGTCGCACGGCACATATGGTGACTCCTTGCGTCTGGGGTTGTTGATGGAGGCTTGGCCGCCCCCTCTGTATTCGAGTATGGCATATACCCATGGGGGTATCGAGAATCACTGCCATTGATACGCTAAGGAAACCCCCGGGGGTATACCATTGAAGAAATCAACACCTTGAAGGGACCCACCATGGAACTTGAAGCGGACACCATGAAACCGGCCATCAACAGGCTCAAGCGCGCCCAGGGCCAGCTTAACGCCGTGATCCGCATGCTGGAGGAAGGCGGCGACTGCCGCGCGGTGGTCACCCAGCTTTCCGCCGCCTCCAAGGCCATAGACCGTGCCGGGTTCTCCATTATCGCCACCGGGCTCGAGCAGTGCCTGAAAAGCGAGGACCCCACAGCCGACCGTGCCGACATGGAAAAACTCTTCCTCTCCCTGGCCTAGCCCCAGCCATCCAGCGATAGCTCTCCCCGAGACCACCCATGGAGTCCGGCAGGACCACTGCGCGAACTTCGGCAGTGCGGCGGTTCCGCAACCGCCGAGGAATCACTCCCTGCCGCCAAGCGGGCCGTAGCGATCAGCACCCCTGTTCACTAATCAGACGCCGCGCACCGAGCGACAGCAGTCAATGTGGGTGCTTGATCCATCGGCCCGAAGATGCAACAGCCAAGGCCAGAAAACACCGCCACTAAGCACTGTGAAAAACAGGCCACTTATCGTTGTGGCTCACAAGTACTTATTCAGCGAGGCGAAGAACTCAGTAAACACCTGGGAACTGATGCACCAGACATGGATGCCTCAAATTTGCATCCTTGGGCCTGGGAACGAAGCAAATCTTTGTGGAATAGCGGGCACTACCACGAGGCTGTGATGGAGGCAGCTAAAACTATCAATCACGAAGCACAGCAGAAGCTTGGACGCATGGATCTTTCGGAGCGAAAGCTCTTCAACGACGCATTCAGCACCAACCCGGCCAAGCCAGGCGCGCCAAGACTTCGACTCGCCAAAAATGACGGTGGGGACACATATGCGAACCTGCACCAGGGCGCGCGTGCATTCGCCGAAGGGCTCTATGCGGGCATCCGCAACCCAGGCATGCACAAACCGCAGGAAAACCATGGCGGGCAACAGCAGCTAGCCCTCGAACAGCTCGCAGCATTCAGCCTGCTAGCCCGCTGGATAGACCAAGCAGAAGTGGAAACAGCTCCCGCCAATTAGCCGGCACTCAATGAGTGTTCCCATAAACGATAAAAAAACTTTCTGGGAAGAATCTATTTCGGGAAGCAGTTTCGGGAAAACAAGAACATTGAAAAACCGCCGATCCTGTCAGTTTCCGAAGTCCTCAGCATTTCTGTCCATAGTCCACAGCACTGCCGCCCGCAAGGGGAACGTTCTACGGGACACCGAAGTAAGTCGCGATCTCAAAACCTATTAACTCGTCAGTTCGTGACAACGCCAGGGTGCAAACCGGAAAGCACATCTCTATGCGATTACCTGATTTCACAGACGATTTCGTAAGGCTCAAAATTAAAGCCCTGACGCATGGCTTCTCTACAAGCTTCCTGGATCTGTTCATGCACCGGCCGCCCAGGTGAGAATGCACCGACCCTCACCTCGATCCGTGCCCCATTAAAATTAGACTCCAGTACAACCGCGGATTCCACTGCGGCAATTTTCTCTATCTCAGAAGCAATATAGTCGGCCTTCTCTTTCCCCGGTTCCGCAGTACGACTAACGTCTCTGGCTTCCGCCCACGAAACGATGAAGTGATTCAGCCCAAGATGGATTGAGAAGCCCACACCGAGCGCAAGGAACGCAGACGTTGCAACTATCACCAAGATAGTTTTTATCGTTCTGCCATAATATTTCATTTTTACAGCATAGGTTGTTTCACTGGAGTTTCTTCCCGGCTCCGGCATGCAGGGGACGTGTTGCGGACTTGCAATTCCGCAGTTCTGGCTGCGTCATCGCAGCTCTCAGGCCCGAATCTCAACGCATCCGACGAGAATCACGCCAAGATGGACTATTGATTTTACAGCTCATCTTCGTGACAGAGGGGCAACACTGCAGTAGACCGCTAACGTGCACAAAAGGCTAGCAATCCGCAAGTTGTTCCCACGGTTCAAAGTATCAAGCTTCTGGATGGAAATCGGACTGTTCAGCGAACTTTCTGGCAAGTGACTGGTACTTGTCTCTGAACTCCTCTTCGGGAATGTTCTGCCGAGCAACGACGGAGATATTTGTGTTTTCTACGATGTATCGACAACTCATGAGCTCTTCGTAGGCTTCGAGCGTTTCGCATGATTCACCGAAGAGACCAGCCATCCTTTCACCACTGCTATCTTCGACGGCGTCATAGGAGATGAAGAAAAGCTGCACGACACCATCAGCAAGCGTAAGCGCCAAATCTCTATTGTTGCATTCGCCTCCAGTCGCAGAAAGCTGGTGCCCCGATTCCAGATAGAGAAAGGTCCCGATGTGTTCGGTCTCTGTGGACATCTGCTCGTCTGAAGGGTTGCCTGTGCAGAACCCGGTCTCTGCCGCTCGTTCCGCAGTGATGAGTTCGTACCCGTCGATCGATTTTGACACCTTTGAATTCATATCTGTGCCAGATTCAATCAGCGGGCTAGTACAACTGGCAAGCAGTAGAACTGACGCAAGAAGTAAGGCTACTATCGGTTTGCGCATCATGTTCTGCCTCATCGTTCTCTTCCGTTTCTCAATCGCTGCAGCTTTCCAACAAGGCGTACTACGTTACTTATGCCCAGAGTTGGGCCTACAAAATGTAATTCACTGCGTCGTATGCAAACTGCTACGCGCATAGAGCTGACGAATATCCAGAATATCGCCTTGAACAGGAAATACTTTTTCTAGCATTCCTCCCGTTATTCGAGCTGATTCAAAACGGCTCTGGCGAATTCAGCCTACTTTTCATTATCGGGAAGAGCCAGTCCCTGTTGGAGCGAATCTAGCATCCTTGTTCCACAGGTGAACGTGAACTGGCAACTCGCTACTATTGCCTGAGGAGGCGCTGCAATCGCTGAATTCATCCTCAACTCATCAATTAGCTATTCGACATCGTCGTATTAGAGGGACCCATGAAGAAAAATGTCACGAGTTCCACCCTGATTATGGCTCTCGCGCTCTCTGGATGTACTGCTTACGAAGTCGCGCCCGGCCCATCAGTTGTCCCAGCAGAGGAACTTGCACATGGCACTGACGGCGGCCAAGAATGGGCGGATACAAAAATCAATGAGTGGCTCGGAGCGAATGGAGCCAGGAATATCAGTGCGCTCAGTGGTCCGACATTCTACGTCGATTCATGGGAGTCCCCGGCTGAAGGCGAGCTAGTCGTGCGAACTAAAGGTGGAGCCTACGACAAAGTTGCATTAGGCATGATTGCTTCAAGCATTCTTCACGGCACGGGTGAGGACATGCAGAAAATCACTGCGATCAATGAGTACAACAAAATTCAAGCCACCTACGAACGGCTTAAGTAGCGCGGGCTCGTCTCGAGAAAACATTGAGTCACACGATAAAAACGCGTAAATTCATCCATCCATCCGCTGGACTGAGGCATACCAATATAGATCGACTAGCCCGGGTATTTCATGACGACGGCAGTCATTAACTGACTTAAAAGATGAAAAGGTGACCTGAACAGGGAAAATAGGAGTGTCGAAGCTTCCAAAATACCCGTACAAAGGATCACCTTTTCTGTGAACCATTCTACCCACGTTTTCCCTGCCATCCCGACCCAACTCACCGGTCAATCTCTGGTCTCCCATGCAGGGTTGTCGGTGCTGACCAGTTTCCTGAACGCGGTGGACTTCCGCAGGCTCTGCGAGGACCGGTTCAGCCAGTTCGTGCCCGCTACCGCAACGCACCGTCCGGGCAAGATCCTCGGCGCACTGGCCCTGTCCTTGGCGGCCGGCGGCGAGCAAGCCACAGATATTGACCAGCTGCGTGCCGCACCAGGACTCTTTGGCTCAGTAGCGTCGGATGCCACGATCAGCAGGTTCATGGGCCGGATCAAAGAACAGCCTGAAGCTTTCTCCTACGGGTT